>MHDY01000259.1 GCA_001803705.1 Nitrospirae bacterium GWC2_56_14 | reverse complement strand
CCAGCAGGAAGATCGTCACAACAGCTGCTGCTATGATGGCTGGTTTCGTGCTCATGGTCAAAAAAACCTTCCTTCCTGCTCTCTCAGATAGGCAAGGGTCCTGGAGGAGTTGCCAGGGTCGTTTCGACGGCTTTTAAAAAATAGGCGAAGGTCGTCTTGCGTATCGACATCATGCAGTTTTGGCAGCAGGTGGACCCGCCTGCCGGCTCCCTTGGTCCTGGCGAGGGTCTCGTCAAAAACCGTATTCGTGCTCCAGGCGATATGGCGGAACAGGTCCGGCTGAAAGGTCTTTGCCGTAAACCCTATCAGATAGTATCCGCCATCGGCTGCAGGTCCGAGGACCGCGTCGTGCACGTTCAAGGAGGTGAACGCTTCATCAATGATCAGCGTGTTGAGCGCCGGGATATCGCTTCCGATCAGCACTGCCCGGTCATGACCTTCTTGAAAGACCTGCTTGAATGCGTTTTCCATGCGTTCGCCCAGGTCATCTCCCTGTTGAGGCATGCAGTCCAGTTTGTTGCCAAGCCAGGCGCGGATCGTTGCCTCCGCATGAGGCGGGTAGAAGCAGATGCGCAAAGGGAGCGTAAGCGCTTCCACGGTGTCGATGGTGTCGAGGACAAAACGCTGGTACAGATCCAGCGCTGCATCATTGCCGATGGCCGCCGCGAGGCGCGATTTTATCTGCCCCTTGAGCGGGGCCTTTATAAACAGAAGAATGACCGGTTTGTCGTGCATGGTTGATATGGTGCGGGTTTCTTTTCAGTATTGCATAAACAGCTGGTCAGTTCAAGGACAATCCCCGGCCCGATGGAACAACAGGCAGTCCCTCTCCTTGGTCTCCTCCATTGAAGGGAGGGGAGAGCACTGCAGAAAAGTTTTACTTGAATACTTCAATATAGTCCATATACGACACCGCGCTCTCGCCCGTATTGTCAGAATCGTTCATCACCGCAATGCGTGCGCGTGCAGGCGGCTTCTCTCCGAAGGCCTGCTGGTAATCCTCAAGGACATTGATCTCGACCTCCTGCCAGGTGCCGGCTTTCTGCCGTCCCTTTTCAAGCAGCACCATCATTGCCCGGTCTGTGTACGGGCTTTTTAGGAACCTGTCGGGATCGTCTTTGTTGGCCCAGACATAGCTCAGACTGCTATGGGGCGGGTATTCGCCATAGATCGATCTTGCCACGCCGTATTGTAACTTCTCAAAAGCGCCTGCATGTTCAGGCTCGTACTCGAACATGATGTAGACGCGGATCGGATAGTCGTCTCCCTCTTTGGTGCGGGCATCGCCTTTTGTATAGACGTTGCCGATCTTCCAGCGCCAGGTTACGCGGGGATGCTCGTAGATATTAAAGGAATTCTTGTACACGACGGCCGAGGCCGAACCGCTGCTTTCTGCTTTGAGAATGTGGTCCTTATCGTTCGTTTCGATGGTATATGTGGAATGCTTTTTTATTTTAGGAAAGAAAAACGGTTTCCAATTGTCAAGGTTTTCGAAATCCTCGCGGAAGAGCGTATCTCTGCCGTCAGCGCCGAGGGCAGCAGAGGGCATGATTGCCGGAAACAGCGTCAGCATGATGAGCAGCAGGTGTTGAAAAAATACGATCATGATTGTCGGTACCATTTTACCAGTTTCGCAGGCGATACCCCTGCGAGGTAGCACAGCTGAAGCGCCCAGTTCCTGAACGTGCAGTACAGGAGCCCCTCTTGTTCGTAGCGGCGCGGAGAGGTCAGGACCTGCAGAGGGATGATACAGATCCGGCCGCCTTGCTTTTTGATGCGGCCCATCAACTCAACATCCTCCATCAAAGGGATCTCCGCGTAACCGCCGATCTCATTAAAGTAAGCTTTGCGTACAAAGATCGCCTGATCGCCGAAAGGGATCCTCGTAAGCCGGGTGCGAAGGGCGGCATATTTTTCCGTGAGCCTGAATATGCTTCTCTTCGTGTCGAACCCCAGGTCAAAGGCCCCTGCAGCAATGCGGGTGTCTCCCAGGGCTGCCTCTATCCGCGTAAGTGCCTGCTGCGGCAGCAGGGTGTCGGCGTGGAGGAAAAGGAGGACCTCTCCGTGAGCCTGTGAAGCGCCGTAGTTCATCTGGCGCGCCCGTCCCGGTTCAGCAAACATTCGTACAACACCTTCATCCTGGATGGCCCGCAGGGTCCCGCCTGCAGGGTCCCCATCTACGACGATGATCTCCACGGGGCTGTTTTGCAGCAGGCCGCGCAGATGGGCGATCACGGTGTTAATGGTTCCCGCTTCATGCAACACAGGCAGGATGACTGAAATGAACGCTCTGTCACTCGCCATCGCGCTCACCTACTGTCCCGCGGTCATCCACTTCGTCCTGATCTCTTCCACGCGCTTCCGGTTCACGCCGAGGTCCGATTTTCCCAGGCGGGAGGCTGATCGCACATTGATCGAAGTTGCAGGCTCGTCCAGGGAAAACTCGACATCGTCGACAAAGCGCATGATCGCACTGGTGAATTCGGCATGAAGATAGGCCGGCGTGTCGTTCACGATCTTGGTGCGGGGCATGCTTTGCACGATCCTTTTCAGTTTTGCCATGGCTTCGGCAGGTGAGGAGGTGTAGACCAGGGCCGCAACGGCATGTCCGGGGTCCTTGCTCTGGCTTGATACGCAGTTCGGCGTGGAAGGGCAGGGCGCAAGCAGGCCGTTCGTTACGCCGAGGTTTACGGGACGGGTTCCCGAGCAGGAAGCGATGACCAGACCGGCTGCGCATAGCATCATGGCTGATAATTTTGCATTTTCCATAGGGGTCTCCCTGGCATGAGATGGCATGCCGTAACATCAGAATGCTTCATCGGTCCGGTCATTCCCGGCGCTTATGCGCGGGAAAAAAGACCGGCAGTTCCGCTTCAAATGCCTCTACGGTTGTGAACAGGATCGTTCTGAGGCCCTGCTCTGCTGCGCGGCGGATATGTCCTGCATTGTCGTCAATAAACAGCGTCCTGCCGGGTGCGGTGGCCACCGCGGCGCAGATCTCGGGAAACACAGCCGGATCCCGCTTGCTTCGGTGGAGCCAAAACGAATTATAGACCGCATCAAAGTGCCGGAAAAAGCCGTTTGCTCTGCCCAGCTCGTCGAGCCAGTTGGTCTGGTCGCTCAGAATGGCAACGATCGCTCCCTCTGCCCGCAGTCGATCAACATGTCTGAGCATCGCCGGCCGCATGACGAACCTCGTCAGGATCTCGGAGCGGAACTCGCTGTCCGAACCTCGGATGCCGGTTTGTTTCCGCAGTGCCTGCCAATAGGCCTCTTCGCTCGCCTGGCCTACCAGGTAGCCGGTCTCGTAAATGAGCCTGTCAGCGGTCCTGAAAAAAAGCTCCGGGTCCAGGCCCTGTCCGCGTCCGATGGCCAGCAGCCCCTGATAAAAACCCTCGTCTGCCAGAACCCCGCCGAAATCAAACAATACCGCCGCCGGTGGTGTTCCAGGCGCGGCCTGTACCTCGTTGTTCATCGGTGCCCATGTCCTCCTGATCCTTTTGTACTTATAGTATAGCCGCAGCTGCCTTGCGAGGAAAGTAAATTGTTGTGTTCATCTCTTCAGGTATGATAAGATTGCCCGTGTTCAGCCGGAGCTGCAGCCGGAGCTGATCATAACTCGGCAACGTGCCGAAAGAGAGGTGCCGAGCGTGCATACTGGCCGCGGACAAGCGATGGTCGTTTTGGCAGTGGCGGTTCTTGCTCTGCTGGTGACAGGCGCAGGAGGGAAGCAGCGGGTCGTTCTTTCTCCCCACGCAGAGGAAGTAGCGCGCCAGATCGGTTTTGACAAAAAGGTCCTGATCCTTGTCAAGGAAGAGACGCAGGAGCATATCCAGCGGCTCACGGGATACGATGAGAACGATTACCAGATCATGGCGAACGGCATCTCGGTCGATGTCCCCGAGGACCGTTCCGGCCGGGTCCTTACGAAGCTGAGAAAGCGGCTGAAGCCGCTTCACTATATGGCCTTTGTGGTGGCCATGAATGACGGGCTCAAGCGGGATACGATCGGCGTCATCAAGGGCGCAGACCAGTACGACATCCTGCGGATCATGCAGACCAGCGGCAAGGAATACGGCATACTGACCGAGGATGTCCTGGTGCGTCTTAAAGACTGGGAAAAGATCTTTTCCTTCGATATCATCGGTGCTGATATTGACTGGGTAGAAATTGAGTTTAAGACCTTGCCGAACGATCTCAGGTCCTTTGCCGAAGAGGTATACGATTTTTGTCCCGATGCAGTGGACCAGGGGCCGGGCAATGTCAACGACCTTGTGAAGGAGATGCGATCAACAAGGCGCCTGTTCCTGTGGTGGGATTAAGCGGGATGTGAAAATGGAAAAGGCAGACGGTTTGATCCGTCTGCCAGATATAAATTTACATCCACAATAACCGTTATCCGCTCCGAATAATGAATTAGCGGTATAGGGTACTACAAACTACTTCGCTTCCGGAGCTGCTGCCGGAGCTGCTGTCTCTGCTGCTGCCTTCTCTGCTGCTGCCTTCTCTGCTGCCGCCTTCTTGGCTGCTGCCTTCCTGGCGGCCCTCTTCTTAGCAGCCCTCTTTTTGGCTGCCGCCTTTTTGGCTGCTGCCTTCTTGGCTGCTGCCTGATCGTCTGTCTTCGCCGGAGCGGTGGCTGTTGCAGCGGTGACCGGTGCCGTCTCCTCCGCGAATGCTACGCCGAGGGTCAGAGCGAATGCCATTGCCGTGAACAATGCGATGATCTTCTTCATGTGGTTTCACCTCCCTTCCGATTGGAATGCTATAAGTCTGATAGTCATATCAAATGGCCCGGACATTGTCAAGGGCAAACACAGATATTCGTAAAAGCTCATTATGAGCTCAGGATGACCGTGGTCCGAAGTCGGGGAACGATTGCGATAAGGTACAAGGGTGCCCCGGCGGAATAACCTCTACAGCTTGCTGCAAAGTGCCGCGGTGTGGTATACTGCCCATCATGCAAAGGATGGTGACAGGTCGTTTCGGGTCAGTACAGCAGTATGTGCTGGCCGGGCTGCTGGCGACTATTTCAGCGGTCCATTATTTTCTGGGCGGGGGCGGCGCGGGTTTGCTCCACAGTATGCTGGGGCACCTCTATCTTATCCCGATCGTTCTCGGGGCTTACTGGTACGGCATAAAGGGGGGGGTCCTGGTCTCGATCAGTTCGGCCCTTCTTTTTGCGCCGCACCTGTTCCTTCACTGGACCGATCCGTTTCTCGACGTATATAACTTTGTGGAAGTGTTCCTTTTTCTGCTGCTCGGCGGGGTTACCGGTATTCTGAGCCAGATGGAGCGCAATCAACGGGCGCGCCATGAAGAGGCCCTGCTCCGCCTCGATGAGTCTCACCGGAAGCTGAGAGAGCAGACCGACATTCTGTTCCAGACCGAGGAGCAGCTGAGGCGCGCCGACCGGATGTCGGCCCTGGGCCAGCTTTCGGCAGGAATGGCGCATGAGATCCGCAACCCCCTTGGCGCGATCCAGGGGGCTGTCGAGATCCTGAGGGACGACTATGATCCGCAGGATGCCAAGTACGAGTTCATCCAGATCCTTCTGAAGGAAACGGACCGGTTGAACAAGATCGTGCAGGAGTTTCTCGGATTCGCCAGACCGAAGGAGCCTGATCTCCAGCAGGCCGATGTGAATGAAGAGCTCCAGTCCGTTCTTGTGCTCACGAGCCAGGAGGCGCGGAAATCGGGCATCAGGGTTGACACACGGCTTGACCCTTCCATTGGCAAGCAGCCGCTCGATGCCGGACTGCTGAAGCAGGCGTTTCTGAACCTGATCCTGAACGCATTGCAGGCCATGCCGCAGGGGGGCGTCCTGACCGTGGAGAGCGGTCTCCTCAACGGAGTGATCGTGGTGCGCATCGTCGATACCGGCGTCGGGATCAGCGAGGAGAGCCGAAAAAGGCTTTTCAGCCCTTTTTTCACGACCAAAAAAAACGGCACCGGTCTGGGCCTTGCGATCACCTATCGGATCATCGAGAACCACCGGGGGACCATCGATGTGGCGAGCGAGCCGGGCAAGGGAACGACGTTCACGGTGAAGATCCCGGTCGGGTAACGGAAAGATATTAATTATCATGAAAAAACCTTCGATCCTCATTATAGACGATGATGACAGCCTGCGCCGGGTGATGGAGTTCAGCCTGGTCGAGGCGGGCTACGCGGTGCGTACCGCTTCAAGCGGCGAGGACGGCCTGCGCCTTTTCGAGCAGGAGGCCGGTGACGCCGTGGTCACGGACATCACGATGCCGGGCATGGGCGGCATGGAGGTCCTGGCCCGGATCCGCGAAAAGGATGAGCAGCTGCCCGTCATTGTCATCACGGCCTACGGCACGATCGAAAGCGCTGTGGAAGCCATGAAGAAGGGGGCCTTCGATTATATTACGAAACCCTTTAACCGTGATGAGCTGCGGATGACGCTTGAAAAAGCGCTTACCCTGCGGAGGCTCCAGCGCGAGAACCTGGAGCTCCGGGCGGCGGTGACCGACCGGTACAGTTTTGCCGGCACCATCGGGACGAGCGACAGGCTGAAGGAAGTGCTTGATCTGGCAGGCCGTGTCGCCCCCAGCGAAGCCAGCGTGCTCATTACGGGCGAGAGCGGCACGGGAAAAGAGCTCCTTGCCCGGGGCATTCACGTTAACAGCACCCGGGCCCAGGGGCCCTTTGTTGCGGTGAACTGCGCTTCGATCCCCGAAGGGCTCATCGAAAGCGAACTCTTCGGACATGTGAAAGGCGCTTTCACCGGCGCGGTGCGCGACAAGGCGGGCAAGTTCGAGCTTGCCCGGGGCGGCACGCTGTTTTTGGACGAGATCGGCGATCTCCGCGTCGACCTGCAGGCGAAGATCCTGCGGGCGCTTCAGGAGCGGCAGGTGGACCGGGTAGGGGGCAATCATCCCCTTGCGGTCGATGTGCGGGTCCTGGCCGCCACGAACAAGGATATCGAACGCGCCGTGAAGGAGGGCGCCTTCCGGGAGGACCTCTACTACCGGCTGAACGTGATCACGCTCCAGATGCCGCCGCTGCGGGAGCGGCGCGACGATATCCCGCTGCTGGCCCAGTATTTCCTGAAGAAGTTCAATTCCTCGGTAGTCGGGATCGACCCCGCGGCCCTGTCCGCGCTCCGGGCATACGGCTGGCCCGGGAATGTGCGCGAGCTTGAAAATGTTATGGAACGTGCCTCGGTGCTCAGGCGGGGCGAACTGGTCACCCTTGCCGATCTGCCTGAAAAGCTCGGAAAAAAAGAAAAACAGGGGGTCGAGGAGATCATCCTCAACCTGCCAGAGGACGGGATCTCGCTGGAAGACCTCGAAAAAAGCCTTATCATCAAGGCGCTGGAGAAGCACAAGAACAACCAGACCAGGGCGGCGGAGTACCTTGGCATCACGCGGCCGACCCTGATCTACCGCATGGAAAAATTCGGGCTGAAATCCGCCTGACGAACGTGGTATAATCGCGCAGAACTTCTTTAAGGAGGAAATTGATCATGGCAACAACAACGCTCAAGATACAGGGTATGACCTGCAACCACTGTGTGATGCGGGTGGCCAAGGCGCTTAAGGCCACCGCCGGCGTACAGGATGCGCAGGTCGACCTGCAGAAAGGCCAGGCCGTGGTCACCTATGACGACGCCAAGGTGTCGCTGGACAAGCTTTCCTTTGCCGTTGTGGAAGCCGGCTATAAGGTCGTATAAGCCTTGCCCTGCCTGCTTGACAGCGCGTGCGGCAGTTCAGTATAATTTCAGCGTATCCGTGATCAGCGGGGCGACCCGGACAGGACCAAGTGTACCGGGGCTGACAGTGGTCGCCTCACGGCATCGCGTATAACGCTGTTTGGTCTCCGGGACAGAGGCAGGTAATGGAAGAAACAACCGTGCGGAGTAAAATGCATTCAAGGCAGCGGCAGATCCCGTTCGATGTCGAGCACTGCTCGCCCATTGCGCTGCGGAACATCCTGCTTGACCCCTGCACGCCTGCGGACATGCTGGAACGGATCGCGCATGTCTATTACGACGATGACCATATCGCACGCGACCTCATCCGCTGCCCCAACCTTACCGAGGCCACGCTGGTGTTCCTGGCCCTGACGTCGTCCGATGAGATCAAGCACTTTATCACCAGTACGCGCGTCGTGGACGTGGTCATGGAGGAAGATGCGGCCGCAGCAGCTGCAGAAGCGGCTAAAGAACACAAACCAAAGAAGAAGCTGAACATGTCGCAGATCGTCAATAAGATGACCCCGTCGCAGAAGATCAAACTGGCACAGACCGGCGCCAAGGATGCGCGGACCCTGCTCATCCGGGAGTCGAGCAAGATCATTGCGCTGGCGGTCATTGCCAATCCCAAGCTCACCGTAGGCGAAGTGGAATTCTTTGCCAAGTCAACCAGCCTGAACGAGGATGTTCTCCGCAAGATCGGGTCCAACGCCGAATGGTGCAGGAAACCGAGCGTTGCCTCCGCGCTGGTGAACAACCCCAAGACGCCGGTCGGCATTTCGCTGGGTTTCGTGAGCCGGATGACGGAGCGTGACCTTGCCTTGCTCGAACGGAACCGCAACATACCCGAAGCAGTGCGGGCGTCGGCACGAAGCCTGGTGATCAAGAAAAAGATGGGCAAGGGGTAGCTGCCGACCCCGGTGCTCGCCTCCTTCGCCTTTAAACTCCCTCCGTAAGGATACCACGTGAAAAAAACAATATTGTTCGTTTTTGCGCTGCTCCTCAGTGCTTCCGGCTGCTCAGGCCCGAAGACCGTGCAGAAGACCGAAAGCATCATGGGCACGGATGTGACCATCACGGTCGTTGCCCGGAATGCGCAGGAAGGCGAAGCTGCCATTGACGCGGGGATGGCGGAGCTGCGGCGGCTCGACGCCATGATGTCGCTCTATAAGGACTCGAGCGAGATCACGAAGGTGAACCTTGCCGCAGGGAAGGCCCCGGTCACGGTCTCTCCCGAGATGATCGAGGTCGTGGAGCATGCTGCAAAGATCTCAACGCTCTCGAAAGGGGTCTTTGACATTACCGTTGGCCCCCTGGTGGTTCTGTGGCAGATGCGGCTGAAAGAAGGGACCGTGCCGTCGGACAGGGAAATAGGCCGGGTGCGCGCTCTGGTGAATTTTCGGAACATCATCGTTGACAAGAAAGCGTCCACGATCTTTCTCAAGAAGACCGGCATGATCATGGACGTTGGCGGCATGAAGGGGTATATGGCTGACCGGGTGGCCGATATCATAAAAAAACGGGGCATCGCCAATGCCATCATTGCCGTCGCCGGCGACATCTGGGTCCTGGGGCACCGGGAGAACGGCGCCCCCTGGAAGATCGGCGTGCAGCATCCACGGGAGCAGGACAAGACCCTG
>MHDY01000258.1 GCA_001803705.1 Nitrospirae bacterium GWC2_56_14 | reverse complement strand
AAGCTGATGCAAAAGATCAGAGAAGTGCTCCAGTCTTAAAAGAAACCGTTGTTTTCCTTCCGTTGCAAAAGAAACCCCGTTGCTTCCCGATCCCCGGTGCCGGTTGGGTGGCGCTAAAAAACTTTCCATTTTTCCCTTCAACCCTGATCAGGCGAGCTATACTTACTTCAATCCGTCATTCCCGTACGCCCTCCTGCCGAGGGATATCATCAGAAAGGGAGCCATGATGAATCGCCTGCCCCCGCTCCTGAACGCGGAACAACAGCCGCTAAACCCGTTCTGCGTCGGCGTGAACATCGGCGCCATCTCCGTGAAGGCGGTCGCCTTGCGGGGCGATGAGGTCTTCACCCGGGTGGTGCCCCACCAGGGCCGTCCGATGGAGGCGCTCGCGGAGCTGCTCCTGGAGAAGGAGTTCAGCGGCGCGGCCTACTACGGGGTCTCCGGCAGCCGGGGGCACATCACCGAGGTAGCCGCCATCGAGCGGGCCCTGGCAGGGACGCCGGGCGACTTTAATGCAGTGGTTTCGCTGGGCGGCGAGTCTTTCCTGGTCTACCTTCTCACCGACGGCAGGATCGCGAACGTGCTTTCGCACAATAAATGCGCCGCCGGAAGCGGCGAGTTCTTTGTGCAGCAAATAACACGGATGAGGCTTTCTCTCGAAGAAGCGATCGACCGCTCCTTCATCGGGAAGGTCGTGCCCCTGGCGGGCAGGTGCTCCGTCCACTGCAAGTCGGACATCACCCACAAGCTCAACCGCAATGAGGCGCGCACCGAAGACATCCTGCACACGCTGCACGACCGCATGGCCGACAAGGTGATCTCGCTGCTCGAACAGGGACAGCGGGATCTCGACCGGGTGCTGGTCATCGGCGGCCTGTCCCGCAACGCCGCCATGCTCGCATCGCTCCGCGAGAAGCTTCCTGCTGCGGAATTCGTCGTGGTTCCCGAAAGCCTTTTCTTCGAGGCCTGGGGCTGCGCCCTGCTCACCCGGGACGACCCCTGCTTCCGCTCACCGGAGATCTCGCCGCAGCAGGTCCTGGACAGCGCCCCCCCGCTCGACCGCTCTGCGGACCGGGTGAAGGCTATTGCGCCGCTGCCGCGCCAGGCCCCTCCGAAGGGCTTGCTCGTCCTCGGCCTCGACGCCGGATCGACGACGACCAAGGCGGTCCTGATCGATCCCGCGACTCAAGGGGTGGTCTCATCGTGCTACACCCGCACGAAGAGCGATCCCGTGGCGGCGACGCGCGAATGCCTCCGGGCCATGGCAGCAGAGGCCGGCAATCTCAGCGTCGGGCTGATCGGGACCACCGGCTCGGCCCGGGAGCTCATCGGGGCCTACCTCGGCACGGCTCACGTGTACAACGAGATCTCGGCCCATGCGGCCGGAGCGACCCATTTCGACCCTGAGGTGGACACCATCTTCGAGATCGGCGGCCAGGACGCCAAGTACATCCTTCTCCGGAACGGAGTGCCCATAGACTACGCCATGAACAACGCCTGCTCGGCAGGCACCGGCTCGTTCCTGGAAGAGAGCGCTCAGGGAGACCTCGGCATCACCGTGCTGGAGATCGCCGGTGCGGCGCTCTCCGCAACGGCCCCGGTGCAGCTCAAGGCGACCTGCGCGGCCTTCATCAATTCCGATATCCGCATCGCCTTTCAGCAGGGCCAGTCGCGCGAGAACATCGTGGCCGGGCTGGTCTATGCCATTGCTTCGAACTATCTCACCAAGGTCAAGGGCCCGCGCGGGATAGGAAAAAAAGTGTTCCTCCAGGGCGGCGTTGCCCTGAACCGCGCCGTGGGGCACGCCTTTGCCCAGAGCGTCGACCGCACGGTCGTGATCCCACCCGACCCGGAGCTGATGGGAGCGCTGGGCGTGGCTCTCCTTGCCCTCGCGCGGTCCCCGGGCCGGCTTGATCCCGCAAGGGACCTGCTTGCGCTGGCTGAGCCGGAGATGGCGCCCGCGGGCAGCTTCGTCTGCAAAGCCTGCGGCATGCACTGCGGCATCGACCGTTTCGAGGTGGCCGGCCGGCGGTTCCCCTTCGGGGGCCGCTGCAGCCTGTATGAAAATGTTTGGAAGCGGAACGCCCACATTGTTGCCGCGCCGGACCTGGTCGGACAGCGTGCGGAAATGATCTTCGGCACGGTCACCGGAGAAAAGGGGCCGACGACGCCGGTCGCCCGGGTGCGCATCGGAATTCCGCGGGCCTTGCTGACGCACTCGCTCTACCCGCTCTACTCCGCGTTCCTGTCCGGACTGGGAATGGACGTGGTCCTGTCCGGCCTGGATCCGCGGGGTGAGCTGAAATCCTATTCCGGCTTCTGCTTCCCTGCGCAGACAGCGCACGGAGCGGTCCTGGACCTGGTCGACCAGGGCGTGGACCTGGTCTTCCTGCCCCATGTGAAGCGCATGGCGAGATCCGGAGTTTGCCGCGATTCCTTTTTATGCCCCATCACCCAGGCCGGCCCCTACTTTCTTGCTGCGGCATTTCCGGATACGCGGTTCCTTTCACCGGTCCTGGATCTCACCCGTGGCTATGAATGCGGCCAGGAGATGGAAGAGCTCTTCGCGCAGGAGTTCGGGATGCGTTGCGAAGCGATCGCGCAGGCCTGGGAAGAGGCGAAGCATGCCCAGCTGGAAGCCGAACGCGCCATGCGTGACCTGGGACAGCAGGCCCTGGCCCGCGCGCTCTTCGATGGAAGGCCAGCCGTCATACTTGCCGGCCGCAGCTACAATGCTTACGCGGCAGAAGCCTCCCAGTCGATCGGCAGGAAATTCTCGAGCATGGGCGTGGCGGCCATCCCTGCCGACTGCCTGGCGCCCGTCGAAGAGGGGCCCTTTGCATGGCACTTCTCGAACCAGATCCTGAACGCCATGGCGCTGGCCAAAAAGCATCCCAACCTATTCCTGGTCTGCGTCAGCAATTTCAGCTGCACCGTGGATGCCTTTACGCACGCCGAGGTCGCGGCCGGGATGGGTTCCAAACCGTACCTGATCCTCGAGATCGACGCGCACACCGCCGACGCCGGGATTCAAACGCGCATCGAGGCCTTTCTCGACATCGTTCGCCACTATCATGCCGCCGCGGTTGTCCAGGGCGCAGCCTTCTCCCCCTGCCGGGTCGTCGGCAACAACCAGGTCGTCAGGACCAATGGCGAGACGGTATCCATGAACGATCCGCGCGTGACCTTTTATTTCCCCAACTTTTCCGAGGTCCATACCCGGGCCCTGGCCATGGCGTTCCGCTGGATGGGCCTGCACACGGGCGAGATCGCTCCGCTGGACCGGACCCAGCTCGAACGGGGCCTCCAGTACACATCGGGACGGGAGTGCCTGCCGCTGCCGCTCTGCATCGGACAGATGCTGAAGATCAGCGAGTCGCGCAAGCCTGGCGAGATCGCAGGATACTATATGTTAAAAGGCGGCGCGCCTTGCGTACTGGACGCCTACCTGGGCTTCCTCACGCGTTTCATCGCGGAGCAGCGCGTACCCGACCTGTTCCTGTTCGCTCCCACCGAGGAGAACGGTCGGAGCGCCATGGACAGGATGACCCTGGCAAAAAATTCGGCGCAAACGCTCATCGTGGCCGACCTGGTCGTGGAGATCGAGCACGTGCTCCGCGTGGTGGGCGCTGAAGGAAGCGTGGACCGGCTCATGCGGCTCTGGGCCGGGATCGCGGCAACAGAATCGGAAGCCCGGTTCCAGGACGAACTGCCCGGATTCGTCCGGCAGATCACGGCGCTCCCGCGCATTAAGGAGCCGCGGGCCTGTCCCAAGGTTCTGGTCATGGGCGATTTTTTCACCCGCTTCAGCCCGTTCTTCATGGACGGCGTTCGGGACCTTTATACCAGGCACGGTGTCATCCTGAAGCCCGTTGATATGACCGACCTGCTGCACTATCACACGTACTACGGTGTAACAGACGCCGCAAGCGGGTGGGGCATGAAGCCGGGCGGCCTGGCGCTCGCCAAGGCGTTTTCAAGGATATTCCAGCAGGACGGAAAACGGTATCTGCAGAACCTGTTCGCTTATTATCTGGAGAAACGGATCGAGGACGGCTACCGGGGACTGTTCGAGAAGACAGGCCTGCTCGTGGCCGGCCCCAATGACGCCGCTGCGCAATTCGAGAAGGCCGCAGGCCATGTGTCGCCGCAGATCTACGGCGAGATCACCCCGACAGTGGGCAGGGGGCTGGAGGCGGAGGCCAATGGCTACAACGGGATCATCATCATCGGCCCCTTCAACTGCCTGCCGTTCCGCATCTCCGAGGCGATCCTGAAACCCCTCAGCATCCGGCAGGGGATGCCTATCCTGACCTACGAGAGCGACGGTTATGCGGTATCGCCTTCGATCCTCCGGCAGGTGGACGTCCACATCCAGCAGGTACTTGCGCACGCGGTCAAAAGCGGCGCCGCGACGGTATAGTATCTTTAAGGCATCACTGCCAGCCTGTTCTGCTCCGCTGGGGCCTTACTTCCTGTCTTACCCGGAATATTTCCTGTCAATAAACCTCTATTTCTGGTCTGCACATAAAACAACCCATCCTCAAAACTTCACGGAACACCTAACCCCATAATATTGCATACTTAAATTTGTTTTGACTTCATTTCCATTTCTTGGTATCATTTACTTGCATTTTGTAATACTTTTGGCATACCCGCAGAAACATCGTTCTATTTAACTGTAACGATTATTTTTCAAACAAAAGGGGGGAAAAGTATGAATTGTCCAGTTATGAAAAAGGGATACACGGAAAGCCTGCTGATCGCACTTGTGCTGTTCATCGGCGTCTTCACCACCAATGCATTGGCCGCAGAAAAGTCCACGGACCAACTCCTGGAAGAGGCGAGAGCAGCGGTTAAGAGCGCGTCCGTCCAGGAGGTAAAAAGCATTGTGGACCGCAACGATGATAAAGTTCTGCTGCTCGACATTCGCGACATGAAAGAATATATCGTCGACCATATTCACGGTGCGCAGAATATGTCGCGTGCCGTAGGGCTTTCTCCCCGCATCCTGGAGCATCATATGAAGAAAATCGCTCCGGATAAGACGGCCAGGATCATTGTATACTGCGAGTTTGAAACAAAAGCTCCGCTTGCCACGAAATCTCTGAACGAGATCGGTTATGCCAACGCGGTATACATGAAGGGCGGCTTGAAGGCATGGAAAGACTCCGGTTATCCGCTTGAGAAAAAGTAATCGACTTCCCGGGAGGAAACAGTTATGCATATGACAGTGAACAGGCAAAAGATCATGATCACGGCGCCATTCCTTGCCGTGTTCATTGCGGCGCTTTTTTTTGTGAGTTGCGGCAGTGACTATGAAAAACCGTCAACCACGCAGACGGGTTCGCCGCTCACCGCTGCATCGACGCTGAAGCTCTGGATCGATTCTGGAAACGTGAACGGCACCGGCTATGACCGGGTCGTCATCCTCGATGTCACTCCTTACGCCACGTACACGGCAGGTCACGTTCCCGGTGCTCTCTTTGTTGATTCCAATGACATAAGCCAGACAAGGACCGAAGGTGTCGCCGCATCGACCAACGAGGTATTGGATGGCTCCAGGATGGACGACCTAGTCCAACGCTATGGCATCGACGGCAATACGACGGTGGTCTTTACAGGGTCCTCCCTGGTTAACGCCACACGGGCATATTTCACGTTCCGCTATTGGGGTTTTCCCAAGAGCAGGCTCAAACTCCTGGATGGCTTGAACGGCAACTGGAATACCACATACGGACTGGTCGCCGGATTGCCGCCCGTTGTCGCCCGGTCCGGCTACAGCGTAAAAAGCAACCCTGGCCTGCGCAATGATCTCAGGGTTTCGCTGTCTGAAATGATCGATTACGCCGACGGCAAAATACCCAATGTCCTGCCGATCGACGACAGAACTGCCGCCACTGCCGGTTCTTATGCCGGGATCCGCGGCTCTACCGCCGGATTGTTCAACCCCTCGGGGGACTATACGGTTTTTGAGGGCCGCATCAGAGGCGCCCAGGCGATTGCCGTCAACACGCTGTACAACGGGACCAACGTTTTTAATCCTTCCGACCAACTCGTGGCCAGTTTCACTTCCATCGGCCTGGACAGCACGAAGACCGCCTATACCTACTGCAAGGTCGGATTTCAAGGTGCAATTGCGTTCTTTGTGCTCGACGGCATACTCGGCTGGCCTGTTGCCCTCTATGACGGCTCCTGGGCTCAGTGGGGACAACTGTCGGGCGATAGCAGCATGAAAGGTCAACTGAACGCCAGTTCGCCCTGGAGAACGGATATTGCGGGCAGGAGTGACAACATTGTTTATAACTTCGAATCATTGCCACTGAGTGCGGTGACTTCTACTGCTACCCAGAATGATTTAACGACGAGCGGCACGTTCACCGGTACCGCAAATTCGACCTATGTCGTGACGATAGATTCGACTGGCGGAGTTACAGATACATTCAGTTGGCTCGTCAGCGGGACAACTTCATCGAGAGCAAATGTCGCCATAACAGCGGGATCTCCCCAGCCATTGATTAATGGGGTTCTCGTTACGTTCGCAACAGGAACCGGCCATGCGCTGAATGATACCTGGACTTTCACTGCAACCGCCAGAAAGAATATAGAACAGTATACGGCAGACGGCACTGTCTGTTCAG
Organism: Nitrospirae bacterium GWC2_56_14; assembly: GCA_001803705.1. GTDB lineage: Bacteria > Nitrospirota > UBA9217 > UBA9217 > UBA9217 > GWC2-56-14. The sequence goes on along the minus strand of MHDY01000258.1, from coordinate 2,487 downwards.
CCGCATATTCGGCAAATGGTACTTCCGTAACGAATTCAAATGGCGGCACAACAGCCTGCACGAACACGGTAAACTCCTTTGATACCGATGCCAACCGGGTCGAGGAAGCGGATAAGGCATACATGAATTCGGGCGGCGGAGGTTCCGGGGGGTCCGGCTCCGTTCCTGCAGGATGCTGATGGCAGCGCGAGGAGATGGGCTCGAATTAATAATGCAGAGCATAGCTACTTTGACCGGCACTAAGGAGGCATTATGACACCCGCTATACGAAAAACTGCGCTGACCCTGGTCAGCGGTTTTATTCTTCTTCTGTTGGTGATCCCGCGTCCCGGCACCGCTGAAACGAAAGAGCCCTGCCTGCCGCCGGAAGGGGCAACGATCAAATTGAGCGAAACCTCATTCATGCGGCTCAATTACCAGATGCAGCTCTATGCCGAGTGGCGCGATACCGGCTCCGGTGTTGACGGCACGAAACCGACAACGGATTTTTCCTTTCGGCGCAGCCGTCTTTCCATTACCGGTCAGGCCTCCGGGGTAGTGGGCTACTCCGTTAAAATAGAACAGGCTGGACCGCGGCGTATCGGTCCTGTTGACGTGGCCGGGGAGCCGGCAAGCGACTTTGGAGTGCTGGAGTCCTACGTGACCGCCGACCTCGATGAGTCCTTTCGCCTGGTACTCGGAAGGTCCAAGATCCCTTTTACCCGGGAGGTGCTCGAAGGTTGTTTCAGCGCCCTTACGCTCGATCGCTCCCTCTTCATCAGTACGCCCATGGCCAGGACCAGGGACATGGGCATCGTGGCCTGGGGAAGCCTTGCTCATGATAAGCTTCAGTACTTTGCCGCCATGCAGGAGGGCCGGGAAACCGCCAATGCCCCCGAGAGCTCTCCCCGCTATACCGGCAGGGTCCATCTTGCCTTGCTTGACCCGGAGGATGCCTTCGGCTACGGCGGCACGTACCTGGGAAACAAGATGGTCTTTACGGTGGGCGCCGGAGCGCAGTATGAGCCGGGCGCGGTCTACAGCGATGTGACAAACAAAACAGGCGAAAAAAATTATTCGGCCTGGACGGCGGACGTGTTTATGGAGTATCCTGTAGGCGTTTCAGGTTCCGCCACGCTGTCCGGAGCTTACCTCAAGACAAGCTTCGACAAGGCCTACCAGGGGAGCGATCCCGATCCGGAAAGCATCGGCGTCGAAGGCGATAAAAAAGGGTGGTATGCAAAAGCGGGCTACCTCGTTATCGATAAGATCGGACCCGGGCAGATCCAGCCTTTTCTCAGGTACGAGCAATGGGATTTTGCATCGCTCAACGGGGTGTACGCCCAGCAGATCACCTGGACGGCGGGCGGCCTCAATTATCTGATCAAGGGCCAGAACCTTAAACTGACGCTTCAATACGCTGCTACCGATTTTAAAGATGAGCAAAACGCCGCGTCGCGGGACTTTAAGACGATCACGGCGATGCTGCAGGCCGGATTCTAAGCTTCCGGAACGACGTCAAGGAACGGCAGCCAGGGGGGGGTATGAAAGCATCACTGCACACAAGGATCGGTAAAAGCATCGGCGCCAAGCTCGTGCTGACCATGGCGGGCGTCATCGCCGTTATCATGGCCATCGGTTCGGTATTGATCGCTCAAAACCTGTATCAGGTCCAGGTCCGCACGCTTGAAGCACGCGGCCAGGAGCTCGGTTTTTTTCTGGGCAAAAATCTGTCCGATCCGATCCTGTTTAAAGACAGCATTGCGATCGACAGCCTCATAGCAGAGGCTGCGGCGGCGCGGGACATGGTGTTCACCTACGTCTCCGATCAACAGGGGCAGGTGCTGTCCAGCTCGGTTGCGAGTTTCAACGAAAAGGAGACCGCGGAGCTCCTGAAAAGTGAGACCAGCGACGATGTCCTCCTCCTGGTCCAGAAGGTCTCGAAAGCCCTGGACGTCATCAGCGTGACCTCGGACGTGCAGATCGACGGAAAAAAGATCGGCATTGTGACCATGGGATTCTCGAAGCAGGCCGTCGCAAGGGAAACCAACAGAATAACGGGAATGCTGATCGTAACGAGCCTGGGAGTCATTATTGCGCTCGCCGGGATCATTTATCTCATGGTTCGCAGGATGGTGGTGCTGCCCGCAGCTTCCGCGGTCAGCGTCGTAAAGCAGGTCGCCGCCGGAGACCTGACAAAAGAGATATCGGTGCGGTCCCAGGATGAGCTCGGGGAACTGGGAAGAATGATCAACGAGATGATCAGGGAGTTGAAGGAACTGATCGGGAAAATACGGGAAAGCGCCGAAGGGACGACCAGCCATGCCGAACAGATCGCTTCAGGTTCGGAAGGACTCTCCCGCGGCGCATCTGAACAAGCATCCTCGGTCGAGGAAGTCTCTGCGTCCATGGAGGAGATGGTGGCCAATATCCGCCAGAACGCGGACACCGCACAGCAAACCGGGAAAATCGCGTTGAAAGCGGCTGAAAACACGAAGGAAGGCAGCA
>MHDY01000257.1:9645-10428 GCA_001803705.1 Nitrospirae bacterium GWC2_56_14 | reverse complement strand
CGACGGCGTGCCGTTCCCATCGGTCATGGAAGTCAATGACGCCAACGGCACGCGGGTCAGGATCACCTTTAAGGAGCCGGAAATAAACCAGCCGCTCGAAGACGATGCCCTGTCTCCGAACCTGGAAGGGCTCGCCGTTCTCCCCCTTTCCGAATTCCGGGGAATGTAGCACGACATGTTCGGTGCGGTCATTCGCTGGGTGGAATCGACCACCCGCAGGCATTTGGCATGGATTCACCGCGTCACCTGGCACTACCCGGGCCGGACGGTCCTCGTCTCGCTCATCCTGCTGCTCCTTTCCTTCGGCTCCATAGCCACCATCCGCTTCGAATCCGACATCTTCAAGCTGTTCCCCGCCGAGAAGGGACCGTTACGGCTCTTTCTCGATACCCTCTCCTGGACCGGCAGTTCCGGCGAAGCGTACTTCATCCTGGAAGGGGAACGGGAGCGGCTCATTCCCGAAGCCGAGGCGTTCGCCGCCCGTCTCAAAGAGATACAGGTGGACGGCCAGCCCGGTTTCCGGCGGGTCGCCTACCGGACGGTGGATCCGGATGAACTTGAGCCGTTCGCCCGTTTCCTGCAGTACGCGGTGCTCCATCCGCAGCTTTTCCTCTATCCTGCCGACGCGCCCCGGTACGTGGAGGCGTTGACTCCCCAATCGATGGACCGGGCGCTCAAGCGGTCCGGCACCGAACTCGCCGCGGCTTCGGGCATGGGCGTGCAGCACCTGGTGGCTGCCGACCCGCTGTACCTGCGCGACCTGATCCTCCCCCGGCTGAAGGA
>MHDY01000257.1:0-9631 GCA_001803705.1 Nitrospirae bacterium GWC2_56_14 | reverse complement strand
CAGCACCTGGTGGCTGCCGACCCGCTGTACCTGCGCGACCTGATCCTCCCCCGGCTGAAGGAGGCGAGCCAGGCGCTGGATCTCGATCCCGAATCCCCCTATTTCATCTCCCGCGACGGAAAACTGCTGATCATCATTGCCGAACCGGCAAGGCCGGTGCAGGAGATGGAGTTTGCCCGGAAGCTCGTTGAGGGAATAAACAGGGCGCGAGCCGGAGCGGGCGTTTCCATTTCATGCGCCGGAGCCCACCTGTCGGCGGTGATCGACGAGGCGGTGATGAAGCGAAACATCATTTCCTGCATCGTTTCGTCGCTCTTCGTGGTGCTTGGGCTGTTCCTCCTCACCTACCGCCGGGTGATGCCGATGCTGCTCATCCCCCTGATCATCCTCTGCGGCACCGCCTTTGCCCTGGGGACGGCGGGTCTTTTCCTCCCCTCGATCCACATTATTTCCTTTGCTTTCACCGCGCTGATCATTGGCCTCGGCACCGACTATTCAATCCACCTCTACGACCGCTTCTACTGTGAACGGAGCGGAGGAAGGCCCACCGAAGAAGCACTCCGGCTGGCGATCACCGACACCGGCCAAGGGGTTTTTACGGCGGCAACCACTACTGCGCTGCCATTTCTCGCACTGACCGTGTCAGACGTCCGGGCGCTTTCGGAACTGGGGCTGCTAGTGGGGCTCGGCGTTCTGTTTTCCATGTATGCCACCTTCTTTTTCCTGCCGCCGTTGCTCCGATTCGCTGAAAGCAGGTTCCCCGGCAGGGGATACCGGCCGCTTCCCTCCTTCGGACTTGGGGCCGTGTGGCGAATGACCGGCAGGCTCAAAGGGCCGGTCATCATCGGGACCGCCGCGCTCGTCGTCCTCGGCGCTGTCGCCTCCTTCTTCATTTCGTTCGAGGGGGAGCTGAAAAATCTCCAGCCGCGCCATTCGGAAGCATTCCTTACCCAGGAAAGGATCGAGCGCCACCTGACCCTCGCGCCGAAGCAGATGATCGTCGCGGTGGAAGGGACTGATCCGGCAGAGGTCATGGTACGTGGTGCCCAGGTAGGGGAGCTGGCGGACGGCTTTCGGCAACGGGGCCAGCTGGCAGCCGTTTCATGGCTGGGGCAGGTCCTGAACGTGCCGCCGATTCAGGAAGAGGTGCTGACCCGGTTGTCCCAAAGATTGGATGGTCAACGGACAGGTGATGCGTTATCCGGAGCACTGGAAGACAATGGGTTCGAACCCGGGATGTTCGAGGAACTGATCACCGGGCTTAACCGATTGCCGCAGGCGGAGGCCGTGCCTGTCGCGCAAGGGGTTGAGCAACTGCGGGATTCACCATTCAAGGGGATAGCCGAGCGTTTCCTCCTCGAGCGGGACGGCACCTGGCACCTGCTGATGTACCTCCACTACAAGGGAAGCGAGTTCCCCCAGGACGCATTCCTGCAGCAGCTTTCGGCCGTCGATCCCGGCGCCCGCGCCACCGGCACCGACCTCATAAGCCGCCAACTCAGCCAGTCGGTGCGAAAGAGCTTCGCCACCGGCTTTCTTATCGGCGGGGTGCTCGTCCTGTTCCTGCTCGTGTCGCATTTCAAATCCGCCACCGGGATCTTCGCTGCGCTATTCCCGGTGGTCGGCGGCGTGACGGCGATGCTCGGCCTGATGGTGGCGACCGGCATGAAGTTCAACTTCATGAACAGCATGGTGCTAGTCACCATTGTCGGCATGGGGAGCGATTACGGGCTCCATATCTTCCACCGGGTCGGGGGAATAGCCGGCGACGAAGCTGAAGAGCGTTTCATCCAGGCGGGGAGGGCGGTGCTGCTTTCCGCCCTCACCACCATCGCCGGCTTCGGCTCCCTGGCGTTCACCGACTACGGCGCCATGTCTTCCATCGGCTGGGCCACCAACTTCGGCGTCGGCGCGACGGCGCTCTTTTCCCTCGTCTCTCTCCCCGCGTGTCTGCTTTTTTTCCGGGTGCTGCCGAAGAGCACCCGCAGATAACAGTTCCGTCATTACATTCTCAGGCGGTTATCCCTTCGCCATCTGCGCAAAGGCGGCCTCGGCTCCCTGCCGGATCTCCTCCGGCGAAAGGTCCCTTGTGTGGGTGGCTACGGACCAGCTGTAGCCGAAGGGATCCCGCACCGTGCCGACCCGGTCTCCCCAGAACATGTCCTGGACCGGCATGTCTGTCACGGCGCCCGCATCGGTGGCCGTCCTGAACGCTTCATCCGCATCCTCGACATAAAGGTAAAAACTGACCGGGGAGCCGCCGGCGGTTTCCGCGCTTTTACCTGGCTGCTGCGGATATTCGTCGCCCATCATGAAGATGGAGTTGCCGATCTGCATCTCGGCATGCATTACTCCTTTCCCGTCCGGTCCCGGCATCGCATAATGCTCCTGTGCGCCGAAGGCCAGTTTATAGAAATCGATCGCTTTGCGTGAATCCTTGAACATCAGCATCGGCGTGACGGTATGATATCCTTTGGGTATCTTTTCTGTCATGGCTCACTCCTTTTTAGCTACTTTGTCGTTTGCCCTCATGGAGATTATATCTCGATTTGAAGGCACAACACCGCTTGCCCCCTTATCAGGTTTTGCTATCGTTTTAGAGGAATATTGACAGCTAACCAGCTTGTTCAAAACCAGCCAGTTCGTCGCACCCCGTGAACCGGTTCAATGTTCAAGGTTCAAGGTTCAAGGCTTAAAGACTTTGAACCTAGAACATTGAACATAGAACCCCGCTAGGGACGGACGGCGGCGAGATGGCTGGTTTCCAACAAGCGAAAAAGGCCTATGGCATATCTACCTATCGAAGATTACGGCCTCATCGGTGACATGCATACGGTGGCCCTTGTGGGGAAGAACGGGTCCATCGACTGGTACTGCTATCCCTTTTTCGATTCGCCAAGCATATTCGGGGCGATCCTGGATGACCGGAAGGGGGGACGGTTCCGGATATATCCCATGTGCGACTGCCTGACGCAGAAGCAGCTGTACTGGCCGGAAACCAATGTTCTCATAACACGCTTCCTGTCGGCGGAAGGAGTCTGCGAAATTTTCGACTTCATGATCCCGTCGGGAGCCGTCGGTGCCGGAAAATTTGGGCGCAAGATCATCCGCAGGGTCAATGCCGTTCTGGGGGAAGTTCCCCTCTCAGTCCAGTGCTACCCGGCGTTCGACTATGCGCGGGAGGAGCATCAGGTGCGGATAACGCCGGAGGGGGCATCATTCCGCTCGCCGTCGCTCCAGATGGGGCTCGCTACCCGCATCCCCCTTACCAGAGACGGGTCGGGGGTAATCGGCAGATTTACGCTCAAGGAGGGAGACTCCGCGACGTTCGTTTTCGGCGAAACCGGACCGGAAGCCGGCGCGGGTTCATGTCCTGCGGAACGGGAATCGTACGATCTTCTGTTCAATACGGTCCACTACTGGCTCCGCTGGATATCCCGATGCACCTACACCGGACGCTGGAGCCAGATGGTGCACCGTTCGGCGCTGGCTCTGAAGCTCCTGACGTTCGAACCTACCGGGGCAATCATCGCCGCCCCTACCTGCAGCCTGCCGGAAGTTACCGGCGGGGTGCGCAACTGGGATTACCGGTACACCTGGATTCGTGATGCCGCTTTTACATTTTACGGGTTGATGCGGATAGGTTTGACGGAGGAAGCGACCCGATTCATGGAATGGCTCGAAGCGCGCTGCCACGAACTGGAACCGGACGGGTCCCTGCAGATCGTCTACGGGATCGACGGCCGGCATGACCTTACCGAAATGACGCTGGATCACCTGGAAGGATACCGGGGATCAGGGCCGGTCCGGATCGGCAACGGCGCTTACAGGCAACTCCAGTTGGACATCTACGGCGAGCTGATGGATTCGGTCTACCTGTTCAACAAGCATGGCACCCCCATCTCCTATGAACTGTGGGGGCACCTGAGAATTCTTCTCGACTGGGTGTGCGCCAACTGGCAGCGAGAGGACGAAGGGCTCTGGGAAGTCCGGTCCGGACGGCAGCACTTCGTGTTTTCGAAGCTGATGTGCTGGGTGGCCCTTGACCGGGGGCTGCGGCTTGCGGAGAAGCGGTCGTTTCCCGCCCACCAGAGGGGACGCTGGCTGGAGGTTCGGGACCGCATTTACGAGGACATCATGGCTCGCGGCTGGAACCGCGACCGGCAGGCGTTTGTGCAGTATTACGGCAGCGATTGCCTCGATTCCTCGAACCTGATCATGCCGCTGGTTTTTTTCATGTCCCCCACCGACCCGCGGATGATCAAAACGATCGAGGCGATCCTGGCAAGCCCGAGGAACGGGGGGCTGCTGGCGAACAACCTCGTCTACCGGTACGACCCGGAAAAATCGTTCGACGGTTTGACGGGGGAGGAGGGGACCTTCAACATGTGCACCTTTTGGCTGGTCGAGGCGCTGGTCCGCGGCAAGCAGGCAAACCCGGAATGGGTGCATAAGGCGCGGCTTATTTTCGAACAGATGATCGGCTATGCCAACCACCTGGGGCTGTACGCCGAAGAGACCGGCCATCGGGGGGAGGCGCTGGGGAATTTCCCCCAGGCGTTTACACATCTGGCACTGATCAGTGCGGCGTTTAATCTGAATCGAATGCTCGGCGAACGCCACCTTACGTAGATAACAGGTTGTTGAAAACCAGCCATATCGCCGCCGCTGTCCCTAAAGGGGGTTCTATGTTCAAGGTTCAAAGTTCTAGGTTTGGAATGCTTCTAACCTTGAACATTGAACCCTGAACCTTGAACCGTTTCTCAGGGTGCGACGATCTGACTGGTTTTGAACAACCTGAATTGTTTAAGTCGTTAAACCCCTGATTTATCCAGCTAGCCTGCCAGTGGGCTTCTCAGGTTGATTCAGCCCGCCACCATCCGTGATAACTGAACGGGACATGATGGCTGAGCCGCACGAGCGCGACAGGTCCACTGGAGACCCGCTCTGCGTCGAAGACCGCCAAGGAGCTTTTCCTTGTGCCGCTGTCGTAGATCTCCGACAGCACCCAGCCCGGTGCCGAGCGGCTACCGGGATCATTTTTCGTCCCCGGCAGTTCGACAAAATTCGGCTCGCAGCAGTAGACTCCCGGCGGGAACTGGAACCGCTCCTCCTTTCCCTCGTACAGGTCGAGCCGGCTGACCGCAGACCAGAAGAATTCGTCGGGACGGCTGTTGGCCAGGTACACGTACCGGCAGGGGGCGAACATGTGCCGGTCGTTGATCCTCGGCCATTCGCAGCGCCCCCCATAGATCGCTTCCTGCGTTACCCGCTTACCCCTCAGGTCGATGCGGTAGCGCCGGACCTCTCCCGGCCAGCGGTATTCACCCTTTCGCCCCTCCATGACCGCCGATACGTACGGATCGTTTCCCACCAGGTGATCCGGCTCCCGATAGCCCACAAAGTCGGCAACAATCTCCCCACCCGCCGACACGGCATTTATGGAATGCCACATGTACCACGCTTCAGTTTCCAGCAGGAGCGGCTCCCCCGGTGCGTGCCGGTCGAGGACCATGAGGAGCGTTCCTTCCCCGGCATTCCAGCGGAGAGACTCGGCCAGGCTGCGGAAGCCGAGCAGGAAACCCCACACTTTGATTTCCATTGGCTGCAGGGCGATGATGAAATGACGGGAGGTGGCAAACCAGTCGTGCATGTAGACGTAGCGCGGCATGGGGAGGGAGCGATGTTCACGGAATGAACCATCCCTTTTGAAGATCGTGAGATGAATGGCAGGCGACGGACCGTGTAGCACGCCGAAATGGAGCCATTCCCCTGTCTGCGGATCGAGCTTCGGGTGGCCGGAATAGATGGAAAGATCGCGGGGGAGTCCGAAGGTGGTTTCTCCCTTTGTTTCGAGGGTGTCGGGATCGAGGACGTAGGGAAGGCTGGATTCGTCGAAGGCGTAGAGCTGGCCGTTTCGATAGACCGGCGATATTCCCGCCTGGCTGATGATGTCGCCGGCGCGCCAGAAGTTGGCCGGCCAGCCGCCGGGGGCCTGGGTGCTCCAGGTGGGGCGGGTGAAACGGCCGGCTGACTGCTCTTCAAGGAATTTCTGCGTTCTGACGAAGCGGTTGCGGTAGCGGACCCCCTTGTCGTGAAAGCAGAAAGCCTGAAGCATCCCGTCCCCGTCGATGAGGTGGCGCTTGCGCAGGCCGCCCCGGTCGAACAGGCCGGGGCCGTTGCGGTACAGGGTGCCGCGGAGACCTGGCGGCAAATCTCCTCCCACGACGGCTTCATAATCGTGCTCCTCGCGGAGTGACGTCGCCAGGCCAAGAAAGGGACGGGAGGCATCGCCGAAGTCGGGGATCTTCCTCTTGTCGAGGGGGAGATGGTGGGCGCAGGAGGGAAGAAGGACAGTCGCTCCGACGGCGCCTGCTGTCTTCAGCACATCACGTCGGGTTATGGGGTGGGAAAAATACATGCTGACAGTATAGCAGTTTGGACGGTTGTTGAAAAACAGCCATCTCGCCGCCGTCCTCGCAGGCCGCCTTGTGCGGCGTAGCGCTGCTACGCCTCCGCGGGGCCTGCTGCGGGTGCGACGATCTGACTGTTTTTGAACAGCCTCTGTTTACTGGTTGTTGAAAAACAGGCATCTAGAAGGTGACACGCCTCTAAATTCCCCTATCGAAAAGGGGGGAAGGGAGCGAAGCGGAAAGGGGGGTTCGGAAAAGGATGTCCCTACCCCTACAGCGCACCGATGAGTGTGCTCCGCAGTACGGTCACCACTTCTGTTTCATCTCGAATTTCAGGATTTCCGGCAGGTTGCGCATGAAGTGGGCGATGCTATGGGGTGACTTCCACAGCATTGTCGTGTATCCCCAGTGGATCCTGCTGCGGCGGTAAAACCTGCTGATGAACTCGTTGTACAGCCCTTCCAGCTGGTCCTTCGTCATCCCGTGGGGGATGAAGACGAAGTTCACGCAGTTCATCAGCGGCCACTCTTCGTTGAATTCTCCCTGCTCCCGGATATCGCGGTATATGGGGGCGCCGGGGAAGGGGGTGAACTTGGTGACGTTGACCTCATCGAGGGGGAGCTGCAGGGCGTAGTCGATGGTGCGTCGGATTGTTTCTTCCGTCTCGCCCGGCAGGCCGATCATGAAGAGGCCTTTCACCCGCATTCCCGCCTTTCGTACCATGCCCAGCTTCCGCTGCACTTCATCCAGGTCGTAGAACTTGCGGTGCTTTTTCAGCACCTCGGGGTCGCCCGATTCGATGCCGAAATTGACCTGCCAGCATCCGGACCGCTTCAGGAGCCGGAGCAGCTCGTCGTCCACATGTTCCAGTCGGGCGATGCAGTTGTAGGTGACCGGAATCCGCTTCCGTTCCTTCAGTTCGCAGAATTCCGCCACTCTTTTCCGGTCGAAGGTGAACAGGTCGTCGTAGAAGAAGACGTGTCGAATGCCGAAGTCCCGGTTGAGCATGGACATGTGGTCGGTGATGTAGTCGGGCGAATTGAACCGAAAGCCGCGGCTGAAGACGGAGCGGTCGCAGTAGCTGCAGTTGTAGGGGCAGCCGCGGCTGGAAATGATGCTCGTGTTGGGGGCGGTCGGGTAGCTGAACAGCGGCAGGTTGTACCGCCGGGGAAAATCGTGCAGACGTCGGTACGCGGGGAACGGGAGGTCGTCAAGGTTGGCGATCAGTTCCCGCTGTCCGGACAGCGTTGCCACTCCGTTGTTCCTGAACGCCACGCCGGGGACTGCTTTCGGGTTCCGGAAACCGGATGCCGCAAGCTCGAACATGGTCTGCTCACCTTCCCCCAGCACCAGGTAGTCGATGGCTGAAAACGAATCGAGGAGCGACGAGCCGACGGAACAGGCGTGGGCGCCGCCGAAAACGATCGGCAGGTCGGGCCTCATCTCCTTGAGCAGCTCGGCGATCCGGTACCCTTCCAGGAAGGAGGAGGTGGTGCAGGAAAAGCCGACCCCGTCCGGTCCGCGCCTGAGAATCTCATCGGCCAGTTCCTTTCCCGTCAGGGGGGTGCCGTAGCAGTCGATGATTTCGGTGTCGATGCCGCGCGCTTCGAGGAAGGCGGCGATACCCATGATCCCCAGGGGGGGCATGAGATTGAAGATCGTGCTGATATCTTTGCCGGTCCCCATCCAATTGCTGCCGTGGGGATGGACGAAAACTACTTTCACAACTACCTCGCTGCTGGATTTCTGCCATTCCGTCTGCGTATTGAGACCATGATGATGATAAAGAGGCGGGGGTATCCTGTCAATCACATTGCCGCGTCACGCCGCTCGCACAAAAAAAAGGGGCTGCCGATCCGGCAGCCCCTGTCAAATGAAGAAGCAGCTGTTTAGTGGCCTCCGCCACCCAGGAATGCAAGGACCATCAGGATCAGCAGTGCTATGCCGATGCAGAGGGCGGTGAAGCCGAAGCCCTTGATGACGAAGTCATAGATGACCCCGCTGGTTTTCTTCGCCTTGAAGTCTTCGGTGATGCCGAGTTCCTCGTAGCGTTTCCACTGATCGCCACGCTCTTCGATGAACTCGTGCTTCGACATCTGGCCGTTGAAGATGACGAAGTCCATGGGGAACTTCTCCGGTCGCCCATGGGTGTTGAAGAAGTGGACGGTGAAGATGAATCCGGTGGCAAGTAGCGCCTCGTCGGAATGGACGATGGTGGCCACGTTGAACATCCAGCCGGGGAGGAACAGGCCGAAGAACTCAGGGAACCAGAGCATCAGGCCCGAGCCGCCGATGGCGAACATACCCCAGAAGACGGCGATGAAGTCGAATTTCTCCCAGTACGTCCAACGCTCGAAGGTCGGTTTCGGACCCTTGAAGAGGAACCAGCGGACCATGCCGGTGACGTCCTGGATATCCCTCAGGTTCGGCATGAGCGACTCGGGACCAAACAGCCGCTGCAGGACGTTCCCTTTCAGATCCTTGCGGACGAAGAGGAAGTGAAAGCTCAGGATGATGGCGCCCATGAAGTAGACGAAGGTGATGCCGGCGCAGTAGCGGTGAATCAGGCCGGCATTGGCGGAGCCGCCGAACCAACCCATCAGTACCTTCGCCCATGCCTGGTCGCTGAATTTCAGCGGCAGACCGGTCATGGAAAGACCGAGGAAGCTGATGATCACCAGCAGGTGCAGGAAGACGTGCCGTTTCTGGAAGCGGCGGTACTGCTTGTGGCCGTCTTCGATGTGGTGTTCCACATGCCCTTCTTCGAGCAGGGCCTGTTTTTCACGATTTTCCACGAAACCGCGGAACATCCAGAGCAGGGTGTGCAGCCAGAAAACGGCAAAGGTTGATACCAGCAGGCCGGTCATCGCCATGAACGTATAATAAAGGATCGGAAATTTTTCCCGGTTGCCGTGCTCCCCATGGGAGTAGAACTTGGTGAACAGCGGCGTTGCCTTCGGATGGCACGGAGCGCAGGTATTCACGAGGTTTTTCGGGTTGACGCTTGAAGCAGGGTCGCTTGCAGGGAGGACAGAGTGGGCGGTATGGCAGTCGGCGCAGCCTGCTACCTTTTCCGGAAAACCGAGGCGGTAGTTCTTGCCGTGGTAGCTGTCCATGTAGGTCTTCACGGCGACGTTGAAGACGTTGTTCCTGGCCATCATCTTTTCGTCGCTATGGCACTTGAGGCAGACCTTGGTGTGGAAATCCCGTGCGGCGCG
>MHDY01000256.1:13655-20003 GCA_001803705.1 Nitrospirae bacterium GWC2_56_14 | reverse complement strand
AGGATGCCGACGAGATCAAGATCGTCCTGTCCGACAAGCGCGAGTTCAAAGGCAAGATCGTGGGCAGCGACCCCAAGACGGACCTTGCCGTGGTAAAGATAGACGCCAAGGACCTGCCGACCATTCAGATCGGAAGCTCCGGCAAGCTCAAGACTGGCGATGTGGTGCTCGCCATCGGCAACCCCTTCGGCCTGAACCAGACGATCACCATGGGCATCGTAAGCGCCGTGGGGCGATCGAACGTGGGGATCGCGGACTATGAGGACTTCATCCAGACCGACGCGGCCATCAACCCGGGCAACTCGGGCGGCGCGCTGGTGAACACCAGCGGCCAGCTCGTCGGCATCAATACGGCGATCTTCTCGACCAGCGGCGGCTATATGGGCATCGGCTTCGCCATCCCGCTGGACATGGCAAAGACCGTCATGGACAGCATCATCAAGACCGGCAAGGTCACCCGCGGCTGGCTCGGCGTCAGCATCCAGAACATCACCCCGGACCTGGCGAAATCGCTGGGCATCAAGGACACGTCGGGCGCGCTGGTCTCGGGCGTGATGAAGAACAGCCCCGCTGAAAAGGCAGGGATCAAACGCGGCGACATCATCACCGAACTGGACGGGAAAACGATCAGTGACTCGCGGATCCTGAGGAACATGGTGGCGGACAATGCGCCGGGAAAGACCGTGACGGTCACGGTGATGCGCAAGGACAAAAAAGAGCTGCTGAAAGTGACGCTGGGCGAATTCCAGGACACCAAGGTGGCAAAAAAGGCGGACTTCGATTTCGACAACCTGTTGAAGGACGTGGTCGTCCAGGACCTGACGCCGGACCTCAGAGAGCGGCTCAACATCCCCTCTGACATCACCGGCGTCGTGGTCGCCCAGGTCGCTCAGGACAATCCGGCGCTGAACGCGCTGCAGCAGGGAGACGTGATCATGGAACTGGAGCGCAAGCCTGTGGCGAATGTGAAGGAGTACAGCGAGATCGTCTCGAAGATCGGGGCCAAGGACGGCGTGCTGATGCTCATCTACCGAGATGGGGCGACCATATTTATTACGCTGAGACCGTAGAGACAGGGTTCAGGGGTCAGGGGTCAGGGGTCAGGGGTTTCTTACTTCTGGCTCCTGGCTTCTGGCTCCCTACTTCTCACTTCTAACGTCTCACTTCTCACTTCTTTTTTTCTCCATCTTATAGTCGTCCATGACAAAACCCTTGCCGATGTCCTGGACAAGAGCTTCAACTTTCTTAAATCCGATCGCCTCGTATGCTTTGATGGCGAGAATATTGTTCTTATTGACGGTGAGGACGATCTTGCCCAGGCCCTTCTCTTTCGCCAGTTCTTCAGCAAATCGCACAGCCTTCCTGCCATACCCCTTGCCGCGGCGAGACGACCTCACATAGATCTTGCTTAAGAACAGCTCCTGCTCTTTCGGCTGAATGCTTATATAGCCGATGAACTCCTCCGCTTCCCGGATCAGGAAATAGAGGCAGCCATTCGCGATCTGTTCCTCAATGGCCTGCGCGGACTGGAACCGGGAGAGCATGTAATCCACCTGCTCTCTGCCGATAATGGGGAGGTAATGCTCGGTCCAGATCTCCCTGGCCAGGGCTTCGACGGTTTCGATATGTTGCATGGCTGCGACTTTGATGAACATGGTTTTTTTGGAGCAAGGCAACCGCGTTGCCGTAAATCACGCCGACACGGTCGGCTCGGTCCATATTTATATATCGTTATTCCTCCCATAAGTCAAGGTGAAGCACTGCCTGCGTTGACTCTTTCTCTAATCATGCTACAATTCAGAAAGAGGTGAATATGAAAGAATATGACGTGATCGTCATCGGGTCAGGGGCCGGCGCGAGCCTGGTAAATGACGCACTGGAGCATAACAAGACCGTGGCCATGGTGGATAAAGGGCCCGTGGGAGGGACCTGCCTGAACGTGGGCTGCATCCCGACCAAGCTGATCGTCTACCCTGCCGACCGCATCATGGAGATCCGCGAAGCAAAGAAGCTCGGGATCACGGCCGAGATCAAGTCGATCGATTTCAAGGCCATCATGGACCGGATGCGGAGCAACGTCAAAAAGAGCCACGATCGCATCCAGGAAGCGCTCGCAACGGCAGAGGACTTTGATTTTTACTTCGGCGAAGCGCGGTTCATTGGCGACTATACACTCGAAACAACGGGCCAGACGATCAAGGGGAAAACGATCTTCATCGCATCAGGCGCGCGACCGCTCATCCCTCCCATAAAAGGCATCGACGACGTCCCCTACCTGACGAACGAAAGCGCGCTCCAACTGACGAAGCTGCCGGAGAGCATGATCATCATCGGCGGCGGTTATATCGCGGTCGAGTTCGCCCACTTCTTCGAGGCCGTCGGGACGAAGGTGACGATCATCCAGCGGAACCAGCACCTCGTGCCGGAGGAGGAGCCTGAGATAGCGGAGCTCCTGCAAACCGCCCTCTCCCGCCGCATGACAATCCACAGGAACACCGAGGCCATGGAAGTGCGCAAAAGCGAAGCCGGCATCACGGTCATGGCCCGCGAACGGGGGGGCAAGACCATGGAGCTTACTGCGCAGACGCTCCTGATCGCGGCGGGAAGAAGATCGAACGCGGACCTGCTGCAGGTGGAGAAAACGGGGGTAAAGACGAACGAGCGCGGCTACATCGTCGTGGACGACCATTTCGAGACCACGAAAAGCAATATCTGGTCCTTCGGCGACGCCATCGGCAAAAAAATGTTCCGCCACTCGGCGAACGAAGAGGCGGAGCTTGCCTGGCACAATGCCGTTCACGGGAAAAAGTCGCGCATCAACTACATTACGGTGCCCCATGCCGTGTTCTCCTTTCCCGAGATAGCCTCGGTGGGGCTTACGGAAGCGCAGGCGATCAAGCTCATGGGCAACAAGGAACTGCTGGTGGGCAAAGCCATGTATACGGATGTGGCGCGCGGTGAGGCCATGCTGGAGCGGGAAGGGTTTGCCAAGGCGGTGGTGCTTCGGAAGACCGGCAAGATCCTGGGATACCATATTATCGGGCCGCAGGCCTCGATCCTGATCCAGGAAGTAGTGAACGCCATGGCGGCGGACGGCAATCTCTGGTCGGTCGCCAAGGGCATGCACATCCATCCGGCGCTGTCCGAAGTGGTCCTGAAGGCCTTTGGAAAACTGGAGGAGCCGAAGTGAGGGGCTACGGCTTTCCCTCCCCTTGCCAAGGGGAGGTTAGGTGGGGTGATTCGAGGACGCATGATTTTTTAAGAGAAACCTTCACGCCTTAGAACGAAACGCCGATCCTGAGGCCGAACATATCCGCATCCGATCGGGGCTGATGATACGTCACATACCCCGGCAGGGAAGGATCATAGACCACGACCGATGGTGATTTTTTGAAGCGCATGCTGTCGTAGAAAGCGCTGATCTTGAAGCGGTGCAGTTTTACGCCTGCTTCGGCGAACAAGGAAGGCTTATTGCCCGGTTCGAGCGTTATTGCTTCAGCGGAAACATCGGCGTCGTCGATATAATTCTCCGTGTAGACCGGCAGCTTCGCGCCCGCCTCGAAAAAAACCCGTGATCCCTTGAAAAAATCGGCGTCCATCCGCAGCCCCACCCGGCCGTAGAATGTCATCCATTGCTCCGTGTACCCGGCGGCAAGACCCAGCGAGGTGTAGCTGTCGTTGATATCACGGGCCCAGGTCCGTATGCCCAGGCCTCCAAAGGGCTCGACTTTTACGCTGCTCCCGAACCTGCCGCCGGCATCGATCTCGAGTTTAAAACCGAAGTAATCGGTCTCCGTGTTGCTGGGAACGCAGGTGCCGAATACGTTGCATGCCTGCCCTTCATAGTCCACAGAACCGCCGTTCAGCTCGATCCTGGGCTTCAGGGTCAGGTGATTGGGGAACTCGTGCGCATAGGCGACACCCACGCCGAACCTCGGGCCCGACTCCTTCAAAAGCCGCCCTCCGGCGTCGTCAAATTCCTTCCAGGTGAAGCGCTCTGCCAGGCCATAGACATCCACGTCACCGCGGGTAAACGCCTGGACATCCGAAATGCCGGACACCAGTACGAACACCGCTGCCAGTAAAACCGGCTGTCTCATGTTGCTCATGAATTTCATGGCATCCTCCTCGGAAACGGATCTGCGGCCTGTCGGCTGCCGGGGTCTCTGATAGTAAAACTAGCATACCAGCCTGTTTTAGTAAACGGGAAAAAGCGATTATTTCCATTATTCCATTGACAAATCGTACCCTCGCAGGGTATTATGCCCAGCTTCATACAGAAACCATTTCGCTCCACGGAACCCCACGTCACCAAGAACTTCTTCCTGCGCGACCTGCACTTCGTGGCAAAAAGGACAAAAGAGAATGCTGAAAAGAACAGACCTGAGAAATATCGCCATCATCGCCCACGTCGACCACGGCAAGACCACCCTGGTGGACACGCTCCTTCGCCAGAGCGGCACCTTCCGCGACAACGAACGCGTCCAGGAACGGGTCATGGACTCCAACGACCTCGAGCGCGAGCGCGGAATCACGATCATGGCCAAGAACACCTCCGTGCAGTACGGCGACATCAAGATCAACATCGTGGACACGCCCGGCCATGCCGATTTCGGCGGCGAAGTGGAGCGCACCTTGAAGATGGTGGACGGCGTGCTGCTGCTCGTGGACGCCTCGGAAGGCCCGCTGCCCCAGACCCGGTTCGTGCTCAAGAAAGCCCTGGAGCTCGGCCTCCCGCCGATCCTCGTGATCAACAAGATCGACCGCCCCGACGCCCGTATCGCCGAGGTCGTGGACGAGGTGTACGACCTGTTCATCGACCTGGACGCCAATGACGCTCAGCTCAATTTTCCGATCGTCTATACGAACGCCCGCGACGGCCTGGCCAAGCTGAATATGGAAGACGATGCCAAGAACCTCCAGCCGCTCTTTGACCAGATCGTGAAAACGATCCCGCCTGCCGAAGGCGACGAGGCTGCGCCGCTCCAGCTCTTGGTCATGAACATCATTTACAACGATTACGTAGGCAGACTGGCCATCGGCAAGATCTTTGCCGGCACGGCAAAGGTCACCGATCCTATCGGCGTGGTGACCTCCACCGGCGCCCTGGTCAAGACCAAGATCACGTCCATGTTCGCGTTCCAGGGCCTGAAAAGGGTGGATGCGCCCAGCGCCACCGTCGGCGACATCGTGGCGTTGGCCGGCATCGAAGGCGTGAACATCGGCGATACCATCACCGACCCCGAGAACCCGAAACCGCTTCCGCGCATTCACGTGGACGAACCCACGATCTCGATGATCTTCGCGATCAACAACTCCCCCTTTGCCGGCAAGGAAGGCAAGTTCGTCCCCTCCCGCCACTTGAAGGAGCGGCTTGACAAGGAGCTCCTCTACAACGTGGCGATCAAGGTCGAACAGGGCGACGCGACCGACAGCTTCAGGGTCCTGGGCCGCGGCGAACTGCAGCTCGCCATCCTGATCGAGATGATGCGGCGCGAAGGCTATGAACTTTCCGTGTCCCAGCCCGAGACCATCACCAAGATCCGCGACGGCAAGACCTTCGAGCCCATGGAAAACCTGGTCATCGACTGCCCCGACGAGTTCATCGGCGTCGTGACCCAGAAGCTCGGCTCCCGCAAGGGCCGCATGACCAAAATGGCGAACAACGGCCACGGCCGCGTCCGCCTGGAGTTCCGCATTCCGGCGCGCGGCCTCATCGGCTTCCGGTCGGAGTTCCTGACCGATACGCGCGGCACGGGCCTCCTGAACCACCTCTTCGACGGCTACGAACCCTGGCAGGGACCGATCGCCAAGCGCAGCACCGGAGCCTTGGTGGCCGACCGTGCAGGCAAGACCACGACCTATGCCCTCTACCACATCCAGCCCCGCGGCGAGCTCTTCATCGGCGAGACCACCGCAGTCTACGAAGGAATGATCGTGGGCGAGAACTCGCGCGATACCGACATGGACGTGAACGTGATCAAGGAAAAGAAGCTGACCAACATGCGCGCCTCGGGCGCCGACGAAGCCCTCCGCCTCGTCCCCCATCGCCAGCTGTCCCTGGAGCAGTCGCTGGAGTTCATCAAGGAAGACGAACTCGTGGAAGTGACGCCCACCTCCATCCGGCTGCGCAAAAAGGTGCTCGACCAGAACAAGCGGCCCAAGAGCAAGCAGAGCGAGAAGCAGGGTTAGCTTGTCCTTGAGGTAATGCAGCAGCACATGTAACGTATACGAAGAGCCGCTGAATGAACTTCAGCGGCTCCTCTTTTTGTCCCTCTGAAACGGACCATGGCAAGCAGTAGCTGAAGTTCATGATTGGACAATAGCTTCCCCATGCGGGAAGATGAA
>MHDY01000256.1:5060-13556 GCA_001803705.1 Nitrospirae bacterium GWC2_56_14 | reverse complement strand
AACCGGCAGAACAGTCGTCCGGCACCACGACCGTTGCTCCTGCGCCGAAAGCGCCGAAGGGTTGCTAAGCTGCGCAGTACTTGCCAGGCACACATAAAGCCGCTGAGATTCATTTCAGCGGCTTTATCTATGAAACTATAGGATCTCGCGGAGATACGGACACCCTACGCACAACAGCAGGAGAATGGCTTTGTGCATAAGCTGCCGCAGAAATACGCGACTCTTGCCTTTGGGATGCAAAGAAATAAGATACGGCATCCGCTGCCTGTTCCAACTGCCTATTCGTCTGCCCTTTTGATCGCAGTTTGTCAGTAAACTGTTTAACCTGAACAGATCGTTCCCAGGGCTCCGGATATTTGGCGCGGAAGTCTAGAAAATAACGCAGCCATTTCACATAGTCAGAGCGCGATCCTGGAGGAACATTCCGCTGCATCAGCATGTTATTAAAGCTTGTTAATATGTCTGGGGGTATGGTGAGCATATCGAACTATCCTCGCCCTTCTGTTGACACGGCATTGCCGGGTGAGTCGACCCGTATGCGTTTTATTATACGTGAACATTTGTTCACCTGTCAAGTGGTTAAAGTTATCTTGACACCATATAGAACATAAAATATACTCATTCCCACTATTGGTTTAGGCACTATTCTTGCAAAATCGCTAATACCGAAAAACCGTTCTTAAAGATCCCATTCTCAAATAGATAATGACTTGTTGGTGCCGGAAGAAATGAAGCGGAGAGGATAATGATCACATATACCATTTTGACGTTTGCTGCAGTCTATTCGATCTTCCTCATCTACAAAATGATTCAATCAATATCCTTACAGCCATCTGTCTCTGCTACTTCTAATAATAAACCATTCATAAGAGTCGTATTAAGCGGGCTATTTGGATTTGTAGCAATGTTCGCTGCTGAATGGCTTTATCTGAATTTATCAGGGACCATAAAATACTTATGGAATCCATATGCTGGTCCGCCTGCAATTCTGACTTGCCTAGCTGCTGGTTTCTTTGGAGCAATATTCGGAGCACTTATTGGCCTATTC
Organism: Nitrospirae bacterium GWC2_56_14; assembly: GCA_001803705.1. Lineage (GTDB taxonomy): Bacteria > Nitrospirota > UBA9217 > UBA9217 > UBA9217 > GWC2-56-14. Next base: position 12,508 of record MHDY01000256.1, on the reverse strand, counting down.
AACTATGCGGCACTGCCGAGAAATCGAAGAAGAGATATTTACATTAGTGCAAGTCTTTTCCTTATGATGATTATCTTTTCAGGGAATCTACCGCTGGCATTATTAAGCGCGATTGGATACCACATTATCTCATTACTATTGGAACACCTTATCGCCTCCCGTAAAAAAGAGGCATAGGTCCTGAGAACAGACGAAAATCTCAAGAACGGATACCAACCACGCCGTCGAGAGGGTCGCTGAGAAACGCGCCCCTCACGGCGGCGTTAACTACAAGCAATCACGCCACAATTCTAGGAGGATATATGCAACCGATTAGCACAGGGTTCAGCCGCTTTTTACTGATCAGCTTAATCGTAGCATTCATTACATCAGGCTGCGCCAGTTTCGCGGGACGTGAACTACCGATCTATACAAAGGAACAAGTATCGGCTCCCGCGAAAAAAATATCCGCAACCTATGATGTGAAGGCCTTCGGGGTGACTGGCGGAGAGAACAATATGGCAGCTGCGGGAATCGACAAAGAGATACAAAAGATACTGTCCACAAGCCCCATCTTCTCTGAATTCAAACCAGGAGCGGGTCCGGGAGACCACCATTATTCCTTTACATTCCGCAATGAAGGATCGCCGCCTCTGCCGATCGCCTTTCTGAACGGCTTTATTTCAGGTTTTACGTTTACCTTGATCCCCGCCTATGCGCGTGATATTTTCATCATTACTATAGACGTGAAGCAGGGCGACCGGGTGCTCAAAACATACACGTATAGGGACCACATGGATTCGTGGATACAATTGTTCATGGTATTCCTTGCTCCGGGCAACTGGCCGCCCACTGTTTCAGACACTGTCATCGACAATATGCTCATGAATTTTGCCTATGATTTGGGTAGCGATATCGAGTCCGGGGTATATCTGGCGAAACAAAATTGAAGGCTGATCACATGACCGTAGGAAAAGATTGATCGTTAACGAGTCGTTCCACGCCGCCCGTTTCGCGGCGTGTGAACTCGTCGTTAGTTTCTTGAATAGGAGGGCGCGGCAAATGAAGACAACGTGGAACGTATTGCACCGACCAATAATGTTGATAATCATACTGATAATCTCGTCTGTGCTTTACGGGTGCGATTCAGCGCAGGATGTCGAGGACCTTCGCAACGACATGTCAATAATTAGTATAACTTCTTCCTCTTCATACATCGGCCAAACTTCTACATACAATGTTGTTGTATCCTATAAACTAGGGAAATGCTTTGACCAGGGCGTTGTCAATATTGGCTTTAATACTGAAGCCCCTGGCTGTTATCTTTATTCCGATCAGGAGCAAATCGTTTCAAGAGGTAGCGGGACGTTGATTTTTACTGATTTAAGTGCAATTCCAGTCGATTGGGGTACTGCCGGAAAATTTTCTGTTATCGCAATGTTATCATCATACCCTGATAGAAATAAAATATTTCGAAGCATTCATGACGCTCCCCTTGCAGCTACTTTATCAGCAGAATCTTTATTGGTTGGCGGTGTGTTTTCAGAAGAAAGTCCAGAAGCGATTATTAACCCAATATATTATGAATCAAATGTGTACGACCCCCGCCTTTCTGAAATTGAACAAAAAAACATCTTTTCTCCGATGCAAAAAAGCGAACCAACAGGAACAATTGCCCCTCGTTCTGTATGTGTTGATCAATGAACCGCTCCAGTTAGTATTTTCTTGTCTCGACCGAAAAGATTGTACTCGTTCGCACCAATATTTATAAAATCTTGATCGAATCTAACCTGCCGGTCCACAGCGACGCGCCAAAAGGCGGCGCGTGACCAGCGTCGTTGGTCTAAGGGGTAAAAAAATGAAATTTCCACTAAAATTGATTTTAGTTTTATTATGCTCACTTTTTGCCCTTGCATCTTGCGCTCACAGTCCCAATACTGATTACACTTCAAAATACTATCGGCTGGAAAGCATTTCAGATCCTGTCCCTGAGAACGGAACTAAAGAGTTTGCTTCTGTTTTGCTGAGAGACACCGGTTCAAACCGGGTCGGTGTAATCAACTTGGATAAGAAATACAGCATATTCCATGTATACAAACAAGAACAAAGTGAATTTAAACTGAAAGGTACGCTGAGAGCTGGAAAACCCACTACCGCAGCTCAAAGGCTGGACGAAGTAAACGAGATGATTATATATTTTGAGGATTCCTCAAATTCTTCGATTGATGATCGATATAGGATCGTACCAATTGTAGATGGGATTGAACTGACTCCTTTGAGGATATACTACGACACTGAGGATCTGAACGTATTCAGAAAAGTTGAAGGTAAAAAGCCCAGAGATACAAAGATCCACAAACGTTCTGAAAATTGAACCAACAACAGGGTCGAGAACGACGCGCCTAAATCCGCGCGTCTCACCCTGGCGTTACGCATGAAGATGAAAGCATCAAATCCGATATCTCAGGAACTTATCGCACCGTGCGGAGTGAATTGTGCCATTTGCAGCCGATATCTTGCCTATGTATACAATCTGAAACGAAGTCAATGCATCGGCTGCCGACCACGAAAAGAGAAGTGCGCATATCTATTTGAGAAATGCACGGGGCTTAATCACGCATCAAAAGGCAATGCCGCCTTTTGTTTTGAGTGCGGCTATTATCCCTGCAAGCAAATCAACCGCATGGACTATAGATATAGAAATAACTACAATATGAGCATGAAGGACAATTTGGCGTATATCAAGAAAATGGGGGTGGGCAAATTTATCGAAGAGCAATTCAAGAAATACCGTTGTTCAAAGTGCGGCAGCTTGATCTCAATTCACAACAGGAAGTGTTTTAATTGCGATGCGATAACAAAATTGATAGACAAAACGAATAGAAGAAGAAACCTCATCAAGAGGAAGACTGCCAAATAAACTAAAGAGGAGACGAAGGCTCTGGAAATTCGATCAAGTGGTACTTGAATTTTTCATGTAACGTCACACAAGGAGATCTTATGAGAAGTGTTGTTTTTGCGATCAATATTACCACTGACGGGTACTGCAGCCACACGGACATGATTGCCGACGACGCGGTGCACGAGTACTTCACCAGGCTGCTGCGCAAGGCGAATGTCCTCCTCTTCGGCCGGACTACATATCAACTCATGGTACCCTATTGGCCCGAAGTCGCCAAAAACCAATCTGAGGATGAAGCAACCAATGAGTTCGCTCGCGTGTTCGACTCTCTCGACAAGGTCGTATTCTCCACGACATTGAAACAGGTTGAAGGAAAGAATACGAAAATCGTGCGTGGTAACCTTGCGGAAGAAGTGCTTGCGCTGAAGCAGCAGCCTGGAAAAGACATCTGCATAGGCAGTTTGAGCATTGCGTCCCAGCTTTCGGAGCGCGGCTTGATCGACGAGTATCGTTTCGTGGTTCATCCGGTTGTTGCCGGAAAAGGACCGCGGTTATTCGAAACCGTGAAGCCGCAGGACAGGCTTCGGCTCGATTTTATCGGTTTGGAAACCTTTCAATCCGGCGTCGTTGCCCTTCATTACAGAAAGCATACGTAAGTCGAAACGCAAACGAAGATATCCCCACCGGCGGACAGCTCAATCCAGGGGAAGTAGGGCATACCCCTGCTGCTGATACCCGATCAGCGAGACGTAGCCGTTTTCCACAACCTCCACCTGGGGAAGGAAATCCTTCACCTCGATATCGAGCATCTCCGCTGCTAGGGCGCACTGTTCGATGGTGAACCCGGCCTCCTTGAACCGCTCGATCCATGCTCGCATTTCACGTTTGGCGCCCAGCGCCTCCGCGGCAACATATCCTTCTCCTTTGGTGATGAAAAAACTGGCTTTGGCGCGAAAGGCCATTACCACGGTCGGCTTCATCCCCGCTGCGGCCAACTGCTTCCAGGTCTTGTCCAGGAGTTCCATTCGCTTCAGAAGCAATTTCGGCTCGCCGACATTTACGTCGCAGACGATCTTTACGCGCGTAACCCCCTTCAGCGCATTCACCTTTACGGCCTGTCCGGCTAAGGCAAGGGCGGCAACCAGCAGCACACCTGCTACGACCAGCATTTTCTTCTTCATACCCGCCTCCCGTGGTTTTCATCGGTCTATATGAGCCTATTTGAAAAGTATAGCGCAAAGGCAGTGATAATAAAGCTGAACGCGAAGCGAGATACAGAGAAGTTATTAGTGTCCATTAGCGTGCATTCGCGGTCGATCAGATCGAAAATTGTTTTTCAATCTGCGCTCATCTGCGAAATCTGCGGACAAAAAAAGTTTTTTTCCTGGTGTAACGCGTTTCGTAAAAAAAAGGGCCATCGGGTGATGGCCCCATCTGTGTTCCACCTGGCTACGTGTCTGTGACTGCTGGTTACAGCTTTTCTGCAACGATCCTGTCAACGGACAACTTCCCGCCGCCCTTGATGATCAAGGCAATGGCGATGGCGATCGCCAGGAGATGATATTCATATCCCTCTCCCGCCTGTTTTCCGAACCAGTTCATGAAGAACCCGTTCTGCCAATGCAGCAGGTACACGGCAACCGCCATATTCACGGCGATCCCGAAGGCCGAGATCCTGGTCAAGAACCCGGTGATCAGACCAAGCGCCCCCAGCCCTTCTGCAATGATCGCAAGGAACGCGAAAATCACGGGAATACCGAGCGTTCCCGTAAAGAACCCCATGGTCCCTTCAAAACCCGGGCCGCCGAACCAGCCGAGCAGCTTCTGCATCCCGTGGGGAAAGAAAACCACGCCGAGCAGCACCCTCAGGACCAGGGTTGCCGTATCATCGCTTGTTTGAAATAGTTTTTTTAACATATATGCCCCCTTTCAAAATCATGAATTCCTACACCTTTGCGTGCGTGCCATCGCAATAAGGCGCGTTCTTTGTCCGTCCGCAGGTACACAGTCCTGCCTTCTTTTTCACGTCCACGACGAATTCCAGCGGTAAAAAGGCCGTGCCTTCATGCGATCCGTCGCAAAACGGCTCGGTCCTGCTTTTCCCGCACCTGCACCAGTAATGCGTCCCCGCCTCCAGCTCCACCATGACAGGTAATCCCTTACTCATATCGCGTTCTGCCTTACTTATTAATGCAAACGAATTAAAAATTGTTACATCCCTCGGAGGGATCCCCCTCACCCTACCCTCTCCCGCAGAGGGGAGAGGATAAAAAGGGGTGCAGCATGTGTCATTATTTAATGCGTTCGTATTAATATTAATATAATGATGCCATCATCAGGACCCCTCCGCCTGCTGCAGTCCCAGCTTACGGCAGAGATGCCCCAGCTCCTGCAGTTCTTCCTTCGTAAGAACGTTCATTTGAGCGGTGATCTTCTCGGCATGACGGGGGAATATGCGCTTTATCAGCCTGCTCCCCCCGGAGGTCAGCGATATCCGGTACAGGCGCCGGTCCTTTTCGTCCCTTTTGCGCTTTACCCATCCCTGTTTTTCGAGATTGTCGATCACCATGGTCACATTCCCGCCGCTTTTCAGGATCTTTTGCGCAAGCTCGCGCTGGCTCAGCGGGCCGAGATGGAACAGGGCCTCAAGCACTCCGAACTGGCTTACGGTCAAACCGTCATCGTCCAGATGCCGTATCACCCGGGAGGTAACGGATTCCGACGCCCGGATGAGCTTGATATACGCGTCCAGCGCCTGCCGGACAGCAGGTAATCCCTTATAATGAGTCCCCATAATAGTTCACCGATTAACTGTTTAATATTAAACTAATTATAGCGCGGGAGAAAGGAATGTCAAGCGAGAGACCATCATATAATTATAGGTCTTTTTTGAAACGGTACCAGGACAGACTGAGTCGTTCGGAAATGGCGATTGAGGAGATGTGCAGGAATTCCAGGCGCGGGATGGCGTCATGGAACGTGCGGTCCCGCGGCGCGCTCTGGAACCCGGAGGGCTGGGGCAGCACCTCAAGCCCCTGTTTTTGGAACATGGCCACGGACCGCTTCAGGTGATAGGCGGAGGTTACCAGGACCATGCGTTTCCCGGAAAACCGGGCCTTCATGTTCCTGGCGCTGGCAAGCGTGTTGAACGAGGAATTGTCCACCATGACGTGTTTCTTCGGCACGCCGAGATCCAGGGCAACGCGAGCCATCGGGTCGGCATCGGAAAGCTCCGGCCTGACAGGGTCGCCCGCGCCGCCGGTTATCACCATCGGGATATGCAGCGAGCGATAAAGCTTTACCGCAGCCACTACCCGCTCTAGGGAGCCGGAATTCGGCACCGGTTCAAGACCCAGAACGGAAAGATCAACAGCCCCACCGCCCAGCACCACGATGAGGTCGGCTTTGACGTCCTTCACAGCAAGGGGCCGCCATCCGGCCTCCAGCGGCGCGATCAAAGCGTCGGATACGGGACCGATGCTCAGACCGTACAGCAAAATAAATCCAGCCGTGATCAGCAGGCGGCCCAGGAGGCGATGAGACCACATGAGCAGGAACCCCAGGAACATGAGCAGCAGGATGCTCGCCGGCGGCAGCAGCAGGAACAGCAGTGTTTTTGTGAAGATAAAACTCATGAGTGTCGTTTCCCTTTGCACAAATGAGATGCCGGCCGAGGGTCCAGGGTACAGGGACCACCGACCAGGGTTCGGGGATCGGGTCAGGAAAGGCTATGCGCAGCGTCGGTCGTATGGTATAGTGTTAAAAATCATTCAGGTGTTGAGGCTGTAGGCTGAAGGTTCTTTTATTACAGTCTAGCCTAGCAACCTGGATCATTACCATTTTTCCTAAGACCGGAGGTTCTTCCCTATGGAATTCATTTCGAAAATGCCGTGGAGCTTGCTCATTCTTGCCTGCCTGACGCTGGGGCTTGCGCCCTTTTCACCGCCTCATATCTGGGAGAAACTGCAGATGCTGTCAAAGGGCCAGTTGGTGAGACCCATCGACTGGTTCGATCTCGTGCTGCATGGCACGCCCTGGGCCCTGCTGATCGCAAAAGGCGTTGTAACGCTCATAAAGAAATAGGAGCTGCTCAGGTATTCCGGCTGAAGACCTAAGGCTGCTACCCCTGACTCCCTTCAACCTTCAGCCTTCCCCCTGATTCCTAGTCCTTCAATATCTCTTCCAGTATCAGAGCGGCATCCTTCACATACTCGGGACAGCGCTTTTTAAAATGCTTTTCCTGCTTCGCCGTTTTCAGCCCGTCCGGCGTGGTCACGTCGCATCCCAGCAATTCCCTGCAGACCACCGTCCCGTGCAGGGCTTTGAACCGCTCCACGAATTCATGGGCCACGTCCTCGGTCCGGTCCCTTGAAAGCAGCATGCTCCCGGAAACGTTGGAATGCTTCAGCCCGATGACCATCAGCGCCCCTGTCACGGCTCCGCAGGTCTCTCCCATGCCCATGCCCGAACCGAATGCGCCGGACATCCGCAGGGCGATCTCCGGATCAAGGCCGTAGCGCCTGCCATAGGTCGACAGAACTGCCTGGGTACAGTTTATCCCCTTCTT
>MHDY01000256.1:0-5032 GCA_001803705.1 Nitrospirae bacterium GWC2_56_14 | reverse complement strand
CCCTGCTTTTGGTCTTCATCACGTCGTTTCTTGAACAACACCGCCGACACCTCTTCTTTCACCTTCCACTGCTGCAGTTGGCCGTCACGTGCCATTTTCCTCTTGATTTATCGAGAGGCTTGCATTAGATTATAAACCTATTTACTCATTGGCTGCAAGGAGGTTTCTCATGGCAGAGCAGGATTTTTCGAAAAAAGAAAAAAATTATTATACCGACATCCCTCAGAAGTGCGAAGCGTTCTTTTTGAAAGGTTCGAACTCCTATGACTGGGGCATGAAGAACCGGCTGGCGCGCATTTTCAATCCGCGGTCCGGCAAGACCGTGATGCTGGCCTTCGACCATGGGTATTTCCAGGGCCCCACGACGGGGCTCGAGCGGGTCGACATTACGATCAAGCCGCTCATCCCCTCAGCCGACGCGTTGATGCTGACGCGCGGCATCCTGCGCTCCGTCATCGATCCGTCGCATACCAACGCCGTGGTCATGCGCGCAAGCGGGGGACCGAGCATCCTGAAAGAGCTTTCCGACGAACGCATTGCCGTGGACATGGAGGACGCCCTGCGCATGAACGTAAGCGCCGTGGCGGTCCAGGTCTTCATTGGCGGCGCTAACGAGACCCAGACGGTCAATAACATGACCCGCCTCGTCGATATGGGAATGCGCTACGGAATGCCGGTGCTCGGCGTTACGGCCGTCGGCACCGAGCTCGTGCGCGACGCCCGCTATATCGGCCTCGCAACGCGCATCCTTGCCGAACTGGGCGTCTCTATTGTGAAGACCTATTTCGTTCCAGGCTTCGAGCAGGTCGCTGCGGCCTGCCCGGTGCCGATCGTCATCGCCGGCGGCAAAAAGCTTCCCGAAAAGGACGCCCTGCAGATGGCGCGCGATGCGATCAACCAGGGCGCCTCGGGCGTGGACATGGGCAGGAACATTTTCCAGTCCGAGTCCCCCGTTGCCATGATCGGCGCCGTCCGCAAGGTCGTGCACGACAACGTAAGCGTCAAGGAAGCGTACGAGTATTATCTGGATATGAAGAAGAAGAAATAATAATGCTGTTTACCTTGAACAATCTTAAAGTGCGCTAACAGCAATAAATTTTCTCGCAAAGCCCGCCAAGCTCGCAAAGAAAAGCAAATCACTTTGGGTTAAAACCAGGGATTTAAAGCTCTCCTTTGCGTCCTTTGCGGGCTTTGCGAGAGACGCCTTTTCATTACAGCTTTTGATTCTTGTTTGACTGGTTTAAGTGAGGGAGAGCGTCACATGAAGGTCGGAGTCTACTACAAAAACAGCGACGTCCGCGTCGAAGAGCGTCCGGAGCCCAAGGCCGGCGACCACGATATCGTGGTCAGGGTCATGGCCTGCGGTCTCTGCGGATCGGACCTTCTGGAGTGGTATCGCATCAAGCGCGCCCCCCTGGTGCTGGGCCACGAACCTGCCGGGATCGTAGTCGAGACCGGCAAGCTCGTGACCAATGTCAAAGTTGGAGACCGCGTCTTCGTCACGCACCACGTGCCCTGCAACAGCTGCTACCATTGCCGCACCGGCCATGAGACCGCCTGCACCACCTTCCAGACCACCAACAACTTCGAACCCGGCGGTTTTTCGCAGTTCCTGCGCGTCTCCGGCAAGAGCGTCGAGACCGGGACCTTCGTTCTTCCCGATTCCATGACCTTTGAACAAGCCACCTTCATCGAACCGCTGGCGACCGCTGTTCGGGCTCTCCGCACCGTGGCACTGAAACCCGCCCAGAGCGTGCTCGTCTGCGGCAGCGGTGTTGCCGGCCTGCTCCTGATCAAACTGGCGCGCGCTATGGGCGCAGGCAGCATCATCGCAACCGATATCAGCGCCTACCGCCTTGAGAAGGCGCGCCAGTTCGGCGCAACCCATACGATCACCGCAAATGAAGACGTGCCTGCCTTCGTCAGAAAGGTCAATGACGGCCGCCTGGCTGATGTGGTCATCCTCTGCGCTGGCGCGCTTCCGGCCGCGAAAACCGCTCTCATGTCCGCTGAAAAAGGCGGCACCATCCTCTTCTTCGCGGTCCCCAAACCCGGCGAGACCGTGGACGTTGACTTCAACCCCTTCTGGCGCGACGATATCACGATCAAGACCTGCTACGGCGCCGCCCCCCTCGACAATCTGCAGGCCCTCGAACTCATCAGGCACGGCACGGTGACCGTGACCGACATGGTGACGCACCGCTTCGGCATCGACAAGATCGGCGAAGCATTCATGACCGGCGCCAGGCCCGACGGATGCATGAAGGTTGTTATTGAACCGAACCAATAAACTATTCCTTAATGCCGTCATTCCGGACTTGATCCGGAATCCAGGGACGCTTATCAAAACCACTGGATTCCTGCTTTCGCAGGAATGACGATCGGTTTGCTTTACCGCCATAGGTTTCCTCCGTGTCTCTGTGCCTCCGTGGTAAAAAGGTTTGCCTTTGACCTTCCTACAATTCTTTTGACTCTTACCCATATTCCCTTTATAATTCCAGCCTATGAACACTAAGATCGCAGTGATCGGCGCAGGCGCCTGGGGCACCGCCCTGGCAATGCTTTTGGCCGACAAAGGGCACGATGTAACCCTCTGGATGTACGAGAAGGACCTTGCCGAAGAGACCAGTAAGACGCGCGAGAACCGCGTTTATCTCCCGGGATTCGCCCTGCCCGCTTCCCTCAAGATAACCTCTTCCCTGGAATCAGCGGTCTCGGGCACGCCGGTCATTTTGTCCGTTGTCCCGTCGCACACGGTGCGCGCAGTGACAAAACAGTATGCGCCTTTTCTCGCTAAAGACGCCATCATCATCAGCGCCTCCAAGGGCATCGAGATCGAAACGCTCATGCCGCTTTCCGAGGTGTTCAAGGACACCCTGCCTGCCGCTTTCCATGAAAATCTCTGTTTCCTCTCAGGCCCGAGCTTTGCCAAAGAGGTGGCGCAAATGATGCCGACCGCTGTGGCGCTCGCCGCCTATGACCCGTCAATCGCAAAAACAGTTCAGGCGATCTTCAGCAGCCCCTACTTCCGCGTGTATACCAATGACGATGTGATCGGCGTCGAAGTCGCCGGATCGCTCAAGAATGTCGTCGCCATCGCCGCCGGCGTGCTCGAAGGCATGGGCTACGGATACAACACCATGGCCGCGCTTCTCACCCGCGGGCTCGCCGAGATGGCGCGCCTCGGCATGGCCATGGGCGGCAATCTCCAGACCTTCTCAGGCCTTGCCGGCATGGGCGACCTCGTGCTTACCTGTACCGGCGGTCTCTCGCGCAACCGGACGCTCGGCACGCGGCTTGGCAAGGGCGAGAAACTGGATGATATTCTGAAGAACGCCAAAACCGTTGCTGAAGGCGTCAAGACCGCAAAGGCAGCGCGTGCGCTGGCAAACAAATTTGAGGTTGATATGCCCATCGTCGAAGAGGTGTACCAGCTCCTGTACGAAGGCAAGGACCCGAAAGCCGCGGTCAAGGACCTGATGAGCCGGGAGCTTAAGGGAGAGTAACCGATTTCGAATTGCGGATTACGGAATTCGGAATAAGAAGTTTCCTTCGGAACAACGGACACAATCCAAAACAATAATGAATAAAACAAACCTCGCAAAACTCCTCGAAAGCGTACGCGCGGGCAAAACCGATGTGGAAACCGCGCTCAAGCGGCTCAAACACCTGCCCTTCGAGGATGTAGCCTATGCCCACATCGACCACCATCGCCATCTGCGCCACGGCATGCCCGAGGTGATCTACTGCGAAGGCAAAACGCTGGAGCAGACCGTGGGCATCACGAAGCGCATGCTCAAGGCCGGAAGCGATATCCTGGCGACGCGCGCATCGGAAGCGGTGTTCAAGGCGATCAAAAAGCTGGACAAGCGCGCTGTCTATCATAAAGCGTCCCGCGCCATCGTGGTGCAGGATGCGAAGAAAAAGTTGACCGCTGGCGTCATTCTCGTGCTGACCGCAGGCACCTCGGATATTCCCGTTGCCGAGGAAGCCGCGGTCACCGCCGGAATGCTCGGCAGCAGCGTACAGACCGTCTATGACGTAGGCGTCGCAGGCATCCACCGCATCCTGAGCAAAAAAGAGCTCCTCGATTCGGCCCGGGTCATCGTTGTGGTCGCCGGCATGGACGGCGCCCTCCCCTCGGTCGTGGGCGGGTTGGTGGACAAACCCGTGATCGCCGTGCCGACAAGCGTCGGTTACGGCGCTGGTTTTCAGGGCCTGGCCCCGCTGCTCACCATGCTGAACTCCTGCGCGGCAGGAGTGGCCGTGATGAACATCGACAACGGTTTCGGCGCAGGCGTGATGGCGCATAGGATCAATTTGTTGGGAGAACGCTAGCCCCCGGCCGTCATTGCGAGCAAAGCGAAGCAATCTCGTCTTGCTTATGGATAAACAATTTTACATTTACATAATGACCAATAAGGGTCATTCTGTACTTTACACTGGAGTTACCAGCGACCTGAAGAAGCGCGTTTATCAACATAAAGCGAAGTTGGCCGACGGCTTTACCTTCAGATACAACATATCAAAGCTTGTATACTATCAAATCGCCCAGAACGCGTTCGCTGCCATCTCCAGGGAAAAGCAGATAAAAGGCGGTTCAAGAGCGAAGAAGATCGAGTTGATCAACAGTTTCAATCCAGAATGGAATGATCTTTTCGATTCCCTGTAAAGCATGAGACATCCAGAGTCAAATGCGAGATTGCTTCGCCTTTGGCTCGCAATGACGGCTTAAAAACACTAATTACACCTAAAACATATGACTACAGCCTACTTCGACTGCTTTTCCGGCATATCCGGCGACATGACCTTGGGCGCTCTCGTGGACGCGGGCGTCAGCATCGATGCCCTGCGCTCGGAACTCACAAAGCTGAACCTGTCCGGTTATGCGATCACCGCCGAGAAGGTGCTGCGCTCCGGCCTCTCGGCAACCAAGGTGCATGTCCGCCTTGAAGATAAACCTCAGCCGGCGCGCCATCTGGCTGATATCCGAAAGGCCATCGAAACCTCGGAACTGTCAGGGACGATAAAA
>MHDY01000255.1:9017-9132 GCA_001803705.1 Nitrospirae bacterium GWC2_56_14 | reverse complement strand
TAAGAGCGCTCCCCCGGGCAAGCATGACGGCTCGTTCCAGCACATTGCGGAGTTCCCGGACATTGCCGGGCCAGGGATATGCTTTGAGCAGGGCTGTGATATCAGGTGCTATCTC
>MHDY01000255.1:8785-8951 GCA_001803705.1 Nitrospirae bacterium GWC2_56_14 | reverse complement strand
CCGCAGCGGCGGAACGACGATCGGCATCACCTGGATGCGATAGAGCAGGTCCTTTCGAAAGCGGCCTTTCGACGCTTCCTCCATGAGGTCCTTGTTCGAGGCGCACATGAGCCGAAAATCGCTTGTGCGCATCCGGACCTCGCCGAGGCGTCGATAGGATTTATCC
>MHDY01000255.1:1630-8766 GCA_001803705.1 Nitrospirae bacterium GWC2_56_14 | reverse complement strand
GCGCCTGCACCGCAGGGTCCATGTCTCCGATCTCATCCAGAAACAACGTTCCGCCATCAGCAATGTCCAGCAGTCCCTGCCGGTCCTGCACGGCCGAGGTAAAAGCTCCCTTACAATGGCCGAAAAGTTCGCTGGCCAGCAGTTCACCGCGCAGGCCCGAGCAATTCACTTCCACAAATGATCCGTTGCTGCGCCTGCTGTTCTCATGGATCCATCGCGCCAGAACGCCTTTGCCCACTCCTGTTTCTCCCATGATGAGCATCGGCGAGTCGTTATCGATCGCAAGCCTGGCAAGCTCCTGCACCGCGACCATCGCAGGGCTCATGCCGAAATCGAAGTAGCTCCGTTTTTCCAGCCGTTTGCGGCTTCCCGAGATCCTGCGGAGAGAGCGGACCTCGAGGCTCTTCTTGATGAAAAAAAGCAGGTTGTCGAAACTCACCGGCTTCGGGAGGAAATTGTCCGCACCCTCCTGCATTGCCTTCACTGCCAGCGGTACGTCCGCGGCCCCGGTAATGACCACGATGGCCATATCGGGACTAATCGCCCGAAATTCCCGGATCAGATCGATGCCGCTTCCATCAGGCAATAACTGGTCGACAATGACCGCTTCATAGCTGCGTGCGGAGACGCTTTCCCGGGCCCCCGCCAGGGTCGAGGCAGTATGGACGTTGAAACCGACCTCCGTCAGGAATGTCGCGATGGCGCCCTGGACCATGGGATCGTCGTCGATAATGAGAACATTCTGCTTCATGAATCGGACTCCTTGTCAAGTCTTAGGCACGAACTGGATCGCACTCCCGGCGGCCGCTCCTCACCGTGTCACCGTGAATGTCCATCGTCCAAAACAATTCTACTGTATCATTTTTTTTGTCAAGGCGCCACTGTTTCATTCGATGCCTCCGTGAACGATAGTTATTCTGATATTCTTTTCAGAACGATAAAGTCACTTGTTTCAAACGTAATCAAAGGCCACGCGATAGACAAAAATGCGCACAAAATCAGTACCGCAGAAAACCCGGTCAAACGGGAAGGATCATAATCAAGGGATTGTTTTGCGAGTTTTCCGCGATTCCACGTAGCGGGACGCGGCCAAGGCGGCCACAGCCCCGTCGCCCGCCGCTATCACGATCTGATTGGCGAACTTCTGACGCAGATCGCCGCTGGCGAAAATACCAGGGACGTTCGTTTCGCATTTCTCGTCGGTGACCACGAAACCCAGCTCGTTGGTCCTGACCTCGGGCGGGACTACGACGCGGTTCGGATCGTAACCGATAAAAATAAAGACTCCTTCCGCTGCCAGCGACTTCATTTCGCCGGAAATGCTATTTTCGATCATGACCCGTTCGACCTCCCTGCCGTTGCCCTCGATCGTTCTGACGACCGTATTCCAGACCGGTTCGATGCGGGGCTCGGCCCGAAGGCGGTTCTGAAGCACCATCTTCGCCCGAAGTGAGTCTCTTCGGTGAACGAGGTAGACTTTTTTTGCCAGTTTTGAAAGATATACCGCTTCCTCGGCCGCAGTGTCCCCCCCTCCGACCACGACCACGGTCTTGTCCCGGAAAAAGAAACCATCGCAGGTGGCGCAGTAGGAAACTCCGCTGCCGAGGTATTCCGCCTCCCCGGGAATGCCGAGTTTTCGCACCGACCCGCCGGCTGCGAGGATCAGGGCCGTGGTGCGATAGAGGTCGCCATTGGCCAGCTGCACCGAGTGGAGGTCGCGTCCGACCTGTATCGATACAACCTCTTCCTGGACGATCTGCAAACCAAAGCCTTTGGCATGATGCAACAGTTTCTCCGCAAGATCGAAGCCGGTAATTCCCTCGATACCCGGATAGTTCTCCACTTCTTTTGAAATGGCGATCTGGCCGCCGATCAGGCCCTTTTCAAAAAGGACGGTCCTGACCGCAGCCCGTTGACAGTAAAGCCCGGCAGCCAGTCCGGCAGGACCTCCTCCCACGATGACCACATCGTATACAGCGTTGTTCTCCATGTCGCGACTCCTCCGCCTGGCCCAAGGTGCAGCAGCATTGCGATAGTACCTGCCTGATGAACGGGATACTTCCCATCTTAAGTATATCTCAATATTACGACCATACCGTTACCATTGTTACCATTCGCGAACGAGGAGTTTTCAAAAGATGCCTGTCAGGCGGTCAGGATAAAAGTCAAACCTTTCGCACAGAATATGCTGCATATAAAAAGCCTGTCTCGACCAACGACAGCTCATGGCGTTCGAAAATTGTTCGACCTGTCTTGATAATTGCCTTCTCCCGTGCTAATCTTTTCACAGAATAAGACGGAGTGCCGTGGACGGCATCCTTCGTTCCGTAGGGAGTCTTTGAGTTATGAAAAAGCGTTTGATACTCACCATGATCGGTCTGGCTGTCGTCATCGTTATGCTCATCGCCGTCAAGGCACTGCAGATCGGCGCCATGGTAGACCAGGGCAAGGCATTCGTGCAGCCGCCCGAAACCGTGACGACCACGCACGTAAAAGCCAAACCATGGGAGTCCTCCCTGATCGCGGTCGGCACGCTGAATGCCGTTCAGGGGGTCACCGTGGCAGCCGAGTTGTCGGGCAAGGTGGTCGAGATCGCATTCGAGGCCGGCGCGGCGGTGACGAAGGGGGACCTCCTGCTGCGCCAGGACACCTCGTCGGAAGAGGCCCAGCTTCCCGGAGCAGAGGCCCAGGTGAATTTGGCGCGCACCAACCTCGTAAGACTCGACCAGTTGTTCGCAAAGAACCTGATCTCCCAGTCCGAACGTGATAATGCCGTTGCGGCCGCCGATCAGGCGCAGGCCCAGGCGGATACCATTCGGGCCGTCATGGCCAAGAAGACGATCCGCGCCCCCTTCAGCGGCCATCTCGGCATCCGCCAGGTCAACCTGGGCCAGATGCTTCGCGAGGGTGACCCCATCGTAACCCTGCAGTCCCTGGAACCGATCTATATCGACTTTACCCTTCCCCAGCAGCAGCTCTCGCTGGTGCGCCCGGGCCAGACCGTGCAGGTGACCACCGATGCCCTGCCGGGAGAGACAGTGAAGGGTCGGATCACCGCCATAAATCCTCTTGTAGACGCCGAAACCCGTCAGATCAAGATACAAGCAACGGTGGCCAACCGCGGGAACAAGCTGCGTCCCGGCATGTTCGCCAACGTGGCCGTCGGGCTTGCCGCACAGCAGAAGGTGCTCGCTGTTCCCGCCACTGCCGTTCTGTACGCCCCCTATGGGGACTCGGTCTTTATTGTTGAGGATGCCGCGGACAAGAAGGGGCAGGTGCTGCGTCAGCAGTTCGTGCGGCTCGGTACACGGCGCGGCGACTTCGTCGTCATCACCAGCGGGATCCGGGAGGGAGAAACAGTGGTCAACACCGGCGTCTTCAAGCTGCGGAACGGCCAGCAGGTGGTCATCGACAATACGCTGGCCCCCGATTTCCAACAGGCGCCGACACCGGAGAACAACTGATATTCCCCCTTCCTTAATGGGAGGGGATGAGAGGAGGGTGAATGTCCGGACCCACCCTCACCAACCTCCCCCATCAAGGGGGAGGCTACATACGGGCCCCAGAGTGGACGCAGAGGAAACCTCGGGAAAAATGGTTTCCGGGTTTACGGTAAAAAAACGATCTTGACCCTCTCTGTGCCTCTGTGTTGCGGTGGTAAAGCAGGTTATTCATCATGAAGATCACCGATCTCTTCATACGTCGCCCGGTCCTGGCCCTGGTGCTCAACCTAGTCATCATCATTGCAGGCCTGCAGGCCGTACGCACGCTCAATGTGCGCCAGTACCCGCGCAGCGAGAATGCCGCGGTCACCGTCACCACCGTCTATGTCGGGGCCGACGCTGAATTGGTGCGGGGCTTCGTCACCGCGCCGCTGGAACGGGCCATCGCCGCAGCCGACGGGATCGAATACATGGAATCCCAGAGCGGCCTCGGCCTTTCCACCATCAAAGCGCGCCTCAAGATCAACTTCGACTCCACCAAGGCACTCGCCGAGATCAGTTCCAAGGTCGACCAGGTGCGCCGCGACCTGCCTCCCGAGGCCGAGGTCCCGGCGATCAACATCGAATCGGCCGACAGTGAGTTCGCCTCGGCCTATCTGAGCTTCTCTTCGGACATCCTGCAGCAGAACGAGATCACCGATTATCTGGCGCGCATCGTCCAGCCGCGCCTCTCGGCCGTTGCCGGGGTGCAGCGGGCTGACATCCTCGGCGGCCGCACCTTTGCAATGCGGATCTGGCTCAAGCCCGAGCGAATGGCCGCCCTTAACATCAGCCCGGCCCAGGTGCGCCGGGCGCTGGCAGCGAACAACTTCCTGGCCGCCCTGGGCAGGACCAAGGGAGCGCTCATCCAAGTCAACCTGACCGCCGACACCAACCTGAACACGGTGGATGACTTCAAGCGCCTGGCGGTGCGCGAGCAGAACGGGTCCATCGTGCGCCTGGGGGAGATCGCCGACGTGGTGCTGGGTGCCGAGGACTACGATGCCGAGGTCCGCTTTTCGGGGCAGACCGCCGTCTTCATGGGCATCTGGCCCCTTCCTAACGCCAATTCCATAGACGTGCTCAAACGCGTTCGTGCTGAAATGTCAGCGATCCAAGGCGACCTGCCAGGCGGCCTCAAGGCGCTCGTCGCCTATGACGCCACCGAATACATCAACAACGCCATCCAGGAGGTGCTCAAAACGCTGGGCGACACGCTCTTGATCGTGGTGATCGTCATCTTCCTCTTCCTCGGCTCCTTTCGCTCGGTCTTCATCCCCGTGGTGGCCATCCCGGTGTCGCTCATCGGCGGCGTTTTCCTGATGCAGGCCTTCGGCTTCACCGTCAACCTCCTCACCCTGCTGGCCATCGTCCTGTCGGTGGGCCTCGTCGTGGACGACGCCATCGTGGTCGTGGAGAACGTGGCTCGCCACATGAGCCTCGGGAAGTCTGCACGCGATGCGGCGCTCCAGGGCGCACGCGAGCTGGTGGGGCCCATCATTGCCATGACCATCACCCTTGCTGCGGTTTATCTTCCCATCGGCCTGCAGGGGGGGCTGACGGGCTCGCTCTTCCGCGAATTCGCCTTCACCCTTGCTGGGGCGGTCACCATCTCCGGGATCGTCGCCCTCACCCTGTCGCCCATCATGTCGGCAACGCTGCTTAAACCCGGCGCCGGGGAGCACGGCCTGGCAGGCCGGATCTCCCGCGACTTCAAACGACTCCAGAACACATACGGACGCATTCTTGACGCCACCCTCCGCGCCCGCCCCGCGGTCTATACGGTGTGGATCGTGGTAAGCCTGCTCGCCGTACCGATGTTCATCATGTCAGCCAGCGAGCTCGCGCCCATGGAAGACCAAGGGGTCATCTTCGGCATCCTCGAAGCCTCGGCTGATTCCACCCTCGATCAGACCAGCCGCTACGCCGCTGCGGCCAACAAGGCCTTCCTGAGCATGCCGGAGACCGAGTTCACCTTTCAGGTCACCTTCCCCAACTTCGGCTTCCTCGGCATGGTCATAAAACCGTGGGACGACCGCGAGCGCACCGTCTTCCAGATCCTGCCCGCGGTGCAGCAGAAGCTGCAGGCCATCCCCGGCATCCAGATGTTCCCGGTCGCACCGCCGGCCCTCCCCGGCGGCGGCCAGTTCCCGGTGGAACTCGTCCTGGCATCCACGGCCGAGACCGGACAGATCCTTGAGTTTGCCCGGACGCTGCAGCTGAAAGCGATGGAGAGCGGCATGTTCGCCTTTCCGCCGATCATCGACGTCAAGATCGACCAGCCCCAGACCGAATTCGTTATCGACCGCGACAAGGTCGCCGCCCTCGGGCTCAGCCTGGAGCAGGTCGGCGCTGACCTGGGAGCGATGGTGGGCGGCGGCTTCGTGAACCGTTTCGACATAGCCGGGCGGAGCTACAAGGTCATCCCTCAGATCCAGCGCGTCGATCGCCTCACGCCGGACCAGTTGAAGAAGATCCACGTCACCGGCCCCAACGGCAGGCTGGTGCCGCTTTCCACGGTCGCGACCCTGCGCGAGAGCGTGGTCCCCCGCTCGCTCAACCGTTTTCAGCAGCTCAACGCCGTAAAGATCAGCGGCGTGGCAATGCGGCCGCTGGACGAGGCCCTGCGCTTTCTGGAGGATGAGGCGGCAAAGATTCTCCCCAAAGGATATGTCCTCGACTATACCGGAGAATCGCGTCAGCTGCGCACCGAGGGAAGCAAGTTCCTCCCTGCCTTCTCCCTCGCCATCATCCTCATTTTTCTGGTGCTGGCCGCCCAGTTCAACAGTTTCCGCGACCCCTTCGTCATCATCGCCGGCTCGGTGCCGCTCGCGATCTTCGGCGCGCTCCTCTTCACTTTTTTGAAGATACCCGACCCAAACACGCCCTTCTGGACCCACGGCTGGACCACCACTCTCAACATCTACTCCCAGGTCGGCCTGGTGACCCTGGTCGGCCTGGTGGCGAAGAACGGCATCCTCATCGTCGAATTCGCCAACAAGCTCCAGCTTCAAGGTCTTGCCAAGCTCGCCGCCGTGCGCGAAGCGTCTCTGACCCGCCTGCGGCCGATCCTGATGACCACCGCCGCCACCATCGCCGGTCACTTTCCGCTGGTCCTCGTTTCCGGCGCCGGCGCCGCCGCGCGCAACTCCATCGGCATTGTCCTGGTTGGGGGCTTGTTCATCGGCACATTTTTCACACTCTTCATCGTCCCTTCCATCTACATGCTCGTTGCCCGCGACCACAGCAAGGACCGGGAGAGCGAATCACCCACGCTACCTGAAGCCTGACTTGCCATCCCCACCTCTTGGAACTGTGTCCGTGATCCAATCAGTATATGGAGCAACAGGTATCGAACCACGTTGCGAAAAAAACACTTGACAGCTTCACGGATATTTTCTATAGTCATTTTCATGTTCACTATGAATCTCCTCACTCTTACTGTCGTACGCAAGGCAGCATGGCAGCTCATAGCCGTGGCTGAGGGGAGATTCTATTAGTTTTTTGCCAGACGAATAGATCAGAGAACACCCACAAGGCCACGGAAAACACATTCCGTGGCCTTTTTTCTTTTATCGTCTTATGGTATAAATAGGTCCCCCTTCAAGTTCAAAGGGAGGGCTGGGTGGGAATGGGTTTTATCGGCTGGCATGT
>MHDY01000255.1:0-1546 GCA_001803705.1 Nitrospirae bacterium GWC2_56_14 | reverse complement strand
TGTATCTCGCCTGGAGTTCCACCTATCTGGCGATACGATTCGCACTCGAAAGTTTCCCTCCTTTTTTTACTGCGGGTTTCCGCTACATGCTCGTCGGCGCGGGCATGTACGGGTACCTGCGAATGAAGGGGAGCCCTTCCCCTACCCGCAGACAATGGCGGGATTCGTCGGTCATCGGCGCGTTCCTGCTCCTGGGCGGGACGGGCGGGGTCGTATACGCCATGCAATGGGTCGGGTCGGGCACCTCTGCGCTCGTGATCGCGACGACACCGCTCTGGACCGTACTGTTCGGAGGCATCTGGAAGCAGTGGCCGGCGCGGAATGAATGGATCGGCCTCGCACTCGGGTTTGTGGGGATCGTGCTGCTGAATATGAACGGCGATCTGCGCGCCCATCCAACGGGAGCCGCCCTGCTCGTTCTGTCGGCGGCATCCTGGTCCTTCGGTTCAGTTCTGAGCCTGCGCCTGAAACTGCCGTCGGGCATGATGGCCAGTGCGGCCCAGATGTTCTCCGGAGGGCTTCTTGTCTTACTTGTCGGAATGCTGTCCGGTGAAACTTTTCCTGCGCATCCGTCTGCGCGCGCGGTCACGGCGCTTGTGTATCTTGCTCTATTCGGGTCTCTGCTCGGATATACGGCCTATACCTACCTGCTGACGAACGTCCGGCCGGCGCTTGCAACAAGCTACTCCTACGTGAACCCAGCACTCGCGGTGCTGCTCGGCGTATGGTTCGCCGACGAAAAGATCACGGGGAGCACGGTCACAGCCATGTTTATCATTCTTGCCGGTGTGGTGCTGGTGATCCTGGGACAGAGGAAATAGAAATAGTTCGGAGGTCTGGATTTCGGAGTGGGGAGTTGAGAAAGGAACGCCATGGACGAAAAGCAGCTGAAGAGACAATTGATAGATACCTTCAATACCGTATCCCGGGATTATGACGGCAAACCGCTTCGCTTCTTTCCGGATAGCGCCGCAAATATGGCCGGCCTGCTCCAACTGCGTGGAAACGAACAGGTGCTCGACGTTGCCTGCGGCACGGGTCATGCGTCTGTCGCGATCGCCCGTCTGCTGCCGCACGGCCGCGTTACCGCCGTGGATTTTTCGTCCGGTATGCTTGCACAGGCACGGGAAAAAGCCGCTGCGCTGAATCTAAACAATGTCGACTTCATCGAACGGGACATGCAGGACCTGGGCTTTCCGGAAAACCGGTTCGATTGTGCGGTTTGCGCTTTCGGCATCTTCTTTGTCCTGGACATGGAAACACAGCTGGCGCACATTGCGTCAAGGGTAATGCCCGGCGGCAGGATCATGATATCGAACTTTCAGGAGAACTACTTCTCGCCGCTCAAGGAGCTGTTCTTCGACCGGATCGCAGGCTACGGCGTTCCCGACCCTCCCCAAGCCTGGAAACGCATTGCCCATGAGC
Organism: Nitrospirae bacterium GWC2_56_14; assembly: GCA_001803705.1. Taxonomy (GTDB): domain Bacteria; phylum Nitrospirota; class UBA9217; order UBA9217; family UBA9217; genus GWC2-56-14. The sequence continues at coordinate 121 of MHDY01000255.1, read as the reverse complement.
AGGGGTGCAGGGAGCTTTTCGAAAAAGCAGGCTTGACCGATGTCCGTGTGGAGGCAAAGAACATCGGCTATTTTCTGGACAGCGCCGAAGACTGGTGGAGCATTGTCTGGAATGCTGGATT
>MHDY01000254.1 GCA_001803705.1 Nitrospirae bacterium GWC2_56_14 | reverse complement strand
GGAAAAAAGAATCGACCGGCAAATGCTGCCCATGCGGATCGGAGCGCGGCAGGACCCTGAGCTTGCCGTGGAAAACAGCCAATACCGTATTGGGAGAAATGACGTATACCTGGTCCGGCTCGACGAGCATGCCGTCCTGTACCTCTTGCACCGGCATGGAGGTCGCCTTTGCCAGAAGTCCGGCAAGCATGCTGTCTTTGGTCGGGGCAAGGTGCTGAACGAGCACGTACGCCATGCCCGTATGAGGCGGAAGGTTTTCCAGCAGCTTCGTGAATGCTTCGAGCCCTCCCGCGGAAGCGCCGATCCCGACGATGAAAAAGGATCGCTCTTCCGGCCGGTTGGGAACAACAGGCCCTTGTTCTGTCTCCGGGCTCGTCAGGCGTTTGGAGGAAGGCTTTGCCGGTTTGGCTCTCTTACTGACGCTGCCGGCGATCGGGTCCTTCCCGGGGTTTGACCCTTTCGGTGCTCCCTTTGATGGACGCCTGACCAATGGCTGTTTTTTGGCCATGTACTCTCCTGAAGTCGGGGTAGGGTTCTTGATAGTAGCACGTTGAGTTGTGCAATTAAACTAAAAAGATCACGTGCCGCCGATGTACGAACGGACCTTAAGCGTTCCTGCGCTCAAGTTCGGCAATGACCTGGGCGCCCAGCAGAATGATGATTGCTATCGCTTCTAAACTGAGCAGGGCAACCACCGACGTGGCAAAAGAGCCGTAGATCAGATTTACCGACGAGAGGACCGAATAATACCAGACCAGCACGCGGCGGGTGATCTCCCATAAGACCGTGGCGATCGTCCCTCCCATCAAGGCGTGCCGGAACGTGATGCGCACCGCGGGCATTACCAGGTAGAAGGACGTCAGCAGCAATATCTCGCCGAGTATCCCCATAAAATACAGAGCAAAGAAGGAGGGTCCTTCAAGGCTGAGGTCCTTTCCCAGTATGACCAACTGCCTGCCGCTGTGTGTCTCTATGGCGCCCGCAATGAACGACACCAGCAGGATACCCAGTCCGATCAAAAGGATGTATACATAGGGGATAACGGCGGACAGTAAAAGGTGGCGGCGGTGTGTTCTGATCCGATGAAAAAAGATGACGGACATGGCGCTTTCGAGCACGGTAAAAGCGATGGAACTGAAAAAAAGCATGGCCAGAAAAACAAAACTCCCGACCGTCGTGCCGTGCTCGAGAAACACCAGCACCTGTTCGGTCAAGGTAACCGCATAGCCGGGGATCATCATTTCGATGTACGTCGATAAGGTGTGCAATAACAGCTCTTTTTCGACAAAATGCGACAACGCCATAAGAGCGAGGATAGACAGCGGCACAACGGACAGCAGGGTATAATAGGCGATAGCGCCGGCCAGCAGGAGACCCTGATTGCGCCTGAAATCGCGCGCCACGCTGATCAGGAAACCAGAGGACCATTTCAGGAACGAAAAGAGGTTGGTAAATTTTTTCATTGTGGTGCCTCAAGCAACTGAATTCGTTTTTCTTTGTGTACTCTTCGACTCTGCAAACCAATGTGACCGCGGAGACGCAGAGGCGCAGAGAAAATCCGCGTTATTTTCAAACTGACTTCCCCGGCGCCTTCCGTGCCTGGCCGGGGTCGCGGGCATATCCGCTGATCCCGACGATCGCCCGCAGCAGGCCATAACTGAGCCAGCTCAGGACCCGTAAATACGCGGGCTGCTGCTTCCAGCTGTCCCGCAGGATCCGCAGACCGTCGATCTCCATGGTCCGCTTCAGGCTGTGCGCCAGGGCCGCGCCGAATTCCCCGTCATCCACGGCAACGTTCGCTTCCCGGGAAAGCAGCAGGCTGAAGGGATCGATGTTCGAGGACCCCACCGTCGCCCAATGTCCGTCGATAACCGCCACTTTGGCGTGCAGGAAGCTCTTCCGGTATTCGTAGAGCTCGATTCCCGCGTCGAGAAAAGTGCCATAGAGCGCCCGTGTGGCATAATGCTGAAGAAAAAATTCCATCCTCCCCTGCAGCAGCAGAACCACCCGGACCCCCCGGCCGGCCGCATTGATCAGGGCATGACGAAAATCAAGCCCCGGCAGAAAGTAGGCATGGGCGAGAATGATCTCCGATCCCGCCTGTTCGATCGCCCGCAGATAGGCCCACTCAATGTCCCGGCGATGGCGGATATTGTCCCGCACCAGGAACGCCGCGCTCATGCTCCCCCCGGCAAAGGAGGAAACGGGCAAGGTCCTGTCCCGGACCGGCCCTTTGCGAAAATAACTCCATGCCATCCTCGACCACAGGCGCTGGACGGAAAGATGGATCTCGTCCACCAGCGGTCCTTCCACGGCGACCGCATAGTCGTAGCGAGGGGGCATGGCGCCCGTCACTTCGCGGTCGTCAATGATGTTGATCCCGCCGACAAAGGCGATCTCCCGGTCCACGACAGCTACCTTCCGGTGCATCCGGCGCAGGCGCTCGCGCCGGCACGTCCAGGGGGATATCTTGGCGCGAAAGATGATCACCTTCACGCCGTCGGCCCGCAAGCGGTCCAGCATGCCGTGCGGCAGGTCCTTGGACCCGTAGCCGTCGATCAGCACATAGGCGCTCACGCCGCGCAATACGGCCCGCTTCAGCGCGTCCGCGATCCGCCGTCCCGTGGCATCCTGCTCATAAATATACGTTTGGAGGTAAATAGCATGCGTTGCCCGGTCGAACGCCGCTTCAAGAGCGGGGAAATACTCTTCGCCGTTCTGCAGCAGCGTAACCTGATTGCCCGGGATAAAGCGGGACGTCTTCGCAGGCAAGACCGCTTGATACAATTTTTCGTGGTATCGTTTCCCGCGGGACATGATTGTTCCGTGTCTCCCTTTCGTGCACAACCTTCGGTTTCGGCCCGGAACTATCTTTTCACAATGAGCACGGGGATCTTCGAGTCCTTGTGCATGACACCGTAGGTAACGCTGCCGAGCATTGCCGCCCGCAATGCGCTCTTGCCGTGAGAGCCCATAACGATCACGTCGGCCTTTGCCCGCTTTGCCTCGTTCAAGATCTCCTCCACCGGATGCCCTGTCCGTATTGCCGCCCGGTATTGAATGCGATTCCGTTCGCAGAGCTTTACGATCGCGTCCGTGGCGGCTTGGGCCGACTGTTTCAGATAATCCTCGACAGATTCTCTTACATGGGTTGGCGATGCGGAAGCCGATACCGCCTGTTCGATGAGGAAGCGCTTATCGATGACGCTCAGCAGCGTTAACGATGCGCCCGTCTGCTTCGCGAGTTCGACCGCATACTTTGCGGCCTTCTGCGACACTTTTGATCCATCTATGGGTACAAGGATCCTGGTTATCATACGTCCTCCTTTTTTCTTCCCCTCCCTTCGAGGGGAGGGGGCTACGGGGAAAGCACGGCTGTCCATTCCTCTGCTTAAAGTATAGCGCCCGGTCCATGAATTCGGCAAAAAACCGCTGAAATTCATGGGAATGATGCGCTCTGCCTACAGGAGGCCAGAATGGGTCCCGTGCCGCACTCACGTCATATCGGATGAAACTGCCGTTAAAAGTATTGCTTGGCAGCAATGCTGTTTGCAATGACCGCCGCCCTTATATTCTGCATTGCTTCAATTTCTTCAGGCAGGCGCTCCAGGAAAGGAACAATGAGCTCATGATACGCATCAATGAATTTTTTCACGCTTTGCTGCGCGCTCTCGAATTTAGCCTTATCCGCGGGCAGAGAGACCTCGTCATGATATCTTTTATACAGGCGCAATAATTGATTTGCGTACTCGTCTGCAAAACCGGCAGCCACTCTGAATTCGGCTAACGTCTCTCTCGTTTTATCACAGAGCTCAACGATCCTCTTCGACGTGGCAACAGACGGCGCCGCACCACTTAAATCCTGAGCATCCTTTGACAGCGAAACCATCGTACCCAGCAGTTTTCGGGATTTATTGCTGTAACTATCCAAAAACCCGTAAATAAGCTGTGAATCTTCATAGGCCTGGCGCGACACTTCAATGTCCTGCAGGGTATTGATCGTTCTTCGGGCAGTTTGCGCCCGCTGCTTGTCATTGACCCCGCCGTATAATTGACCCAGGGTCCCTATATTGCCGACCAGGATCAGCGTGGCGCCGCTCCCGATAAGCGTTGCCGCCGCGTGGCTGGAACTCCCGTTCTTTTCCTGAGAGAGCATGAACGCGCCTGCCAGCAGAACCGCCGGGCCCACGGCATCCGTCCATTTCTTAACAACGTCCCAATTGTTTTCAATATCCTTATCGGACCAGGCATCGGTTGCCCTCATGAAGTGTATTTGAACCGCTGCCTTTTGTGTTGCGGCGAATATTGGTTCCTTGTCTTTTGCCTGCTGCAGGAGCACCTGCGCTATTTGGGACAATATGCACTCGTTCACCCCGGACGACCGGCAGCCAAAAGGCTCGGCCGACAACTCGCGAACTTGCGCGGCTGAAGGCTGTTCGCGTAATAATGAGGGTTTGCCGGCAACAAGCCGGGACAGGAGGACCAGCCGCCTCAGATCGTCCTTCCCTTGTTCAGCTGTCTTCGAGGGTGGTTCATCGCCTGCCCAGACCGGGGGGGTCAATGAAACCATGCTGAAGCACAGGAACAGAACAGCGCGGAGCATGCAGGGAGTGGTCATCATTGTTCATTTTCCTTTGAAACAGCGTTTAATAAGCGTCTCAAAATAGAAACGACATAATCGGAACACACCTCCCCAACCCCTCCTTATCAAGGAGGGGCTACACAACACTCCCTCCCCTTGCCAAGGGGAGGTTAGGTGGGGTGGTTCACTCGTTTTTGTTGTGCATTGATGTCTATACTATTTTGAGACCGTTAATATTCACCGACGATCATGCAGCGAACGTTCAGTAATTCAGGCTCATCGTCAGATCGACATTCTCTCCGTCATAGGAAAAGCTGGCAGCGGCGAACGAGGGCGTGCCGAGCCATTTTTTCGCATTGTTCGAAAAACCGTAGCCTTCCTTGGGGATCCCCAGCGCATTGGTGTCGAGCTTGCCGTTCATATTTTCGTCGTGAATAACGACCATGGCATACGTTCCCGGCGGGATGTCCATAAAGTCGCAGCGCGCCTGCGATTTCCGGATCTTTATGATCATAACATTCGTCGCCGAGTGCAGGAACTCCGCGGGAAAGCCCGGCGGCGATTCGAAAAGCGCGCACGCAACGGTTCCGGTGCTGTTCCGTATATCCAGGATCTTCACATGGATTCCCGGGCAATCTTGTTCGGCAAAAGCTGCTGCCGGAAGATTCGCGAACACCAGCACTGCCAATAATACGACACAGAAAACTCTCATGGTAACCTCCCTTTTCTAATCCTTGACCGTGGAAACCCCGCTAGACGACCGGTTCGTGTTAATGCAAACGAATTAAAAATTGTTACATCCCTCGGAGGGATCCCCCTCACCCTACCCTCTCCCGCAGAGGGGAGAGGATAAAAAGGGAACAGCATGTGTCATTATTTAATGCGTTCGTATTAGTCATCCTTGTCCAATGTCAACGGGCTGACCCCATACGTTTTTTATCGTTCACTCCGGCCGAACGACTTGGCACCATCGTGACCGATTTCTGCTCCAGTGGGGCCGCTTTCGAACCATACTCGTGCGCGTACACCCAGGTAAATTCCGCCCCGAGCAGGAAGATCTGCGCCGAGAAATAGACCCACACCAGCAAAACGACCAGCGAACCTGCGGCGCCGAAACCGGATGCCACGCTGGTTTTTCCCAGATAAAGGCCGATGAGGAATTTGCCGACCTCGAACAGGATCGCGGTCACTGCCGCGCCGACCCACACGTCCCGCCAGGCGATCCTGGCGCGCGGCGTAAATTTGTAGATCATCGCAAAAAGCAGCGTCGTAATGACAAAAGAGATGCTGAAATTAAGCGCATTAAGAAGCGTTTCCCATCCTTCAAAAAACAGGCTGCTCCATTTGCCGAAAGCGGCGATCGCGGCACTGAGCAACAGCGAAACCAGCATAAGAAACCCCAGTCCCAGCACCAGGCCGAAGGAAAGCAAATGCGTGCGCAGCAGGGTCCATATGCCGTTCGCTTTCGCAGGTGCGGGAACACGCCAGATGCGGTCAAGGTCGCTTTGCAGTTCCGCAAACACCGTCGTTGCCCCAATGAGCAGGGTAATGATGCTGACCATCGTCGCAAAGAGATTCCGGGCGGGGTCATTGGCGCTTTTCAGCAGGCCCTGCACCGCGATCGCGCCTTCCCGTCCGATGAGGCCTTGTATCTGCGCGACGATTTCTCCGCGGGCCGCTTGCTGGCCAAAAACAAGACCGGCCGCCGCAATGGCGATTATGAGCAGCGGGGCGATCGCGAACAGTGTGTAGTAGGCAAGCGCTGCGCCCATGCTCGAGGCGTAATCGTCCACCCAGGCCGCTGCAGATCTTTTGGTCAACACCCAGATATGCCGAGGATGAAACAGAAAAAAAGATAGACCGCTTTTCTCGTGCTCGTTCCTTCTTATGATGATCTTCTGTCTTTTCATCGCTTTTCCAGCATGTTCATTCAAGATCGGTTTTTTCTTCCAGCTTGACCCCGATTCATATCGTTTCCTTATCCAATTACATCCGCAAGCAAGGGGGAGGAAACCGGATCAGTCCTTCGTGCGGGTACGGGTCACCCCGGTCAAGATCGCGACGCCGACAAGTATGACGGTCGCGATCATCACGTAGATGGTGTCCAGCCCCGCGACAACAAGGGCCCACGCAACGCCGCCAATGACAAACGCAAAACCGACGAGATAAATTATCAAGGACATGAAGCTACCTCCCGGCTGGATCCAGCCTTTTTCCTGGTTAGTTACCATTACCTTAGTTTCAATTGTTACAATATGAACTGTTTGCTGAAAAAGTGCCGAACGGTCAATAGATCTGTGTGTCGTCTTTTGTCGTTATCATGCTCATCATTTGCCCCCTTCTTTATCAGCATCTGTGGGAGTTCCTGCAGCTTGTTTGCCCTTCGGGTCCGGCACTTTCGCAGCCTCGGGCGGGCTGCTGTCCTCTTTTCGCCGGTCATCCGACATCGCAACGGCGATCGCAGCGGCCTGCTCGGCAGGCACGCCCTCGGTCCGGCGCTCGTACTCGTCCTCCGAGCGCTCGTCCACGGCGCGCTGTATCACATCAGCTACCTGCTCCTGCTGACCCGGAAGCTCGACGCGAAGCTCCTCGATGAGCATCATGACCATCGCCGCCACAGGGAGCGCAAGGAGCGCGCCGGAGATCCCCATGAGCGTCCCGCCCGCAAGGAGCGCGAAGAGCACGACGGACGAGGGAAGGCGAAGCGCTTTTCCATAAATGCGGGGAACGAGCACGCGGCTCTCGAACTCCTCGTAGGCGAGCATGACCAGCAGGATCACGGCGACGACAACCGGGCCGCGCGACAGCGCCGCAAGGACCATGGGCCCTATGGAGAGGAACGCGCCGATGTACGGAAGGACATCCGCGATGCCCGCGAACACGGCAAGCGCCAGCGCGTGCGGGACCCTGCACGCCACCAGAAGGACAAAGGAAAAGATCGCAATAAGAAGGCACGTGATCAGCTGCCCGCGGATGTACGCGCCGACGATCGTCTCCAGGTTCATCATGACGCGGGCGAGGCGGATGTGGTGCGACCGGGGGACGACCGCGAACAGCCCGCCGCGAAGCCGGTCGCGGTCGATCATAATGTAGAGCGCAAGAAAGATGGCGCTTGCGCCGTACGCCACGGCCTCGAACATGCGCAGGGAGAAAGCGAAGGCCGAGTCTCTGATGGAATTCGTGAGCGCATCGTACTTCACGTGCCGCAGCCAGACCGCGACCGGCGCGGTCAGGTTGGAGCGGTCAAGATGCTCCGCCAGGCGCGCGCGAAACGCGGGCTCCTGCTCGATCAGCGCCGAGGCCTGCGCCACCAGCGTCGGGATCGTCAGCACCGCCGCGAGCATCGCGACAACAAAGAGCAGGGTGAAGACGATGCCGATCGCAAGTCCGCGCCTGACGCGCCGCGCCTCCATCCAGCTGACGGCCGGACTCATCGTCCCGACGATGAGAAACGCGACCACGAGCACCAGGAAGACCGGCCACAGCTTGATCAGCAGCCAGAGACCGGCCGCGACGAGGATGAGCTGGAGCAGCGTTGTGGAAGACACCTCGAAGCGAACCGCGCGCGTTTTTTTGTCCGCGGCCTGTCGGAGCTCCGTATTCCCCGGGTCGCCGGCTGCGCCGGGTGGTGTTTCCTTTTTCACGTTCTTTTCCTCCGCATCATGGTTGCTGCGCACATCAGTCGCCGGTGCTCTTGAAGGTCCGGTACAGTGAGCGCCGCCACCAGAACCCCAGCACGATCGCGAGAGAGGTAAAAACAGCCGCCCCGAGCGCACAGGCTATGCGCGCGCCCTCGGCCAGGCCCAACTGTTCCCGCCCCTCGCTCAGTTTCCGTTCGCCGGCATCAAGCCGCCGTTCCCCGGCGTTCACCTTGTCCTCTCCCTGGGCAACCTGCTCGTCTCCGGCGGCGATCTTTTTTTCCGCTTCTTTGAAGCCCTTTCCCCCCTTGAATAGATTGTCGGCAAACACCAGCAGCCAGCTGTCCTTGGCCTCCTCGTACTCCTTCTTGCCTTCCGACAGCTCCTGCTTGCCCGCTTCCAGCTTGACCTTGCCCTCATCGAGCGCGGTCTGTCCCTGGTCGACCTTGTTTTGCCCGGCGACAATCTGTCGTTTTCCCGTGGTTATCTTCCCGGAGAGATACAGATAGCCGGCCATCGACGCAAGCGCCCAGAGTATGATGACTGCCAGTGCGATCGCTTTTTTCATGCTATTCCCCTTTGAGCGCGTCTGCGGCACCACCGTGTCAGGTGCTGCGGAGCCGCATGAAGACAGGCGCTCGTTCATGTTCAAATGTAAAATGCAGGTAAATGACAACGCTCAATATCGCGGCAAAAAAACACCACACGGACAAAAACGCGACGGAGTAGAACCAGTAAGCCGCCACAAAGAGCACTAACGCCAGAGCGCCGAAGATATTGATCATTTTGTGGCTCGAAAAGAAGCAAGCTACACAGGTCGCCGCAAGATAGAGCGCCATCACCTGAATTTTATGAAAATGAGGTAAAGCATACACGATGTTGCAATGAACTTCGGAAATGACAGGATAAGTGACGATAAAGTAAAGATTGTACAAGCCGACCGTGATCCCTGCTGTCAGGAAAAGCCATATCACCTTTTTGCGCCACGCTGCGGTTTCCACCAATCCGATCGAGAAGGGTATGAATATCGGCCACAGTACGTGCGAGAACAGGGTGAACCCGTGCGTCGCGGTCATCTTGAGCAGAGGAACATCGAATTGAAACGACAGCCACAGCATTCCCTCGATGAGTTGCTGCACCCCGAACAAGAGTGGGACCATTGCAAAGGGAATCTCCGCATTTCTTTTTGTCTTTTTCAGTACGAGCGCACCCAGTACTGACAAGGAAACTCCGGCGGTAAAACTTGCTGTTGCTGAAAAACACATGGTATTCCGTTCCCTTCACTCCGCCTGCGCAATGCTTATAATTTTCTGAGCGATCTTCTCCGGTGAGAGAATAAAATCTATACATCCGCTTTCGATGGCGCTCTCCGGCATATCCGGTTGACCGGCGGTGTCGGGCTTTTGCGCGATGGTAATGCCCCCCACCTCTTTTATGCCGCATAACGCCGCCGCCCCGTCGCCGTCATAACCGGAGACAATGACCGCGACCAGCTTACCGTCCCAGTTCTGCGTCAGGGAGCGCAGGAAGATCGTGATAACGTCAGGCCATCCCCGGGGCTTTGATATCGGCTTGAGACGGAACTCCCCGTCAAGAACGTGTAGATCGCGCTGTTCCGGGATAATGAAAACGTGGTTGGGCTCGATAAGCAATTTTTCCGTGATCAGTTCGACCGGCATGGTTGTGTGGCGCGGAAGAATTTCGTGAAGCAGGGTGGCGACGGTCCGCAAGTGATTCACGATAACGATGGCAACGCCCATATCGGCCGGCAGTTGCCCCAGTAACCTGGTATAGGCGTCGAGGCCGCCGGCGGAACCGCCCACGCAAACGACAGGAAAATCATGAGCAACACGCTTAGTCTTCATTGACGATCACTCCTTTGGATTCCTGCGCTCCTCTGCATAAGGTTTTCTCGTGAGGTATCCCGACAAAAACAACCCCAGCAGGGTATAGGTCAGGAACAGGTAATACCCCGGCTGCAGGGAAGTGCCGTTCGTCGTTACGATCACCAGTTCCTGGTTTGCCTTGCTTAATTGACCCAACTGGCTGGTAATGATCCCGTTGAAGCCGATATAGGCCATGAAAATGGCGATCACCATGACATCGGCCATGGACCATTTCCCGGATTTGAGGACAAAGAACCTGATCACCGCGTTTTCCCGCGCCTGGCGGTAGTTGTAGTAATAGCCCAGGGACGAGACTATTTTGAACAGGGGGAATACGATGCTGAAGGTGACCAGCAGGACCCCCACGAATTTCATCTGCAGGTCCTTATGGGCGATCATGATCCGGAAAACATCGAGAATGCTTTTGCTTTGGAAGTACAGCACCTGGTTCTCAAAATTGACGGTATGGCCCAGCAAGACAAAGCTCATGGCCGAGATCTTTGCCTCCATATCGATCATGGGCGTGGTCACGCCGGCAATCAGCAAGGCGAGCAGGGACAGCACGAGAAGCAAATACTGGGAGGGGGCCAGGGGTTCTCCGCTGAAGCCGGACAGTAAAAAAAGGAAAACAGCCAGAGCTATCAGCAAAAGAGACTCCCTGGTGACCAGCGCCTGTCCGGCCGAGATCGCCCTGTTCAGGCTAAGCCTCGCAGCCTCGATGTCCGGGGAGCCGGTCCTCGCCAGAATGGCGCTCAGGTACGAGGTGTCCTGCACATCAAAGGTCTCATCGAAATATTCTTTTATCCGCTCGTTCAGCATGGCCTTTATCTGAGCCTTGGTTTTCGATCCCGTCACCTCGCGCATGACGGCATCGGCATATTCAGGAACGCCTTTTTTTATGTCGTCCAGACTCACAAATATGTTAATGAACGTCTGTTTGAACCAGCCCTCGGCGGAGCCCTGATTCTCTTCCCTGATCTTCCGGTAGACGTTGTCGATAAGCTCGTTCAGCTGAGCTTCGATATGTTTGCGGAGCTCCCGCTCGCCCGTCCTGGTCAGATACAGCTTATTGATCTCTTCGGCAAGGATCACGGAAATCTGCCGCTTCCATTCCTCCACACTGAAAAAACCGTATTTGATGTGGTTGAGCTCGGCATAATCGATCTTGCTCTGCTGGCTGGAAAGGGAATGGGCGATAATGCGCCCGCATAAAATGACCGAGGCCATGACGATGAGTATGGATGCGATCATCTTGAGTTTTTTCATGGCAGTATCCTTCATAGCTGAGAACGTAATGTCAAAATCTAACCACAGAGAACACAGAGAATATTTTGAATCTCAACATGGTTAAGGCTTATTACCGGCCTCCCCCTCTGTGCCCTCCTTCGACAGTAATTTCTCAGTTACTGCATTCCTCACATCTTCAAGAATGGTCTTATTGTTGAGTCGGTTAAAAGCACACTGCACTTCTCCGTGACCACTGTGGTTTCATACTTGCCTCTCCGGTTTTCATAAAACTTTTAACACTACCACTGAGAACCGGGGAGAACGTCGGGCCTCGCGTCGTTACTCCGGTATTGGCGCTTCCCTGCCCGGCTCCATCTTCGTCAGGGTGGAAACAATGGACCCGATGGAGATCGTGCTCTTCATGAGGACCGGGACCTTCCGGTTGTCGTCGGTGAGCCAGATGAAGATCTCCCCCTTGTTCATGAAGACCCCCTCGTACTTGGGAAAGGTCCGGACCTTGATGGCGGCGAACGTCCCGGCCGGCGTCTTCACCTTTTCCCTGCCCAGGACTTGGACCTCCACGGACCAGTTCTTGCCGCTGTCGTGGACCTGTATGGTGATCGCCTTGCCCACGATGAAGTCATCACGGGTCCGGAGGTAATACAGCGACGACAGGGCGTCCTGCACCTGATCGGGCACCTGGACGGTCGCCGGCGGATCGTCGTTCAGTTTGGTGACGACGGTTTTATTTGCATGATCGAAGACCAGCTCGCGGCGTCTTTTTTTCTTGCCGTGGCGCTCATTCAGGCTGAACTTGAGGCTCTGCATGATCGCCGGGTCAAAGAAACTCTCGAGCCTGTCGTTCACCCGGTAGAACTTGTCCACCAGGCCGACGGAGTGCGTCGTCGCGGTAAACTTGAGGACGGTTGTCCCGTTCGGCAGCGTTTCCTCATTAATCTCCATGACCGCGTTTCCGGCGGTGACGAAATCGGACCAACTGATCTCGTAGGTCAGTATTTCTCCCGGCTTCAATGCCTCATTGCGCGGTTGAAGCGCTGCAGCCGCCGGTTCCTCGGCGCTCACTGCACCGGGAAGGAGCAGGAGCCCGAACATAAGTGCGCGCCAGGCGGCCGGATGCCGCATGCTCCATAACCAGCTTTGTCCTTTCGTTGCGCTCATTGTTCTCCTTTTTTCCTCTGGACGCGGCCGACCGCTTCCGTCTGAAAGTACTGCCCGACCCTTGCAGCAATCGGCGGTCGTCTTGTCAGGGATCGCATTGAAGTGCGCTCGCTCCTGGATTCAAAGCGTCTTTCTGTCCTCCCGGCTTCGTGCTTTCCTACTTCACAATGACTTCGAAAAGGACTCTCATGTTGGCCTTTGCTTCCTTCGAGTATATGTTCTCAGGTATCGGCTCATACTCTGCCGGCCTCGTTTTGCCATATCCGATCGTGGTCAGCCGGCCCGGCGCAATGCCTCCCTTGATGAGGTAGTCACGGACAGCTTCTGCTCTTCTTTCGCTCAATTTCTGGTTGTAGTCCGCAGTGCCGTGAGCTGACGTATACCCTGCGATACGGATCTTCACTTTCGGGTTTTCGTTCAAGATCCTGATATTCTGGTCCAGTATCGCCTCCCCTTCCCTGGTAATGGCCGACTTGTCGAATTCGAAATGATTATCCTCAAGCACGACCAGCGTCACCATAGCTTTCGGTTCAGACCCCACACTCGGGGCCGGTGCGGACTTTGCCTTGCCACCGAACGCAAAGACTATCCCTGCGGAAGCATGAATATTATGGTAGGCATGTTCGAAAGGGAAAACTTCAGTTACTATATTATCTCTGAGGTCGATTCTGAATGCGATATTGTCCGCCACCCGGTATTTCGCTCCGACGCCAAAATCGAAAGTAGACATGTCATGATTCGATATATCGGTACTATAGTGGGCGCCCCCGAAACCGGCAACGACGAAGGGGGTAACTTTACTATCCGGCATAAAATGATAGACCGCATCGATATGATAAAAGGTAAGGTTCACTGCATCCACGGGACTTCTGAACTGTCCTTCCCTGGCGCCGGTAATTGAGGTGTCATCAACGGCGCTCTTGATAAATTCCAGGGCGACTTCAATACCGAAATTCTTCGTGTAATTATAACCAAGCCGTCCGCCATATACTGGATGGTCTTTCAGATTCTGCGCGTTTTCGAAGAAATTGTAGCCCACAAACGGACTCACTTCAAAGCTTCCTTTCTTTATCTCAGAACGGGCGGATAAGGGAAGGAGAAAAACAATGGCGAACAACACCAGCGTCATCGTTTTTATGACAGGAACCGTAAAATATATTTTTATCATAGGGGACCTCCCGGGAGGTCCCCTCAAGAGGACCTCTCCACATTTCTGAGGTAATGCTTTCTGCTTTCACCCCGGATACCGCATACCTTACGGCTTTGTAATGGTATTGGTGTCCAGGGTGACCGCCGCGTCCTGCGCCAACGCTCTGCCGTCCAGCGTGGCGTTGGTATTCACCGTGATCGATGCTTGAGCCAGAATGTTTCCCTTAAACACAGTCCCCGTTCCAAGGGTCGCTGAAGTGCCGACTTGCCAAAAGATATTCCCCGCCTGGGCGCCGCGTGCGAGGATGACCTGGCGATCAGATGTCGTTGTAAGTGTGGTCCCTATCTGGAAGATCCAGACAGCATTCGCGTCGCCCTGGGCGTCGAGAGTGAGATTCCCTGACGAGATCTCCAGCGTGGACGCGGATTTATAGAGGCCGGGAGCGAGGGTTTGCCCGCCTATATTTCCGGACACCGTGATGGCATTTACCGACCTTCCGGCAGCGTCGTTAAATGCGGCGGTCAAGTCGAGTTTGGCCTGGACTGCCGCAGGATCGGCCACGTGTATTGTCCCGCTCACTTGTGCCGGCAGCAATCCCATCGCAGTCCCTGGGCTTACTCCGACATCCCCGGTAACAAAAGTGCCGCCGGTGTTGTTGACCGTGGAGCCGGCCAGAACCGCGAACGCGCCGGCTGATCCAAGGTCGACCAGCGCCGGATTTGACGCTAGGGCTGTGGCGGCAAGCGCTGTCCCTGAGATGCCTCCCGAGGTTGCCGTAATGACCGAGGTGCCGACCGCCACAGCTGTGGCAAGTCCGCTTGCGTTAATGATCGTCGCAACACCGGTTGTGCCCGACGTCCAGTTGACCGATGTGGTAATATCCTGCGAGGTGCCGTCCGTGTAGGTGCCTGTGGCCGTGAACTGCACGGTCAGACCTATGGCAATGCTTGGATTGGCCGGCGTTACGGCAATTGATTGCAAGATAGCCGCCGTTACGGTCAATATTGTATTGCCCGATCTGATCCCCGAGGTAGCCGTAATGACCGAGGTGCCGACGCCAACCCCTGTTGCAAGGCCGCCGGGATTTACGATCGCAACGCCAATTGTGCCTGATGACCAGGTGACGGATGCGGTAATATCCACGGATGTGCCGTCCGTGTAGGTGCCTGTGGCCGTAAATTGTCTGGTCAGGCCATTGGGGATACTGGGATTGACCGGCGTGACCGTTATCAGATTCAAGGTCGCCGGTGTTACGGTC
>MHDY01000253.1:38375-38939 GCA_001803705.1 Nitrospirae bacterium GWC2_56_14 | reverse complement strand
CTTTCCAGCTTTGCCACGACCTGGCCGGCCATGCCCTGGGCCATCCGGTTGATCCTGACGAGCGGTGTGTTGCCTACGGTCTTCGTGATATCAGAAAAAATTCTCATTCTGTTTTCCCCCCTTATTGCGGCCAGTGCTACTTCCGGGTGTAGCGCCCGATCAGTTCCGCTTTCGCAAGCACATGTGGTTTTATGGCAGACTCGAGCGCTGCTTTGGTCGCCCCGGGTCCAAGCGTTACTTTCGCATCCAGTGCGTAGAGTTTGAAAAAATAGCGGTGGGTGCCGGTCGGCGGACAGGGCCCGCCATAGGCCTGCCGGCGAAAATCGTTCATCCCCTGCAGTGCATTGGGCGGCAATGTGTTCTCTGCGATCTCCCGTGTGTCCGGGCCGATGTTCCAGACCACCCAGTGGACCCAGGTGCCGCGCGGGGCGTCGGGATCGTCGACGATCAGCGTGAGCGACTGCGTGCCGTGCGGCAGGTTCTCGATCAGCAGCGGCGGGTTAACGTCCTTGCCGTCGCAGGTATAGCGGGAAGGAATGGGACCGTTCATACTGAAGGCAGGAC
>MHDY01000253.1:0-38365 GCA_001803705.1 Nitrospirae bacterium GWC2_56_14 | reverse complement strand
CAATTCGTTCATAGCAGACTCCGGACGCCGGTGCAGGAACCCGGTCGGAAGGTCCAAGGGAGACGAGGAAAGGCTGCAGCAAAGCCTGAAAAAATGATATCAGGTTTGGCAGTGAATGTCCACACCCCCACGAAATGAAAGAGCGGAAACTATCCTCCCACGGGCTTGTCCGCGATGTCTGGACTATTTCGCTACCGGTGCAGAATAAAAAACGGGACGTCGCTTTTAGGCGTACGTCCCGTTTACGAGGCAAGGTGTAATGCGGCGGAAAAGGGGTGCTTCTCTTACTGGCGGAACAAGTTCTTATCCAGGTACTTGTTCCTTCCGCCGACGCTCGATTGGTTATAAGAGCCGCTCAGCGTTTTTCCATCATCCGACATGGTCAGATCGTAGGTCTCGGTCTTCCAGTAGGCCGGCACGTTCTTCATCTTCCATTTGATCTGCACTTTGACCGTTTTTTCGGTGATTTCAAATTCCCGGACCGAACCGACGTTGTTCTCACCCCGGTTCGGGGGAAGAACGCTGAGCACGCCGTTCGTGTTCACGATCTCGAAACCCTGAACGACCGTTTCTTCCGTGCCCCGGAGTTCTTTAAAAGACCAGCTGCCGACAAAGCTCGGTATCCTGGACTTCTTGTCCTGAGGCAGCTTGACCACCTTCAGCGGCACATCCTTCTCGATGTCAAGATTCGCATTGGTGCTCATGAGCGGCGCTGGTTTGGCAACCGTCATGCCTGGAGCCGCAGCAGCAGCGCCTGCAGCAGGGGCAGCCGGAACCGCAGGGCCTGGCGTTGCCTGCGCCTCCTCAACAGTCGCTTCAAGCATATAGATCTGGTTTCTTACTTCACGGGCGTTCTTTGCGTTGGGGGTTGCCAGCAGATAGAGCTTGAGGCTCCTGATCGCCTCTTTGAACAACCCTGCTTTTTCCTGCGCCACGCCGAGATTATAGTATGCCTTGTCGAGCCAGGGCGCGGCGTTGGCTGCAGCCTCGAATTCGACGATTGCTTTCTGATAGCCGGCGTTGTCCGTTGCTTTGGTGAAGAAAACCACGCCGCGGGCCATGTTGCGCTCGGCCTCCTCGGGAACTGCAGGCGCTGGCTTCATGGTCTGTGCGGTTTTTATGATCTTTTCGCGCAGGGCTTTGTCGGCCGGATTCTTTTGAAGATCTGCAACATACTGCTCAAAAGTTTCTGCAGATGCGCCGGATGCTTTTTTCGGTGCTGCCCATGCCGCACCCGGAAGGATGCACGCAAGAATCAGGATTGCGAAAAAAAACCTGGTGCGAATACCATCTAACATGTCTTTCTCCTTAAAAATGCTTCTTGAATGCTTTTTGCGCAGGCCTCTTACTAGGAAGAACCCGTGCAACAGTGACCGCTCAGCCCATCCCCTTGCTGCGGATTTTGTAACATGCTGATATCATGTGTCAAATTTTTAGCCAGGCTTAAATATTATCTGAAAGGCACGGGAGAGTCAAGAAGTGTTTTCGAAGAATCTAGGGGTGCCGAAAAAGTGTAAAAAACCCCGTTACCGTCTACGGATACCCTCAGCCGTCATGGAAAAAAAGCCAGAACGCTCTGGGGTACTATATGTGCCTGGTCAAGATACAGTAAATTGCAGTTTTCAGCTCAGGACTTAATTATAGAAAACAAAGAAGCGGTCCCTGGGAAGATAAACCATGTGATCAACGCGTATGTTCATAGCTTCGCAAAATGGGCTTCGCAAGCCAATGATTGACAGCTTTGGCGTATTCGGTAATAATGCATAAAGTGCGAGCAGTGCCTCGAACAACGGCTATCTCGCGCGGCAGCCAGGGAGGAAACGATGAAAAGAATAATGATGCTGTTGGCAGCGCTGGGAGTGGCCGGCGTACTGTCAGGGTGTACGTTCCTTAAGGTAAGCCTTACACCGGAGATGCAGCCGCTCGAGGAACAGGTCCTTTCCGGCGCCGGCAGGGACAAGGTGCTGGTGCTCGACCTGTCCGGCATGATCACCAGCGAGCGGAGCTCGTCAAGCCTTTCGGGAGCATCGGAGATCGGCATGGTCCCGCGTCTCCGGGAGGAACTGGACAGGGCGCGGCGCGACAGGTCTGTCAAGGCGGCGGTGCTCAGGATCAACAGCCCCGGGGGAGGCGTTACCGCCTCTGACGTGCTTTACCATGAAATAAAGAAGTTCCGGCAGGAAACGGGTATCCCGGTGATCGCCCACTTCATGGATGCAGGCGCATCAGGGGCCTATTATGCGGCGCTGGCAGCGGATTGGATATCGGCACAGCCCACCAGCGTGACGGGCAGCATCGGGGTCATCATGTGGCGCATCGATGCAACGGGGCTCATGCAGAAGGTCGGCATCCAGGCAGTGGAGATCGTATCAGGGGAGCGCAAGGGCATGGGCTCGCCCTTCCGCACCGTAACTCCCGAGGAAAGGGCGATCTTTAAAAATGTGGTGGACTCCATCTATGAACGATTCGTCGCTTTGATCATTAAGGAGCGGAAGCTGCCGCGTGAACAGGTGCTGCAGCTTGCCGACGGCCGGATCTTCACAAGCGCAAACGCAAAAAAAGAAGGCCTCATCGACGAGGTAGGATATCTTGAAGATGCGATCGAAGCGGCAAAAAAGCAGGCGCATCTTGCGCAGGCCCAAGTGGTCACCTATTCCCGCCCCGGCGAATACAAGGACAATATCTATTCACGGTTCTCGCTCGACCTGGGAAGAATGATGGACCCCGGAGTGCAGTTCATGTATATCTGGTGGCCGTAACGCGCGGGCAGCACGAACGGCGATCCGACAGGATCACGGTCGCTGCCCGGCTTTCATCTTGTCTAACGAACGCCGATGCGCTATAGTGCGGGGCTATGAAAATCTGCCAAGCCTGCAAAAAAGAACTGGTACAGGGCCGGACCATCGGCCGGCGCGATGTCTGTCCGCATTGCCGCGCGGACCTCACCTGCTGCCTGAACTGCTCCTTCTACGACCGGGCAGCGTCAAAACAATGCCGTGAACCCATGGCCGGGCTGGTGAAGGACAAGGCCCGGTCCAACTTCTGCGATTATTTCGTGTTCGCAGAAATACGCGGAGCAGCAGGGGCAGCGGTCGATGCGGATGGGGCTCGAAAGGCGCTGGACGAGCTCTTCAGGAAATAGACGATAGGAATCCTACCTGCATGATGAACCTCAATAAAAGAACGATCGCCGGGCTTGCTGTCCTTGGCGTGGTCATCGCCGTCATTCTGTACTTGTTGTTCCCGCTCGGGATGGTGCAGTATCTTACGGACAAGCAGCGCCTTCTGGCGGTGATCAAAGAACACCGGGCCAACGCGGCTTTCATCTTTATCGGGCTTCAGGTGCTGCAGGTGGTTGCGGCGCCCGTGCCGGGCGAGGTAACGGGGTTTGTGGGAGGTTTGTTCTTCGGGCCGTTCTGGGGCGTGCTGTTATCCACCATCGGTCTTACGCTCGGGTCGTGGCTTGCCTTCGTTCTTGCGCGGTTCGCGGGACGCCCCCTGGTAGAGACGCTCGTCAATCCTGAAACGATCAAGCGTTACGATTACGTCATGAAGCACAAAGGCATGTTCCTTGCCTTCCTGATGTTCCTGATCCCCGGGTTTCCCAAGGACCTGCTCTGCTATCTCCTGGGCCTCGGGCATATGCGGCAGCGTGATTTTCTGATCGTCTCGACCATCGGACGCCTGCTCGGCACCCTGCTGCTTACCATGGGCGGCACCTTATTCCGGGACCAGCGTTATGTGGCATTCTTTTCCCTTGCCGGCATCAGCATCGCGCTGATCCTGTTCACCATGATCTACCGGGAGAACATCGAACGCTGGTTCCGGGGCATGCGGCTCACCCAGCATTTGAAAGCCCGGTCGGAACGTACACAGCGAAAAAAGCGCACGCCCCGCTAGACGCCCCGTTTCCCCTTATTCCTGCGGTCCATATGACCGCCGGAGATGCGGTCCTTGTACCGCTTGTTGATGATGGCGCACACTTCTTCGGGTTCGTCCACAATATGCAGCAGGTCGATGTCCTCGGAGCTGATGGTGCCCTCGGCGAGCACCGATGTCTTGAGCCAATCGACCATGCCCTGCCAGTACTCCTTGCCCACGAGCACCACGGGGAAGCCCCGTATCTTTTTCGTCTGGATCAGCGTAAGCGCTTCGAACAGCTCATCCATGGTGCCGAAGCCGCCCGGAAAAATGACGTAGCCGACGGCGTACTTCACGAACATGAGCTTGCGCACGAAGAAGTAACGGAACTCGACCCTGATGTCCTGAAAACTATTGGGCGACTGTTCCATGGGGAGTTCGATGTTCAGTCCCACCGAAGTGCCGTTCGCGTTCTGAGCTCCTTTGTTGGCGGCTTCCATGATGCCCGGACCTCCGCCCGAGATCACGGCAAAACCGTCCTTTGCCAGGTTCTCGGCAACCTTCAGGCACTTGTTGTAGTAGGGCGAACCCGGCTGGAGACGGGCGCTTCCGAAGATGGTCACGGCAGGGCCGATATTGCTCAGCGCTTCAAACCCTTCCACGAGCTCTGCCATGATGCGGAACACACGCCAGGTATCAGATTTTGCCAGATCTTCCATTAACTCTTTCCCCCTGTGTAAAGCACGTTCGGTATTTTAACATCGTGATCATGCGATGATGGCGCCGGATTCCCCTTGTTCTGCAGCAGCGGCCACGAAGGGCAATACAGAAAAAAACTGCTTGTCACTCTGTTGCTTTTCCCGCATATTCCTCACGGTAGATCTGTACCAGGGCGGTCAGCAGGGTGACGACCAGCGGACCCAAAAGCAGGCCCAGGAACCCATAGACCTGCAGACCGCCCAGCAGGGCGATGAACAGGATAAAGGTCGGGATGTCGGCTTTTCTGCCGATCAAGAGCGGTCTCAGAATATTATCCGACAAACTGACCAGCACCAAGCCCCACACTCCCAGCAGGATCCCAGAAAGCACCGACCCCGAAAAGTACAGGTAGGCTGCGCCGGGAAGCCAGATGAGCGCCGCGCCGCCGACGGGGACCAGCGCCAGGAGGGCTGCCAGGAACCCCCAGAAGACGGCAAGGGGGAGGCCGAACAGCGCGAAGCCGATGCCGGTCATGGCTCCCTGGAGCAGGGCGACGAGAAAAACACCGTTGATCACGGCTCCGAAGGTGTCGATGAATTTTCTGGTGATCTCTTCCTTCTGCGGTTTCGTGAAGGGCAGCAGGTCGACGAAAGCATGAAAATAGCTCTTTCCGTCCCGAAGAAAAAAGAAGAGGGCTATCAGCATGATGACGACGTCGATGACGAAGATCACGAAATTTTTGAGCACGCCGCCGAGCTGTGCGGCCAGGCCTGACGAAAGATCGCCGATCCCCTTTGCCACCATGCCTTTTATATCGATGTCAGGCAAAAACGGCGGCAGCAGGATCTTGTCGAGGAGCGAACCGTTTATCTTCTCCCAGGCCTCGGAGAGCTTGCCCGACTGAACAAGGGCCGATATGGCGCTGTACAGGTCGCCTGCCTGGGTAACAAGGACGAACAGCAGCGACACGGCAGGCCCAATGACCAGCAGCAGCGTTATGAGGGTCATGATCGCGGCAGCCAGTCCTCTCCGGTGCTTGAGCCGGGCGGCGATCCTTTCCTGCAGCGGAGAAAGCACCAGGGTCAGGATGGCGGCCCAGAGCAGCGGGGAAAGGAACACCATGAGCATGCGGCCCATCTGGTAGACGAAAAACAGAAAGAGTCCGAAGAACACCACGGCGAAGAGGAACGATCGTGTCAGGAGCGGACGGACATGAGAGCTCACAATGCCTCCTTGTGAATGCGCTTCCGGTGAGCGCACATGATGACCGCAAGCTTGACGGCCTCAAGCAGGCTTGTCGGGTCGGCGCAGCCTTTGCCGGCGATATCGTAGGCGGTCCCATGGTCCACGGAGGTGCGGATGATCGGGAGGCCTACGGTGACATTGACGGCATTACCAAAGGCGAGCATCTTGAGCGGGGCAAGCCCCTGGTCATGGTACATGGCAACGACGATGTCATAGTAATTGTTGCGCGCCTTGTAGAACAAGGTGTCGGCCGGGATGGGGTCGCTTGCGTCGATGCCCTCTCCCCGCGCCTTGACCACGGCCGGCAGGATCTCGTCCCATTCCTCGGAGCCAAAGAGCCGCCCCTCACCTGCGTGAGGGTTCAGCGCTGCCACTCCGATACGGGGGTGATCCATGCCGAAGGACCGCATGGCCTGGTGCGCCAGGCGCAGCGTCTTTAAAACCGCGGCCTGCGTGATGCGGCAAGGAACGTCCTTGAGCGCCACGTGGATGGTCGTCAGGATCACCCGCAGCCCGCCGCCTACGAAGAACATGCCGTAGTCCCTGGTGTTCGTGAGCTCGGCCAGCAGTTCGGTATGTCCTGCATAATGATGCCCGGCGGCATTCATCATTTCCTTGCTGATCGGCGCGGTCACGACGGCATCAACATCGTTCTTCAGGGCCAGGTCGACCGCTCTTCTGATATACTCGACCACCGCTGTGCCGGAAGAAGCGCCCGGCTTTCCCCAGGCATGGGTCGCAAGGTTCACATTCCGCAGGTCCAGCACATCGAGCTTGCCTGGAGCAGGGTCGGCATCCGCGATGGATGAGATGCTGCGGACCGAGATCGAGAGCCGCTGCTCTTCGACGAGCTTTTTCATCACCCCGGCGTCACCAATCACGAGGGGCCTGCAGAGCGGGAGCAGCTCATTGCTGTCGATCACCTTGGCGATGATCTCGGGACCGACGCCGGCGGGATCGCCCATGGTAATAGCTATGAAAGGTTTTCGCTCCATTGGTCCTTTTTGCTTCGCAGGAATGATTCGGCAGGGCTTTTTCTGTTACTTTGCCATGCCGATCGCTGCTTCTATCCGCTTGATGGTCTTGTCTTTTCCCATGACTTCGATCACGTCGTAGATGCCGGGGCTGACCGTGCCGCCGGTCAGGGCCACGCGCACCGGCTGGGCGAGCTTTCCGAGCTTTATGGCTTTCTCGGTGACGAGGGCAGTAAAGACCTTCTCTATCTCATCGTGCGTAAAGGGGTCTGCAGCCTTGAGACGGTCTGCAAGTTCGGAGAGCAGCGGGGCCACGTCCGGCGTCAGGTGTTTGGTTCGTGCTTTCTCGTCCATGGCGATATCATCCGCGAGAAAAGGAATGGCGCCGGTCTTCATTTCCACCAGCGTATGGCTGCGCTCCGTCAGTATTGTTACGAGCTTTTTGAACCACTCCGTGTCCGGCTCCGATTTCACAAGACCGTCTTTCCTCAAAAGGTCCAAGACGAGCGTGGCCAGCCGTGCCGGGTCGGCCTGCTGGATATAGTGATGGTTCAGCCAGATCAGTTTTTCCGGATTAAAGACCGATGGCGCCTTACCCACATTCTCGAGAGAGAACTTCTCGATCAGCTCCTGCGGCGAAAAGATCTCCTGGTCGCCCGAGGACCAGCCGAGGCGCGAAAGATAGTTGACGAGCGCTTCGGGCAGGTAGCCCAGGTCGATGTATTCGGTCACGGCGGTTGCGCCGTGCCGCTTCGAAAGTTTGGTCTTGTCGGAACCGAGGATCATGGGCAGATGGGCGAATTGCGGCGGCTCGTACCCGAAGGCCTGGTAGAGCTGGATCTGGCGCGGCGTATTGTTCAAATGGTCGTCGCCGCGGATGACGTGGCTGATCTTCATGGTGACATCGTCGACCACGACCGCGAAGTTATAGGTCGGCAGGCCGTCGGAGCGCTGGATGATGAGGTCGTCGAGCTGCTGGTTCTCGAAGGTCACGGCGCCGCGGATAATGTCCCGCACGATCGTCTGGCCCTCATCGGAAGACAGGAACCGCACTGCCGCGGTCCTTCCCGGAACGGGAGCGGTGAGCGATCGGCACTTCCGGTCGTACTTCGGCGGCTTGCCCGCCGCCATAGCTTCTTTTCTTCTCGCGTCAAGCTCTTCAGGCGTGCAGTAGCACCGGTAGGCCTTGCCGGCTTTGAGCAGCTGATCGACATGCTCGCGGTAGATCTGCATGCGTTCGGTCTGGCGAAAGGGGCCCTCGTCCCAGTCAAGGCCGATCCATTTCATGCCGTCCAGGATGATCCTGATGGATTCGTCGGTGGATCGGGTCTGGTCCGTATCCTCGATGCGGAGGATGAAGGTCCCTCCATGATGGCGGGCGAACAACCAGTTGAAAAGGGCGGTCCGTACGCCGCCGATGTGCAGGGCACCGGTCGGACTGGGGGCGAATCTGACACGGACATTGCTCGTTGCGCTCATGATTATTCAAGCTCCTTATGCATGGCAGATAACGAATGTGCAACAGATGCGCATTATAGCAAATTCCCGGTGGCAGCAAAAGCAAATTCATCTCTCTTGTCCGGGAGCAGGAACGTGCCGGGCAGGTCCTCATCCTAAGCTCTTGTTAACAGAAGCTTTCGTCTGCTGGAAAAAGGTCTTGTTTGCTGGGCATACGCCGGTAGACGTCTTGCCCGGCTTATCGATGCTTCTCTCTCCTGGTTTGACAAAACTGCACGACTTCGCTATGCTTGAACCATGCTAAATCTGAAAATTGAGACACGCTTATAGTTATGATTGTATGATAAGCGCTTATCGTGCGGAAATATATGCACCGTGGTGAAAAACTCACTGATCAACTTTTACGGAGGTGTTCACATGGAGATCAAAGTGCTTTCAACGGAGCCCGTAGTAGAGATCGACGGTGTAAAGTATCATCACCACCCCAATGGAGGCGGTATGGTGGCCGAACATGCGCAGGTCGCCGACACAGCCTACATCGGGCCCTTTGCCAAGATCTGCGGGCATTGCAAGATCAGCGGAGAAGCCTTTGTTTTTGGAAACGCCTGGATCTTTGACCGGGCGGAGGTCGCGGGTCGGGCGGAGATCTTCGGGAACGCCAGGGTCTTCGGGAATGCTAAGGTTCTCGGTGATACAAAGGTCTATGGCTTTGCCAGTGTATATGGAGATGCGGTCGTGAGCGGAATGGCTGAAGTGTTCGATCGGGCCGAGGTTGGCGGGAGGGCCCGGCTGCTCGGCAATGCAAGGGTCGGCGGGGAGACCCGCCTCCTGGGCGACGCCGGCAAGGAGAAAAAAGCAGCATAAGCGTTTGGGTACGGAAAAACGTTGCGGCTGCTCAGTAGACAATAAAAAAAGGGGCGGTTAAGCCGCCCCTTTTTTGCGTTCTTTAAAGTATTGAGTGCGAAAAACTAGACACCGAAAGGCTTTGCATAGAGCAGGATGAGCACCACGACCAGGGTGTAGATCGCGAGCGACTCGATAAGAGCCAGACCCACGATCATGGTGGTCATGATCTTGCCGGAAGCTTCGGGGTTGCGGGCGATACCTTCCACCGCGCGGCCGACGCTGAGGCCCATGCCGATGCCGGTGCCGAGCGCTGCGATCCCGATGCCGATTGCGGATGCTGCTGCAACCGTGCCGAAGAACGCGAACTTGGCTGCATCAGGGGCCGCTGCTGCCTCCTGTGCAAATGCAGCCGTGGCGATGAGCATCAGACCGAACACCAGTAACATGATTGCTGTAACTTTCTTCATTGATTCGTCTCCTTTCTTAAATTTATATAAATCTGCCCGGATATGACCGGAGTGAAACCACCCGAAGAATCCCTTCTGGGAACGCTTTCTCCGGGGTATGTGATATTTAGTGGTGGTCGCCGCCCAGGTGCGCTTCTTCGATCGAGCCCGACAGATAGAGCATGGTCAGGAGCGTGAACACCAGTGCCTGTACAAAGGCCACCAGGAGGCCGAGACCGAGGATCGGGACCGGCGCGATGTAGGGCGCAAGGAGCGCCAGCACGAGCAAAAGCTTGTGCTTTGCAACCATGTTGCCGAAGAGACGAAACGTGAGCGACATAACGCGCGCGAAATGGCTAATGAGCTCGATGGGGAGCATGAGCGGCGCAAGCCCCCACATGGGTCCCATGAAATGCTTGATATACCCTATGCCGTGGCGTTTGAGGCCGATGTAATGAGTTGCCGAGAATGCCACGAGTGCCAGCGCAAGGGTCGTGTTGATGTTTGCTGTAGGTGAATCGAAACCCGGTACGAGACCCTGAAGGTTGCAGACGAGGATGAAGAGGAACAGGGTCCCGATCAGCGCCAGATAGTGCTTGCCTTCAGGCCCCATAATGTCTTCGACGAAGTCGTTCAGGCCGCCGACAATGACCTCAAGTAAATTCTGAACGCCCGTCGGCGCTGTTTTCTTGAGCGAGAAGCGTGCAATTAACGCAAGTCCAATAATGATCGCCATGGCGAGCCACGAGTAGGTAATGGCGGCCCGACATGATTCCAGCGTCTCAGGACTGGTTACACCGGGAAGTGGAATATTTACATGTAAAAAAAGAGGGCCTTCTTTCATTCGTACACTCCTTTGATTCCATAAAAGTACAGGAAAAATTTACAGGAACCCCCATTTTTTGTCAAGAAAAAACCCGGTAAGCCATTATAAAATTTCTTAATAATCATATGTCTGTTTGCTAATGAAAGGACGCCTGGCATGAGCAGACACTGATTGGGAGCTGTTCCTGAAAATGCACTTTGTGTAGCGAGAATCGTGCAGAGGTCTGTTTGTAAACGAAACTGCGGGCAGAGAGAGGGTATCACGGGGAGTGGTGACACAGGAGTCGTCGTTGCGTCAGGGATAAAAAAATCCTGAAAAAAAGCTGCCTGCTTCGTAGTAAAACGAGGCAGGCGCCGGTATTCCAACATGGTATCTAATGCCGTCACTACACGGTCATGATCTCTTTTTCCTTTTGTGTCAAAACTTCATCGATCTTCTTGATATAATTGTCTGTCGTTTTCTGGATCTCATCCTGCAGCTTCTTGATCTCGTCCTCGGATACGTGAACGTCCTTGTCCTTGCTCTTTTTCTTGATGTCGTCGTTGCTGTCCCGGCGAATGTTCCTGACGGCGACACGCGCATCCTCGGCGAGTTTCCTGGCATGCTTCACGATCTGGTGCCTTCGCTCCTCGGTCAGCGGCGGGATACTGAGGCGAATGATCTTGCCGTCGTTGTTCGGTGTAAGCCCAACGTCCGATTTGAGAATGGCTTTTTCGATCTCGCCGAGCATCTTTGCTTCCCAGGGCTGGATCGTGATCTGCCGCGCATCGGGCACTGCCAGGTTGGCGACCTGGCTGAGCTGGGTCGGTGTGCCGTAATAGTCAACCATGATGCCGTCGAGCATGCCGAGCGACGCCCTGCCGGTACGCAGCGAGGTGAATTCTTTTCTCAGGGTGTCGACGGCCTTGCCCATCTTCTCCTCGGCCTTTTTTTTCTGCTCGCTCAGCATTATTGCCTCCCTGCGACCAGCGTTCCCACCGATTCACCCCTGACAATACGGTTGATGTTTCCCGCGGTGTTCAGGTCGAATACGATAATAGGAAGATTGTTGTCCATGCAGAGGGAGATGGCAGTCGCGTCCATGACCCGCAGGTCTTTCTGAAGCACTTCGATATACGTGAGCCGATCGTACTTCGTTGCCGTCGGGTCTTTCACGGGGTCGGCGCTATATACTCCGTCCACCTTGGTGGCTTTCATGATCACTTGCGCACCGATCTCCATGGCGCGGAGAGCGGCAGCGGTATCCGTGGTAAAATAGGGGTTGCCCGTGCCGGCCGCAAAGATGACGACCCGCTTTTTCTCAAGATGCCGAACGGCTTTCCTGCGGATGTAAGGTTCGGCCAGTTCGCGCATCTCGATGGCGGACTGCACTCGGGTGACGACCCCTCTGTTCTCGAGCGCGTTCTGGAGGGCCAGGGCGTTCAGGACCGTGGCAAGCATGCCCATGTAGTCGGCACTTGCCCGTTCCATGCCCTTTGCCGATGCGGCCAGGCCCCTGAAGATGTTGCCGCCGCCGATGACGACGGCGATCTCGATGCCGAGGCCGTAGATATCCTTGATCTCGGAAGCGATCTTGTCCAGGACGGCAAGGTCAATGCCGTACTGCTGGTCGCCCATCAGGGCCTCGCCTGAGAGCTTGAGCATGATCCGTTTATAAGGTGATTGCGCCATCGTCAGTATAGGGGTGCTTCAGGTCAAAATTGCATCAGATACAACCTGTGGTGCCGTTCCCGTCGTTTGTTCACGAACACGGAGGGAACCAGCACCTCGATTGCTACTTCAGCTGTGCGGCAACCTCTTCTGCAAAATTCGCTTTCTTCTTTTCAATCCCTTCGCCGAGCTGGTACCGAACGAACCGGCGGACCGCGGCGTTCCCGCCGGCCTTCTTCAAGAGGTCCTTGACCTTGAGCTTGCCGTCAGGGTCTTTGATGTATACCTGTTCCAGAAGACAGAAATCCGTGTAGAATTTTTCCATCTTGCCGTCAATGATCTTGCCGATGACCGCTGCCGGTTTTCCTGATTCCTTGGCCTGACCTTCGTATACCGCCCGTTCGCGGGCGATGGTCTCTGCAGGAACGGACTCGCGGGATAGATGCTGCGGGTTCGCTGCGGCAATGTGCATCGCAATGTCCTTGCCCAGCTGCTCGTCACCGCCGGCATAATCCACCATGACGCCGATGCGGGTGCCATGCAGATAAACAGCGATCGAGCCGTCGGTCTCATACCGCTCGAACCGGCGGATCGCGATGTTCTCGCCGATCTTCTGCACCAGGGTCTGCCGCCTGGCCTCGACGCTCTCATTGCCGAGCATCAGCTGCGAAAGGGCCGCAACGTCCGCCGGGTTCTGCGTGGAAACGAGTTCTGCGACGCTTTTTGCGAACTGCTGGAACTCAGGGTTCTTGGACACGAAGTCCGTCTCACTATTGACCTCAGCGAGCACGCCGGTCCTGCCGGAACTGCTGAACGCGATCATGCCTTCGGAAGCTACGCGGTCTGCCTTCTTTGCCGCAGCAGACAGCCCCTTTTTTCTCAAAATATCGACGGCCTTCTCAAAATCACCGCCAGCTTCTTCAAGGGCCTTCTTGGCATCCATCATGCCGACCCCGGTCTTTTCTCTCAGATCCTTGACTGCGCTTGCAGATATTGTGGCCATGCTAAAAAAACTCCCTTCAACAGTAGTATAACTTTTGTGTTGTTCCTGCGCCTACTCTTCGACGTCCGGCTCAACAACTGCGGCCTCAGGCATTCCTTCTGCCTGAGTAACGCCGGCAGCTTTTGCGGCCTCCATGGCCTGGCCGGCTTCCTTGGCGATCGCCTGCCTGCCCTCGATCACTGCATCAGCTACCTTTGAAGCCATCAGGCGGATGGCGCGAATGGCATCGTCGTTGCCAGGAATGACGTAATCAATATTGTCGGGATCACAGTTCGTGTCCACGACAGCTACGACCGTAATGCCGAGCTTGTTGGCCTCGTGAACAGCGATCGCCTCTTTGCGGGGGTCAATGATGAAGATCACTGATGGAATGTCCGGCATCGTCTTGATGCCCGACAGGATCTTTTCCATCTTGATGCGCTCTTTTTCAAGGCCGGCGACCTCTTTCTTGGTCAGCTTTTCGTAGGTGCCGTCCTCTTTCATCTTTTCGATCTTCTTGAGGCGGTCGATGCTCTTCTTGATGGTTGCGAAGTTCGTTAGCATGCCGCCGAGCCAGCGGCTGGAAATATAGTACATGCCGCAGCGTTTTGCTTCCTCGGTGATGGCGTCCTGGGCCTGTTTCTTCGTGCCCACGAACAGGACATCCTTCCCCTGGGATGCAGCCGTGCGGACGAAATCATGCGCTTCCTTGAAGAGCTTGAGCGTTTTCTGAAGATCGATGATGTAGATCCCGTTGCGCTCTCCGAAGATATACTTCTTCATCTTCGGGTTCCACCGTTTTGCCTGGTGGCCGAAATGCACTCCTGCTTCCAACAACTCTTTCATCGTGATCGCGGACATTATGTCCCTCCTGTTTTGCCTCCGCGCCGATCATCCCCGGGCAGACCCGACGGTTAGGTTCGGGACATCTGCCTGCAGGTCCTGGCGCGTGTGGATTTAGAATATGCCCCTAAAGGGCGACCCTTAAAATAGCATAGGTCAGTTCGCAATACAAGAAAAATCTGCTTGGTATGTATAATGATGGCAGGGGAGCAGTAAGGCACATAACGATATTCGCAATAGTAATAACGTCACTCCAGTTTTCTCATATCTGCAAATGACCAGTGGACAGGAATCGTAATTAAATCAGTATGTTTAAGTTTGGCACGCTTGATGCAAAATACCGGTCAAAGCAGAACGAAAAGGAGGAATTCATTATGAAGACCACAATAGCAAGAAAAACAGCGTACCTTGGGGCCGGTGCTGGACTGGTGCTGTTCGCCTTGTTCGGACTCATGCCCGGCAGTTTGCTGGGAGGCGCCATGGGGATCAATATAGCAGGATGGCTTTTTGGTCTCCCGCTTCAACCAGGCATTCTCTCCCGGATGATCGTTCTGGCCTCAATGCTTATGGGGGTACTGGTCGCGGGTATTGTGATCGTGACGGCCACATCCTCCATCGGCTGGCTTGCAGGCAAAGTGCTTGAATCAGGAGTGCATGCCAAAGAGGCTGCTGAAGCAGGCAAAACCGCACAAAAGTAATAAATCCCAGTAAAATACGACAAGCTACGGCCAAAAGGAGGTCATGTCATGAAGAACGAAACAGTAAAAACAGGAATGAAAATAGGCGCGACAGTGGGCGGGCTGGTATTCTTAGTGGCCGGAATCGTTCCCGGGTTCTATTTCGGCAGCTTTGGGACCCTTATTCTGCTCCAGAAGATCATGGGCGGCACTGTTGAGCCGACGCTTTTTGTGCGCGCGGCCATTGTGATGGGAATCGGGGTCGGCATCGCCTGCGCAGCCACGGTAAGTATTGTGGTCGGCGGTCTGCTCGGCACGTTGATGGGCTCTGTTGTCGCAGCTCCTGCTGCAATGAGGCAGAAAAAAGAAGCGTCTGAAACAGCTTAGTACCTGCGAGGCCGATCTCACGATCTGACCTGCTGTCGCAGGCGCAGGAGAACCGAAAGGGCCGATGCCCTGAAGCTACGTAAAAAGGCGCCAAAAAGGCAACGAGGAGACTCGTTGTCTTTTTATTTTTAAGGTTGTGCCAGAGATGTTGGCGCACCGGTAAAAAAGATATAAGTAATTAAATTATAAAGACTTTTATGGACATTGCGTAGGGGCGCTGACTGGCGTGTCATTTACCGGCGCCCATGGCAATATAAAATGCTTGACAAACCTGGTGAATTTGTTTATATTCGCAATTCTTAAAAAAACTACACCTGAACAAGCAAGGCGGGAATTATGGGTACCTACTCGGCAAAAAAAGAAGATGTCGTCAGAAAATGGTTTGTCGTCGATGCCAAGGGCAAGACCCTCGGCAGGATGGCCACAGTAATCGCTTCGATATTGAAAGGCAAGACCAAGCCGATCTATACCAAGCATGTTGACACCGGCGATTTTGTGATCGTCGTGAACGCGGACAAAGTGCATCTGACAGGCAGGAAGCTTGACCAGAAGATGTATTACCATCACTCGGGATATCCGGGCGGACTGAAGTCCATTACTGCCGGGACGCTTTTGAAGACGAAGCCCGAGGATGTGATCATCAAGGCCGTCGAGGGCATGCTGCCCAAGACGCAGTTGGGCAAGCAGATGATGACCAAGTTGAAAGTGTATGCCGGAGAAACCCATCCGCACGATGCGCAGCAGCCGGCAGCGATGACTATAGAGGCATAGCCGTACGTGGTATTGCGGTATTATTGAGGAGGAAGTTTGATGTCAGCTGCGACCGTATCGAGATTTTACGCGACAGGAAAACGAAAAAATTCAATCGCCCGGGTGTGGATGATGCCCGGCAACGGCAAGATAACCATCAATGAGAAGTCCATTGACCAGTATTTCGGTCGGGACGTGCTCAAGATGATTATTCGCCAGCCCTTCGAAGTGACCGGCACGATCGACAAGTACGATGTGCTCGTGAGCGTGCTCGGCGGCGGCAATTCCGGACAGGCCGGTGCCATCAGGCATGGCATCTCCAAGGCGCTGCTCACGATCGACGAAGAGTCGAGAGGCAAGCTGCGCAAGGAAGGCCTTCTGACCCGCGACCCGAGAGCGAAAGAGCGCAAAAAGTACGGTCAAAAGGGCGCACGGGCACGGTTCCAGTTCTCGAAGAGATAAGGGATCCTTATACCTACTGCTGTATATGTTGCATATCCTGTTTCGATGCAAGGGAAGGTAGAGATGCCTTCCCTTTTATTTTGCCCGGCGGAAACGCAGGGCCTCAGGTCGGGTTCCGGTCATGGGTAAAGAAACATTACAAGTTGCGATCGTCGGCTCGAGCGGATACACGGGCGGGGAGCTCCTGCGGATACTCCTCAATCATCCGAACGTGACGGTGAGCGCCATTACGTCAGAACGGTCCGCAGGCCAGCCCATCACCGCGATTTTCCCCCATCTGGCCAGCCTGACCCGGCTTATCTGCGAGCCCCTGGACCCTGCCGTTATAGCGAAGAAGGCCGACCTGGTATTCCTCGCTCTCCCGCACGTGACAGCCCAGGATGCGGCGAACAAGTTCCGGGCGCTTGGCACAAAGGTCGTTGACCTTTCCGCGGATTACCGGCTCGCCGATCCGGCGGTCTATGCGCAGTGGTATGAGCATAGCCACCAGTATCCCGAACTGTTAAAGCAGGCGGTCTATGGGCTGCCGGAGCTGCGGCGGGAACAAATTAAAAAAGCCTCACTTATCGCCAACCCGGGATGTTACCCCACGAGCGCTATCCTGGGCCTCGCGCCGCTCATCAAACAGGGCATGGGCATAGCGGACCTTACAAGCATTATCATCGATTCCAAGTCCGGGGTATCCGGGGCAGGACGAAGTCCGGCGCTTGCCTATCATTACCCGGAAGCGAATGAAGGGTTGATGGCATACAAGATAGGCACGCACCGTCATACACCGGAGATCGAGCAGGAGCTGAGCGCGCTTGCGGGCCATCCGGTGACCGTGTCGTTCACACCGCACCTGATCCCGATGAACCGCGGGATCCTGACGACTATATATGCCCGGTTGACGGAAAACCTGGACACCACGACGCTTCATGGGCGCTATTCGGATTTCTATAAGCATGAACCGTTCGTCCGGATACTGCCGGCGGGGCAACTGCCGAACGTACGGAATGTGCGTGGGTCGAATTTCTGCGATATCGGCGTCACTGCCGACCCTCGCACCGGACGCGCGGTTGTGGTATCGGTTATCGACAACCTCGTCAAGGGAGCTGCCGGCCAGGCGGTGCAGAACATGAACCTGATGATGGCGTTCGAAGAAACAACGGGCCTCACCAGCGCCGGGCTTTTTCCGTAAGCGCGGAACAGGGCCACTTATTCTTCCGACAGGGGTAGAACAATGAGGATTCTGGATACAAAAAGTTTTTCCGTGCCCGGTTTTAAGGCCTGGGGCATCCACTGCGGCATCAAGAAGACCGATAAAAAGGACCTGGCGCTCATTTATTCCGACCGCGAGGCTGCCGTAGCCGGGGTGTTCACGAAGAACCGCGTTAAAGCCGCCTGTGTGCTGCTCGATGCGGCAAAGGCAAAGTCGGGCAAAGGCCAGGTCATGGTGGCCAACAGCGGCTGTGCCAATGCCTGCACGGGAAAGCGGGGCCTGGCTGACGCGCGCGCCACGGCGGACATTGCTGCACGGGAACTCGGGGTCCCGCCCGCATCGGTGTACGTTGCGTCGACCGGCGTGATCGGCGAGTTTTTGCCCCTGCAGAAGCTTGAATCCGGCATCGTCACCGCTGCCGGTCTGCTCTCGCCCGCGGGCTGGGAGCAGGCTGCAGAGGCGATCATGACCACCGACCTCTATCCGAAGCTCTCGATCGTGCAGGAAGAGATCGGCGGCAAGACCGTCACGGTTGCCGGCATCGCCAAGGGCTCGGGCATGATCCACCCTGATATGGCGACGATGCTCTGCTTTATCATGACGGACGCCGCCATCGCCGCTCCCCTGCTCAAAAAGTGCCTGCTGTCATCGGTGGAAACGTCATTCAACAGCATTACGGTAGATGGCGACACGAGCACCAATGACATGATCCTTTGCATGGCCAATGGCGCTGCCGGAAACAAGAGGATTGCCGCCGGCACCAAGGAACAGAAAAAATTCCAGGCCTGCCTCGATGCCGTGACGAGATCGCTGGCGCGACAGGTGGTACGCGACGGCGAAGGCGCGACCAAATTCGTAGAGATCGTGGTGCGGGGAGCGAAGAACCCGGCAGAGGCAAAACGTGCCGCTGTCACGGTGGCAAAATCGAGCCTGGTCAAGACAGCTCTCTTCGGGGAAGATGCGAACTGGGGCAGGATCATGGCAGCACTCGGCTACTCAGGCGTGGACATGGACGAAAGCCGCACCGACATCTCGATCGGGAAAGCCAAACTCGTAGAGAAAGGATTAGGGCAGGGCAAGGCCGCTGACCGCGAGGCATCGCTGGCTCTTAAACAGCGGGAGGTGCAGATAACCATTGATCTGCATAAGGGCAAGGCCGAAGCAACGATATGGACCTGCGACCTGTCGAACGAGTATATTAAGATCAATGCAGCTTATCGGAGTTGAAGGTTTTTTCGATCCCGGTCTATCCAAAAAACAGCGGGCAACGTAGCGAAATTAAAGAAAATTTCTCTTGACATTCATCGAAGGACTTGTTATCTATAATGATTATGCCGCTCCTCGCCTTGATGGATGAGCGGTTTAGCTGTTTTAGGAAATTATTATACGGGACTATCCGCGCTGGCGAACATTCATAATTATAATTAAATCAACAAGATGTGTTGGGAGGGGGGTGTAGTAAGGGTGCCGAGCATACGATTACGCGACAATGAGCCTTTTGAAGTCGCTTTGCGAAGGTTCAAAAAGAGCATCGAAAAAGAAGGTGTTCTTTCCGAGGTCAAAAAAAGAGAGCATTACGAGAAGCCCAGCGTAAAAAAGAAGAAAAAGGCGATAGCTGCACGCAAGAAGGCAGCGAAGACAGCGCGTGTTTTCAGACAGGGTTAGCTCTGGTTGTTCATGCAAAAAAGACGAAGTGCCTGGAGGGGACCGGATGGGTTTACGGGAGCAGATCGACGCAGACACAAAGGGTGCCCTCAAAGCAGGAGCGAAGGAAAAGGTCTCAACGCTCCGCATGTTGAGCGCTGCGCTTAAGAACAGGCAGATCGACAAGCGGGGACCGCTGACCGAGGACGAAGTGCTTGAAGCCGTACGCTCGCTTATCAAACAGCGGAGAGACTCTGTCGAGCAATTTTCCAAGGGCGGGAGACAGGACCTCGTTGACAAGGAGACCGCGGAGATCGCGTTCCTTGAGGTGTATCTTCCGCAGCAGTTGTCGCGCGAAGAACTGGAGCCTCTGGTGCGTGAGGCTATCACCCAGTCGGGAGCCCAGGGCAGCAAGGATATGGGCAAGGTCATGAAAACCCTGATCCCCATGGTGGGCGGCCGCGCAGACGGAAAATTAGTGAGCGAGCTGGTAAAAAGTGCACTGGGTTAACGGCCTCTTTGCCGGAGCGGTGAGCTGCATTCTACGATAAGGCTGAACAGGGGGCCATAAGGACCAGGCCCCCTGATTTTTTTTAGGAGTCCCGCAGTGACGCTTCAAGAACTGTTCCATGGTGCGATCCAGCATGGTATAGACGCCGACCCGCGAGGGCGGGCCGCCGTTGAGCAGGAGTTGCAGGACAAACGGGTTTTTTTTAACGGGCTTGAACCCGACGAGCAGGCCTCATTTGACCCTGAGCAGCTTACCAATCCCTATGCCGACAGCAGGGTCCTGCATGGCAGTCCGGACCAACCGGTGCGGAAGATCCTGGTCGGGATCGACATTGAATCACCGGAACTGCTGCTCGCCGACCGGCTGAATGAGAAGGGCGCCGGTATCGACCTTGTTCTCGCCCATCACCCCGAAGGCCGCGCGTACGCCAATTTCTATGAAGTAATGAAAATGCAGGCCGATATCCTGAACCGGTTCGGCGTGCCGATCAATGTAGCCGAGGGTCAGCTGGACAGCAGAATGAAAGAGGTCGAGCGGAGCTTGTTGCCGGTGAACCACACCCGGCCTGTTGATGCGGCGCGGTTGCTCGGTATTCCGTATTGCTGCATTCATACGCCGGCCGATAACATGGTATCGAGCCATCTGCAGCGGCTTTTTGACAGCGCGTCGCCGCAGCGGTTAAAGGATGTACTGAAACTTTTGAAGGATATTCCGGAATACCAGGAGGCCCGCAGGAACAACGCCGGCCCTCGCATCCTGGTGGGTTCCGATGAACAGCGCACGGGAAAAATCTTCGTGAAAATGACCGGCGGGACGTCAGGTTCCAAAGAGACCCTGGAGAAACTGGTGCAGTCCGGCGTCGGGACCCTGGTCGCGATGCATCTGCCCGAGGACCACCGGAAAGAAGCGGAGAAGCATCATCTCCATGTGGTCATCGCAGGACACATGTCGAGCGATACGCTTGGTCTGAACCTGTTGCTTGATAAGCTTGAGCCAAGCGCGTCGCTGGAGATCGTCGAGTGTTCCGGGTTCAAACGGTTCAAGCGGCCGGCATGATCGGTCGCGTTGGTTGTCACGGTTTATGAACGAACATACCCTGAAGGTCCTGGAGTATGACAAGGTGCGAAGCCTGGTGGCCGGCTTTGCCGCATCGGAGCCCGGCCGGGCCGCTGTTTCAAAGCTGCTGCCTGCGCTGTCACCGCCTGTTGTGGCAGAGCTGCTTCAGGAAACGCAGGAAGGCATCTTGTTGTTCATGAGCGGAGAGAACCTGCCGCTTGACGGGATCATGGACATCGGAGCATCGGTCGACAAACTTCGTATCAGCGGTATGACGCTGGCGCCGCTGGAGCTGCTGGAGATCGCGAAAACGCTCGGCGCCGGCAGGCGGATCAAAGGTTTTTTCGAACGGATCGGGGAGAGGGGCACTTTGGCGCGTCAGGGCGTTCCGCTGCTCCGTGCCCGCGCCGCTGTCATACAGCCGCTGCCGCAGATGGAAGACGCGGTCGCCAACGCCATTGATGAAAAGGCGGAGGTCAAAGATTCGGCCAGCCCCGCGCTCCGCAGGGTGCGGAAACAGATCAGCAGGATGCGCGACGATATTCTGGGCAGCCTGTCCGGCATCCTGCAGGACGGGTCCCTGCAGAAGGTCGTGCAGGAGCCGGTGATCACCATGCGGGACGACCGCTATGTGCTCCCGCTCAGGCCGAACTTCCGGCAGAGCATCCGGGGGGTTGTGCACGGACAATCAGGCTCGCGGTCCACGCTCTTTGTCGAGCCCCTTGAAGTGCTGGAACAGAACAACCGCCTCGCCGAACTTCGCATGGAAGAACGCGAAGAGGTGGAGCGCATCCTCCGGGAACTGAGCGGCATGCTTGCGCAGGAGGTTGAGCGGATCGAGGCCATGACCGGCGCGCTTGCGGCGATCGATGCGATCGCTGCCCGCGCACGCTTCGGCATCGAATACGGGGCAGCAGTGCCGGCATTGTCAATGCAAGGCGATGTCCGGCTTCGTTCCGCGCGGCATCCGCTGCTTCTCTGGAAAGCGAAAACCGCAGGCGGTGCGGACACGATCAGGCCCAATGACATTGTGATCAACAGGGAGGCGCGGGTCCTGATCCTGAGCGGTCCCAATGCCGGCGGAAAAACCGCGGTGCTGAAGACCGCGGGCATTCTGTGCCTCATGGCGCAGGCAGGCCTGCCCGTTACCGCAGGAGAGGGAAGCGAGCTTCCCTGCTTCGGCTCCTTCTTTGCCGATATCGGCGATGAGCAGAGCCTGGAGCAGAACCTGAGTACCTTTTCGTCCCATGTGAGCCAGATCGCCGAGATCCTTCGGCTGGCAGACGAGCGTTCCCTGGTGCTGCTCGACGAGCTCGGTTCGGGAACTGATCCGGCAGAGGGGGCCGGCCTCGGCGCGGCAGTGCTCGAAAGCCTGATCGAACGGGGATGCGTCACCATGATCACGACGCACCAGAATGCCCTGAAGCTGTTCGGAGCAGAGACCGGCGGTGCTGTCAATGCGGCCATGGAGTTCGACCCAATGACCTTGCAGCCCACCTATCGCCTGACGCCGGGAAGGCCGGGCAGAAGCTACGGGTTGGATATGGCGGCCCGGCTCGGCATACCGGATGCCGTTATCAAGCGTGCCCGTGCACGGCTCAGTGAGGACGACGCCCGGCTCGAAACGCTGTTGCGCCAGGTTGAACAGGACACGAAGCGGCTCGATAGCGAACGGGACACCCTTGCCAGGGAGCTCGCATTGGTCCGGCAGCAGCAGGGCGAGACGGTCGCCATACTGCAGGCAACAAAGGAAGAAGTTCGCGCGGTCAGGGCAAGGGCGCATCAGGAGGCCCGGGAAGTCCTTGCGTTGATGCGGCAGAAATTCAAGGAGCTATCGAACGCGAGGGCTCAGGAGCAGGACGGGCTTAAGACTGTTCGCTCGGACATGGAGTCCCTTGCACGCACGCTCGAGCCCGAGAAGCTTGAACAGGGACAGGTTCCTTCCGGCAGCATGCTGGATGTGCAACCGGGCGACCAGGTCAAGGTGCCCCGCCTTGCCAGGAGCGGTACGGTCCTCAGCGTGCAGCATGGCGTTCTGGAGATCGAGCTCGACGGGAAGACGCTCAAGATCTCGGCGGAAGAGGTGGTACCCGGCGGGCGAGGGAAGTCACGAAAGTCTGCAGCAGCGCCGGGATGGAGTACGGACCTTCAGGAGCTGGAGCAGGCGCCGGACCGGTTGAACCTTCTCGGTTTCCGCGTGGAAGAGGCGCTGGCCGAGGTCGATCGATACCTTGACCGGGTGGGGCTTTGCGGCCTGTCTATCGTGACGATCATCCATGGACTGGGGACCGGGGCGCTCAAGACCGCCATGACCGGTTATTTGAAGCATCACCCGCTGGTCGCGGCAACGCGGGCGGGCGAGCCGGCCGAAGGCGGCGCCGGCGTCACGGTTGTGGAGCTGAAGAAATAAGATGTATTCCGAGGATGTCATACGGCGGGTACGGGACAGCATCAATGTCTACGACCTGATTTCAGGATACGTCGCGCTCAAGAAGACGGGCAAGAACTGGCTGGGGCTCTGCCCCTTTCACTCGGAAAAAACCCCGTCGTTCAACGTGAACACGGAAAAGCAGATCTTTCATTGTTTCGGATGCGGCGTCGGCGGAGACGTTTTCAAGTTTGTGGAGCTGCAGGAAGGGCTGAATTTTCCTGAAGCGGTCAAGACCCTGGCGGCACGCTCCGGCATCACGCTGCCGCAGGACAACCGGGACCATCGGCAGGACAAAAGGACCGAGGACGAGAAAAAGACGCTCCTCAAGATCGTCGCCGAAGCAGCAGCGTATTTCAGCAAAGAGCTGGAAGGCCCCGCCGGCAGCGCAGCGCGGGAGTATCTCAGAAAACGCGGCGTCAGCGATGCGATCATCAGGGAGTTCGCGCTCGGCTACGTGCGGCCTGAATGGGACGGCCTGCTGAAGCACCTGAAACACTTGAACTACACGCCTAGCCAGATGGAGCGGGCCGGGCTGGTGGTAAAGCGGAGCGAAGGAGAGGGATACTACGACCGGTTCCGCGGAAGGATCATTTTCCCGATCCGCGATATGACCGGTCAGGTGATCGCCTTTGGCGGCAGAGTGATGGACGACTCGCTGCCAAAGTATCTGAACTCGTCGGAAACAGCGCTGTACAGCAAGAGCCACGTCCTGTACGGACTGGACATGGCCAAGGACCACGGCCGCAAGCAGGGCTACTTCATCATCGTTGAAGGCTACCTGGATGCGATCGCCTGCCACCAGTACGGCATACGGAACGCGGTGGCAACGCTGGGAACAGCGCTTACCGACGGGCATCTCCGGCTGATGCGGAGGTTCGCCGACAAGCTCGTATTGATCTTCGACCCCGATCCGGCCGGCGTAAAGGCCTCGCTCCGGGGGTTCGATCTTTTTGTCTCAAGCAGCATGAAAGTGAACGTGGTGTCCCTGCCGGGCGGCGACGACCCGGACACGTTTTTGCAGAAGCAGGGCCAGGAGGCCTTTGCCGCCCGGCTGCGCCAGTCAGCCAAGTTCATGGACTTCGTGGTCGAGCAGGTGGTGAAGAGCAGTCCCAGCCGCAGCATCGATGAGAAGATCGAAAAAGCGGAGGAGATGCTCTCGTATATCTCCCGATTGCAGAGCGGGATCGAACGGGACCACTACCTCAAGAAGACCGCGGAGATCCTCGATCTGGACGAGACCGTTCTCCGGCAGGAGATGCCGAAGCAGACCATGAAGTTGCCCTTCGCGCCTGCCGGCGGAACCGCTCCGGCCGCACCGGCGGCGGGACGGCGACGGCCCCGGGCAGAGGAGATCCTGATCCACTTGATCCTGAAGGACGAGGGGATCGCGCGGAGCCTGAAGGACCGGATCGAGCCGCGCGATTTTACCGACCCGCTGTTCCAGCGTGCTGTGGAACGGATCTTCAAGATGCTGGACGAGCAGGGTAAACTGGACACCGGCGCCCTGTTACGGGAAGAGGACGAAGAGCTGAAGAACCTCCTCTCCCACTATGCTGTGCTCGATATGGTCTATGAAGACCCGGCGAAATCGTTTCAAGATTGTGTCGAGGTCATCAAGCAAAAGGACCCGGAAAAGAAAATGAAGTTGCTGATAAGGGCGATCCAGGAAGCAGAAGCACGGGGCGACATAGCAACGATAAAACGACTCACGGAAGAACAGCAGGAGCTGAGCAGAAGGCCGGGAAGAAAAATCCCCGGCAAGTCGGGTACGAGCACGGAGTAGAAACCAAATTCTATCGCTCTTGGCGATACAGAGATTCGATGCAGCACGTAAAGGAGCACCAGCGCATGTTAAAGAAGGGCAAGGCAGGGGAAACGAAAAAGCCGGCAGCGAAAAACGCCGAACGGGGCTACATGCCTTACGAGGAAGCGAGCGATGCGATCCCTCCGGAGGACGTTTCGACGGAACAGCTGGACAGCATCATCTCGCTGTTCGGGGACGGCGAACTCGACATCGACATAACCGATACGCGGCACGACAGCAAAACGCGTCAGCCGGCCGAGGATGAGCTGGAAGAGGGCGCTGAAGGCGAGGAGGCAAGCCTCGACGATGCGGCCGAGGAAGAGGCCGAGGAGGAAGAGGTCGAGGTCGGCGTAGGGAAAACCGATGATCCGGTCCGTCTCTACCTCAAGGAGATGGGCACGGTGCCCCTTCTGTCCAAGGAAGGCGAGGTTTCGATCGCGAAGCGGATCGAAGAGGGAAAGCGTGAAGCCTCCCAGATCCTGTACAGCCTTCCTTTTTCATTGCAGGATGTGCACGACCTGGGCGACAAGCTCCGCAAGGGAAAGATCAGCATCCATGAGGTCGTTCATGCCGGTGAGGACGACCTGGAGGAGATCCAGACGCAGAACGAGGAAGAAGTGCATGCCCGCGTGCTCAAACTGATCGGCGAGATCGACCGGCACAGCAAGGACCTCAACACGCTCGTGAACCACGTGGCCAGCAGCCGCTGCACCGAGGCGAAGAAGAAGGACCTGCGGGAAAAGATCCAGACCACGCGGTATGCCCTCTTCGACAAGCTCGAAGCGCTGAACATCCATTGCCGCCAGACGGACCGCGTCGTCATGAAGCTCCGGGAGCTCGTGAGCGAGATCCTGCAGTCAGAGCGCGAGATCCACGGGCTCGAACGCAAGACCGGCCGGTCCCTGACCGACCTGAAGGAAGCTTTCAAGCGGATGCGTCAGGGTGAGCGTGAACTGAAAAATGCCGCACGGCGGTTCGAGATGCGGCAGGAGGCCCTGCTGGCCGTCGAGCGCACCTACCGCAATGCCGTGAAGCGCATCAAGAAGGTCGAGACCGAATGCGGCGTGCCTGCCGAGGACCTGAAAAAGGCGCTCCGGTCCTACGAGCGCGCCGAAGAGCGCGCCAAGTACGCCAAGAGCGAGCTCGTTGAGGCCAACCTGCGGCTGGTCGTCTCCATTGCCAAAAAGTACACCAACCGGGGCCTCCAGTTCCTGGACCTGATCCAGGAAGGGAACATCGGCCTCATGAAGGCCGTTGACAAGTTCGAATGGCAGCGCGGGTACAAGTTCAGCACCTATGCCACGTGGTGGATCCGCCAGGCCATCACGCGGGCCATCGCGGACCAGGCGCGGACGATCCGCATCCCGGTGCACATGATCGAGACCATGAACAAGCTTATCCGCACCTCGCGCGGCCTGGTGCAGGACCTCGGGCGGGAGCCTTCCACGGAAGAGATCGCTGCTACCATGAAGCTGCCGGTGGAAAAAGTGCGCAAGATCATGAAGATCGCCAAGGAGCCCATCTCGCTGGAAACGCCGATCGGCGAGGAAGAGGACAGCCACCTTGGTGATTTCATCGAGGACAAGAAGGTGGCCTCGCCGCTCGAATCGGCCATCCGGAAGAACCTGCACCAGCAGGTCCGCAAGGTGCTGAACACGCTGACCGAACGGGAAGAGAAAGTGCTCCGCTGGCGGTTCGGCATCGGCGAGCAGACGGACCATACGCTCGAAGAGGTGGGTCAGGAGTTCGACGTGACTCGCGAACGCATCCGGCAGATCGAAGCGAAAGCCCTCCGGAAACTGCGCCACCCCAGCAGAAGCAAGCAGTTGAAGAGCTTCATGGAATAGCTGCGGACCACTTTAATCGATGGTTCTCGGCGTTTCCTTGACATTTTGCAGGCGTTGTGGCAAGATGCACGCTGTTGTGACACCGCCTGCGGGTCACCGGCCTCATTCAGGAACAAGTTTTTCCGCAGGGCCCATAGCTCAGTTGGTAGAGCTACCGGCTCATAACCGGTTGGTCCCAGGTTCGAGTCCTGGTGGGCCCACCACTCTCAGAAGGAAGGATGTACAGCAGATGCAGGGGATCTTTACGACAGTGATGTTTAACACGGGTATCTGCCTGCTTACCGCACGGTAGGTCTCAGTTCACAAGAATGCGCCGAGAGGCGCATTTTTATTTTGGAGGCGTAATGGACGAACAGCTCAAGATGCTGGTGCAGCTGCAGGAAATTGATGGAAGGATCAGAACGCTTCTCGCACAGAAAAAACGCCTGCCCGAGGCCCTTGCAGGGCTCGAAAAAAAGCGGGCCGCAAATGAGGCGAATCTCGAGACCGCGAAAGAAAGCCTTCTGACGGCACAGAAGAACAAGCGGGACCGGGACAAGGACCTGGAGGCGGGTGTGCAAAAGGTCGAGAAGCTGAAGGCCCGCACCTCGGAGATCAAGAACAACAAGGAGTATCAGGCGCTGCTCAAAGAGATCGAGACCTTCGAGCAGGAGAATAAGGCAGTAGAGGACGACATCCTGGTTCTGATGGATAAGATCGATACCGCCACCGCAGGGATCACGACGGCCGAACAGCGGGCGAGGGAAGAAGAGGTTGCGATCCTGGCCGAGCAGAAACAGGGAGAGGCCGAGGTCGCGAAGATCGATCAGGAACTGAAAGGGGTGGAGCAGGCCCGTCAGGAAATGATCGCGCGTATTCAGCCTGCCGTGTTTACCCAGTACCATAAGCTGATCGTCAGCAAAGGAGGCATTGCCATTGCAGAAGCTCGCGGCGAGTCCTGTTCCGGCTGCTACATGAGCATTCCTCCGCAGGTGTATGTGAACGTCAAGAAGAACGAGAGCATCATTACCTGTCCGAACTGCGGCCGCATACTGCACTTCAAAGAAGCGATCGCACCAAAGGTCCCCTGAGCAGCAACCAGGGTTTCAGCTGGATAAGGTTCCGATGAAAGAACTGACCATTTTTACCGACGGCGCCTCCCGGAACAATCCCGGAGAGTCCGGTGCGGGTATCAGCATCATGCAGCATGACCTTCCCCTGGAAGGCATCGCGCGGTATCTGGGAACGACCACCAACAACATCGCGGAATATACCGCCGCCATCATCGGCCTTGAACGAGCCGTGCAGCTCGGCGCTTCAAAGGTCAGGCTCTATGCGGACTCGGAGCTGATGGTCAAGCAGCTGAACGGCCAATACAAGGTAAAGAACGAGGGCCTGAAACCGCTCCATGCAAGGGCCAAGGAACTGATCGCCAGGATCGGGTGCGTGGAGATACACTACATCCCGCGGGAGCGGAACAAGGACGCCGATGCTTTGGCCAACAAGGCGATCGACGAAAAAATAAAGTAGTCAGGGTCCAGTAGCCAGGGTTCAGGAGAGAAAAACCGGGTGATAAGCATATATACATGCTTGTTGAAACCCTGGCCCCTGGACCCCGGCCCCTGAACCCTGCAGTCATGTTTTCACAATCAGAGCGGGTGAGGTGATCGCTCTCCGGCAACGGAGGGAGGAAAGTCCGAGCTCCGCAGGGCAAGGCGGTCCCGAAACGGGACAGGGGGCGACCCCATGGATAGTGCCACAGAAAAGAAGACCGCCCGCAAGGGTAAGGGTGAAACGGTGGGGTAAGAGCCCACCAGATTCCCGGGCGACCGGGAGTGCTTGGAAAACCCCGCCTGGAGCAAGGTCACATAGGGAAGCGTCCCCCGTAAGGGGGTAAGGACGGCCCGTCCGAGACTTCCGGGTAGATCGCTCGTGCTTTCGAGCAATCGAAGGCCCAGATAAATGATCACCACTTCCGGGAAACC
This sequence comes from Nitrospirae bacterium GWC2_56_14, assembly GCA_001803705.1. Lineage (GTDB taxonomy): Bacteria > Nitrospirota > UBA9217 > UBA9217 > UBA9217 > GWC2-56-14. Next base: position 9,801 of record MHDY01000253.1, on the reverse strand, counting down.
GGGAGGACAGAACTCGGCTTACGACCCGCTCTGATCTTTTTTTGTTCACGCCCATGCTGACTATTCAGCATGGGTTTTTTCATATAGAACTGCAACGTCCAAATCGGTTATACTTTACCATGAGCAGCAAGAAGACGATATTTTCCCCGCGTCCTTTTGAAAAGCTCCGTAAAGCGCTGGAGCAGCAGGCAAGGGTTGCGCCTCCTGCAAAGCCGCGTCGGAAGAAGAAAGAAGAATACACCGACGAAGAGCTCTTCAGCAGCGAAATGCGTGATGTCCAGGAGATCGAGGCGTTCAGGGCGCTTCCCTGCGACCAACATCACCGGAAGCCGGACCGGGCAATCGATCGCCGAGACCCCGACCGTGAGACGCTCACGGTGCTGGGCGAGATCGCCACAGGACAGCGGCCGATGCATCTGCCGGACACGCAGGAATATGTAGAATGGGTGAGCCCGGCGTATCACGACACGATCCTGCCGGAACTGCATGCAGGGCGCTTCTCCATCCAGGCATTTCTCGACCTGCATGGCTGTTCTGTTGCGGAGGCTGATGAGGAGCTTGCGCACTTCCTGGAGGAGTCCTTTAAAAAAGGTCTGCGCTGCGTGAAGATCATCCACGGCCGGGGGCTTCGTTCCGTTCGCGGACCGCAGATCAAGGCCGGGGTCATCAAGCGGCTTGCGGGGCGCTACCGGAAGGACCTTATTGCCTTTGTCACGGCACGGCAGTGCGACGGCGGCCTCGGCGCCCTCTATGTTTTGCTTGGAAAAAAATAGCTCCCCTCTGCCCGGCACGACCTATGACGAAAAAAAATTCGACGTCTTCCCGAAGAAACAGCAAATCGCTCACCTCCACCGAGGTGCGGGCGTTCCGCAAAAAGGTTCACGACCATTTTCGTGAGCATGGCCGCGACCTGCCTTGGCGCAAGCGCGTCAATCCCTACCGTGTGCTCATATCCGAGATCATGCTGCAGCAGACCCAGGTCGACCGGGTGATCGAAAAGTACAAAGAGTTCCTTGCCATCTTCCCGACCTTTGCCGATCTCGCAGCAGCCCCGCTTCCGCAGCTTCTCTCCCTCTGGTCCGGATTGGGCTACAACCGCCGCGCCCTTGCGCTCAAAGCGCTGGCGCAAAAAGTGGTGGACGAGCATAAGGGCAGGCTGCCGTCCGATCGTGATCAGCTGCTTGCGCTCCCGGGCATCGGCAACTACACCGCAGGGGCTGTCATGGCCTTTGCCTTCAACAAGCCGGTGGTCTTCATGGACACGAACATCCGCCGCGTCTATATCCACGAGTTCTTTCAGGACCGGCAAGGCGTCCATGATGACGAGCTGATTCCTCTTGTCGAGAGGACCATGGACCCCGCAGACCCCCGGACGTGGTACAATGCTCTTATGGATTACGGGACCATGCTGAAGCAGCAGCATGCCAATCCCAACCGAAGGAGCGCGCATTATACGCGCCAGTCCCCCTTCGAGAATTCGAGCCGCCAGGTACGGGGCAGGATACTCAAGATCCTGGTTGCTGACGCGCCGCTCACGGCCCTGCAGATCGTGAAAAGAGTTGCCATGGAGGCGGAACGGGTGAAGAGCAGTCTTGTGCAAATGGAGAAGGAAGGGTTCATCAGGAAGAAGGGACGGCTTTTCGTCATTTAACCGAAGTGAATTTCGTACACCGGAAAAGCCCCCCTCACCCTGCCCTCTCCCTCCATGGGGAGAGGATAAAGAATTATCGACAACAGGACAAAGTCGCACAGGATTGTCGGTTTTCATTCCGCAATCCGAAATCCGCATTCCGCAATGGTGTCTATGAGAACCGGCCCTGACTATATCCAGCTTTACCCGCTGCTCCGCTGCAACCGGTCCTGCGCGTTCTGTTTCAACCACGCCATGCCGTTTATGGAGGACATGCAGCTCATCGACTTCAGGACCATGCTCGACCGGCTCGGGGGTTGGCCTGTTACCACCATCGACCTGATGGGCGGCGAACCGACGCTTCACCATGACATGCCCGGTTTCTTGCGCGAAGCAGGCAGCCGGGGTCTGCGCGTGAATATGAGCTCCAACGGCACGAACCTCCCGCAGCTCCATGACCTGCATGCCCGGTTCGATCACCTCTCGATCGGCATGTCGGTCAACGATCGTGCAACCTTTGCCGCGGTGCGAAAATTCCTGCATGACCATCGTCCGGTCGTCAAGATGGTCCATACCCGCGCGCTCGATGCTCATCTTGTCCGGGAGATTCTCTCGCAGAGGCCCAGGACCTTTTACCTGCTGTATAAAGACGCACTCGAAGGTTCGCAGCTCAGGGACACAGTCCCCTTTGACGAGTTCTTCCCGGCAGCACCGGACCTGTTCCAGAAGCAGAACGTGGGAACGGTCTTCTGCTCGGGATTCCTGCCGGACCGCGCAGCGTACCCGGAGCTGGCGAAGGTCCGGTGCCCGGCCGGCACGACCAAGCTCGGGATCATGCCTGACGGATCGGTCTACCCCTGCAATCTGTTCTTCGGCAAGCCCGCGTTCCGGCTCGGCAGCATCCTGAGCGATCCGTTGGAGACCATCTGGCATCATCCCGCGCTTTCCTTTTTCAGGGAATTCAAACACAACCGTTGTCCGCGCCGGACCTGCGATCTTCACTCGGCATGTCACGGCGGCTGTCCCGCCCACGCCTATCATCACACCGGCGATCTTTCCGCGCCGGAGCCGCGATGCATACGGGCCTGAGAACCGGTTCCGTTGAAAAGTGAAATCTGGTATAATCAAAAAAAAGATATCAGGAGGTCCTATGAACACAGCTCTGGTCCTGTTAACGGTAGCGCGTGACAAAGTGAACGCCGTTGCCGAAGCGCTAGCGGAAATGGAGGGCATCACGGAAGTGTACTCGGTCGCCGGAAGGTACGATCTTGCCGTGGTCATCCGGGTGAAGGATAGCGAAAAGATGGCGGAACTGGTGACGGACCATATGCTGAAAGTAGAGGGCATCCTTACGTCAGAGACGCTCATGGCTTTCAGGGTTCACTCGCGCCACGACCTGGACAGCATGTTCTCCATCGGCTCGTGAGCAGTGCAAATATCCCCGCGTAATGTCAAAAGCTCACCTGAAAATCACCCCACCTAACCTCCCCTTGTTAAGGGGAGGGACAAAACAACTCCCCTCCTTGGCAAGGAGGGGTTGGGGGAGGTGCTTTTCAGATGTCATAGCGAACGCAGTTGTGGACAATTCACGAACCACGATACCGCTAAAAAACCTGAAACAAAATACCGTTGGCAAACACCTGAAATATAGTATAAAATGGCGGCACTTTGTTGCATTTGTGAGATGACCATTATTGCCTGAGGAGGAAGTATGAGACAGACCAAGATCGTTCTTTCTGACAAAGAGATCCCGACCAAGTGGTACAACATCATGGCGGACATGCCCAACCTGCCGAAGCCGCCGCTCCATCCGGGAACGAAGCAGCCCGTGGGCCCCGATGATCTGACCCCCATCTTCCCCATGGCGCTCATTGAACAGGAAATGACCCAGGAGCGCTGGATCGATATTCCTGAAGAGGTGCTTGACATCTATTCGCTCTGGCGGCCTGCCCCGCTGTTCCGGGCGCACCGGCTTGAGAAACTGCTCGGCACGCCGGCCAAGATCTACTACAAGTATGAGGGCGTAAGCCCCGCCGGCAGCCACAAGCCGAATACCGCCATCCCCCAGGCCTACTACAACAAAAAGGCGGGAATGAAGCGCATCGCCACCGAAACCGGCGCTGGTCAGTGGGGCACCTCCATGGCGCTGGCAGGCAAGCTTTTCGGCCTCGATGTCACGGTCTATATGGTTAAGGTGAGCTACGGCCAGAAACCCTACCGCAGGATCATGATGGAGACCTGGGGGGCAACCGTGCATGCCAGCCCGTCGAACACGACGAACTCGGGCAGGAAGATCCTCGAGCTTGACCCGAACAACTCGGGCAGCCTGGGCATCGCCATCTCCGAGGCGGTGGAGGACGCGGCCACGCACAGCGATACGAACTATGCGCTCGGCTCGGTCCTGAACCATGTCTGTCTGCATCAGACCGTGATCGGGCTCGAAGCAAAGAAGCAGCTTGAGCTCGTCGGCGACTACCCGGATATTGTGATCGGCTGCTGCGGCGGCGGGAGCAACCTCGCTGGCGTCGCCTTCCCCTTCCTGCATGACAAGATCAAGGGCAACAGGAAAGATGTGCGGATCATTGCAGTCGAACCCACGTCCTGTCCAACCCTTACCAAAGGCGAGTTCCGGTATGACTTCGGCGATGTTGCAGGCTTCACGCCGCTCATGACCATGTATACCCTGGGCCATGACTTCATGCCGTCGGGCATCCACGCCGGCGGACTGCGCTATCACGGCGATTCGCCGCTCGTCTCGCAGCTGTACCATGACAAGCTCATCGAAGCGCAGGCCTATCATCAGCGCACGGTGTTCGAGGCGGCCATGCAGTTCGCCAACACCGAGGCGATCATACCGGCGCCCGAAAGCGCCCACGCGATCCGCGCGGCCATCAACGAAGCGCTCCGCGCCAAGGAAGAGGGCAAGGAGAAGACGATCCTCTTCAACCTGAGCGGCCATGGCTACCTGGACCTTCAGGCCTATGCCGACTATCGCGAAGGCAAGCTGATGGACCACGAGCATCCGGAGGAGGACATCAGAAAGTCGCTGGAGAAGCTGCCGAAGATATGATGTAGCGGGAACGCGCGGTCCACAGAAAAGCCCGTGGCAGGAGAACATGCCACGGGCTTTTCTTGTCTAAAACCAGCACAGTCGATCTGGAGCAAGGGGCAGAAGAGGCAGCGGCCGGCTCTCTAATGCTGCCGTTTTGCCCGTTCCTCTTCCGCCAAGCGCTCCAGTGCATTGTGAACGACCAGGATGCCGTCGGCTTCCCTGATGATCCCCTTCATGGAGAGCACCTTCATGCACTTCGAGACCGCTTCGCGCGAAGAGCCGATGCGCGCAGCGAGCTCCTTGTGGGTTAGTTTGCCCGCTTTCAAAAAGCCCTTGCTGTCCGCCCCCTCAGCTCCTGCCGCATCGAGCAGCGTCCGGATCAACCGCTCTCCGACCTCAAGGAAGGCGAGAGACTCGATCATCTCATCCGCTTTACGCAGCCGTCTGGCAAGCGTGGTCATCAGCTCCACGGCGATCTTCGGATTCTTGTAAAGCAGTTCCAGGAAAACGTCCTTTTTCAGAACCGCAAGCTCCGAATCCCGTTCCGCTACGATGGTGGCGGACCGGCCCTGGCCGTCGAGCAGGCTGAGCTCGCCGAAGAAGGCGCCTTTTTCGAACTGCGCCAGCACCATCTCGTCGCCCTCATCGTCGGATAGGACCGCCTTGAACTTTCCGGCATTAACGATATAGAGGTCCGTGCTCAGGTCCGTTTTGTGGAACACCACGTCGCCCTTTTTATAAAGCGCGCTTTTGCAGCGCGTAGCCATTTCTTTCAGTTGAGAGTCCTTCAGGTGGTTAAAGAGCGGAATGTTCTTCAAGTAATCTATCAGCATGCTGGTTCTGCGCTGCTGCCGGTCGAAAACAGCGCCCTCCTTTTCTCATTCGTCACCGTTCTACATCTTATGGCAGTTGCCGCAGAGGCTCATGGTGCTTTTTGCGTTGAACCGGAACAACCGCGGCGAATCGGTGCTGTGGGGCTCATGGCAACTGCCGCAATAGAACTCCCTGCCCGACCGGGCAGGGTCCATGATCGTATTCGTGGTCCCTGACGAAAGGTCCCGCTTCGATTTTCGTTTGCTCATTTTTTTCGGCCCCAGGGGATGGCTGGCCGCGGAAAAGCCCGACACGGCATGCGGTTTGTCCGCGATCCCGCCGTGACAGGTCAGGCACAGTTCATAGGGGCTGTTCGCCAGGAGGGCCACTTCATCAGATGCGTGCGGTACGTGGCAGGTAAGGCACATACCCCCTGCAACCGGAGCATGAATTGTTTTTTTGCTGAACAATGCCTTGTCATGGCAGGTAAAGCACAGGCCCGGCGCCTCCGACAGCAGCAGCTTCGCCGTATTCGACGAGTGGGGGTTATGGCAGGAGGTGCAGCCCATGGCGAGGGCGGCATGGACGCCCTTTTTTTCAAAGGCTGCTTTGGCATGGCAGCCGTAGCACAGGTCAGGCTGTTCCGCAGAAAGACCGCGCGCCGCAGCGCCGCTCTTTTTGTGAGGAACGGTCTTCGCATCTATGGCAGTATGGCATGTGGTACAGCCCATCGAGACCGCGGCATGGACAACGGAGCCCGTGGTCAGCTTACGGTGGCACTTCAGGCAGTCGATGTCGGCAGCAAAAGAATTCGAGGAGAAAAGGAAGAGGGTCATGATACAGCTGGTAAACAGGCCATACGCGCGGGGTCCGGGTTTCATGATTAGCTCCTTGACTTTCGGTCGGAATGGGCGACCGGTAAAAAACGATAGTGAAAAAAGTTTTATCCGATTTGATCGGTGTATACACTATTTATTTAAAAACTGAAGGACTACCGCTGCGCTATACCCGGCGCCGCAACCTCCACCCGTGCCCTGCCTTTCCGTTTCGCTTCGTACATGGCGAGATCGGCGGCGTGGATCAATTTCTCCATGGTGTCGATCGAGGGATCGGGGATGCCCGCAAGACCGATGCTGACGCTCAGACTCCTGCCCCCGATGCCTGAGAACTTGTGCGCGGCCATGGAGCTCAGGATCCGCTCTGCGGCACGGAGCGCGTTCTCCTTCGTCGTGTTCGGGCTGAGCACGACGAACTCCTCTCCGCCCCACCGCGCGGGAGTGTCCACTTCGCGGACGCTTGCCTGGATCACCTGGGCAACCTCGCGCAGCGCCAGGTCCCCGACCTGGTGGCCGAAGGAGTCATTGATCTCCTTAAAGTGGTCGATATCGAGGATCATGCAGCTTAAGGGGTGCAGGTAGCGCTGGGCTTTCTTGAACTCATTGGACAGGAGGGTCTCGAAGCGCCTGCGGTTGAACAGCCCCGTGAGTGAATCCATGATCGCCAGCGTCTCGACCCGCGTCAGCATGTCTTCGAGCTGGTGGTTCTTGATCCGCAGCTCGTCCTGCAGCGATTTCGAGCGCAGGCGCACGTAAATGCGCGCGTTTAGCTCGCTCTCGTCAAAGGGCTTGTGCAGATAGTCGTCCGCCCCGGCTTCAAGCCCGGCAACCTTGTCATGCGATTCGCCCTTGGCCGTGAGCATGATGATCGGGATGGCCATGGTGTCGTGGTTCAGCTTCAGCCACCGGCAGACCTCGTTCCCGTCGATATCGGGAAGCACGAGGTCGAGCAGCACGATATCGACCTTTTCGGACTTGGCGATCCTGATGGCCGACATACCATTGCCGGCCAACACGACCTCGTAGCCGTTCCGGGTCAAAAAAGAGCTGATGAGCGTTGCCTGGGTCTGATTGTCTTCGACCAGCAGAATTTTTGCTTTTGCCATGCAGGACCCCCAAGGTGCGGCTGCGTCATTGCCGGAGCTGGCTGTGATTATTTCATAAAGCGGCGGTAATGACAAGCTATTTGTAGCTATTTGCGGTAAAAACCGGCAGAAGGCGTTTTCCCCCGCCGTCCTCGTCGTCCGTTGATCGGTCTCCGCCAGAAGCGTGCGGCCGGGCAGGGTTGCTCCGCTCTTGTCAGGACAAGCAATGTTCGCTAAACTTTCGGTGAGGGGAAGGGAGCGCGCTATGCCGGAATCTTTGTCAACAAAGCTTGCCCGTTGGGGGTTCAATTTTTTTCCTGCCTATCGCGGCACGGGCGCACGCATCACCTATATCGCGTCTGATTGGCGCGAGGTGCGCATCAAACTGCCGCTTAACTGGAGGACGAGAAACTATGTGGGCACGATCTACGGCGGAAGCATGTACGCAGCGGTCGATCCCATTTACATGATCATGTTGATCAAGATCCTTGGACCGGAGTACGTGGTATGGGACAAAGCCGCTGCCATCCGGTTCAAACGGCCGGGAAAGAGCACGCTCTATGCGAAATTTATTCTGACCACGGAAGAGATAGCCGCCATTACGGCAGCGGTCGGAACCGCGCCGTCCATCGAGCGGTCCTATCTTGTTGAGCTTGTTGATGCCGCAGGCGCGCTGCACGCGTCCGTTGAGAAGACGATCTATATCCGAAGAAAGGAAGTTGTGGCAGGGAATAACGAAAAAAGCGGGGGCTGAATGAAGGCGGCCTACTTCTTCACTTCCTGCATCTCCCGCTTGAACTCAGACGTGAAGTGGAACTTGACGGCCGGATAGGCCTCGATCATGTTCCGGAGCACCCATTCCGACTCCGCCAGGAACACCGTGTTGCCGTCCTTGTCCGTGGCAATGCGGTCCGACTTGAACCTGCAGAACTTGTCCATCTCCGCGTTGTCCGTTGTGGTGATCCAGCATGCCTTGTAAATAGCCATGGATTCGAAGCTGCATTTTGCGTTGTATTCATGCTCCAGGCGGTACTGGAGCACGTCGAACTGCAGCTGGCCCACGGTGCCCACGATCCTGCGGTTGCCTTGGTGCTGCGTAAAGAGCTGGGCCACGCCTTCGTCGGTGAGCTGCTCGATGCCCTTGGCGAGCTGCTTGGACTTGCCGGGATCGCGGTTCACCAGCTCCTTGAAGACCTCGGGAGAAAAGGTCGGGATGCCCTGGAACATGAGCTTCTCGCCCTCGGTGAGGGTGTCGCCGATCTTGAAGTTGCCGGTGTCGTACAGACCGATCACGTCGCCCGGGAAGGCCTCGTCCACGATGCTCTTCCTGGCGCCCAGGAAGCTCGCCGGGCTGGTGAAGCGGATGTTCTTGTTCAGGCGCACATGCAGGAACATCTTGTTCCGCTCGAACTTGCCGGAGCAGACGCGGATAAAGGCGATGCGGTCGCGGTGGCGCGGGTCCAGGTTCGCGTGGATCTTGAACACGAACCCGGTGAAGTCCGGTTCATCGGCGTTGACGATGCGCTGGTCCGTGGGGCGGCTTCCGGGCGTTGGCGCGATCTCGGTAAAGGTATCCAGGAGCTCCTTCACGCCGAAGTTGTTGATGGCGCTGCCGAAGAAGACCGGCGCGAGCTCGCCGCGCAGATAGGCCTGTACGTCAAAGGGGTTGTGCGTGCCGACGATGAGCTCCACGTCCTCCCGGAGCTTGACCGCATAGTCGCCCAGCTGCTGGTCCAGCATCGGGTCGGCAATGCCCTTGACCTCCAGCACGTCGGTCTGCACCGTTGCGCCGCCGGCACGGAAGAGATAGAGGCTGTTGTTGTAAAGGTTGTAGACGCCCTTGAAGGAGGTGCCCATGCTGATGGGCCACGAGAGCGGCTGGACCTTGATGTTCAGCTTCACTTCGAGTTCGTCCAGGAGCTCGAAGGGGTGCTTGCCTTCGCGGTCGAGCTTGTTCACGAAGACGATGACCGGCGTATTGCGCATGCGGCAGACTTCCATGAGCCGCAGGGTCTGCTCCTCCACGCCTTTGGCGCAGTCGATGACGAGGATGACGCTGTCCACGGCGGTGAGCGTGCGGTAGGTGTCCTCGGCGAAGTCCTTGTGCCCCGGGGTGTCGAGCAGGTTGATCTTGAGCCCGTTGTAGTCGAAGCCCATGACCGACGTGGCCACCGAGATGCCGCGCTGGCGCTCGATGTCCATGAAGTCCGAGGACGTGCTCTTCCTGATCTTGTTCGACTTCACTGCGCCGGCCACCTGGATCGCGCCGCCGAAAAGCAGGAATTTCTCGGTGAGCGTGGTCTTTCCCGCGTCAGGGTGGCTGATGATGGCGAAGGTGCGCCGTTTCTGTATTTCGTCTGAATAGTCCATGATAGATGGGCTGCG
>MHDY01000252.1 GCA_001803705.1 Nitrospirae bacterium GWC2_56_14 | reverse complement strand
AAAACCGCCGACGAAATCGCACTTGACCAGGTGAAGGAATATCTCATCAGCAAGGATTACGACATCCATCAATCGACGGGCGCCAACCGCATCATCATCGGCGTCATCGGCAACACGGAAGCGCTGGAAACCGCCACCCTGGAGGCGATGCCCGGCGTACTTCAGGTCATCCGCATCACCAAGGAAGAATAAAAAACACACCCCGCCTACTCCGTGCCCACTTCCTCACCCGCCAGGCTGTCGTAGATCTTCTCGAAGATATGCTCGATATCGAAAAAGGTCTTCAGCAGCATCGGATCGAAATGGTTCTGCGGATCGATCCGCTCGTCCCCATTTCTAAAAATTTCCAGCGCATCCCGGTGCGAAAGCGACTCTTTGTAACTGCGCCGTGAACGGAGCGCATCGTACACATCTGCAATTTTTACCACACGCCCTGCCACGGGGATCGTATCTCCGCGGAGGTTGTAGGGATAACCGCTTCCGTCCCAGTTCTCGTGATGAGAGATGGCAATCTCGCGGGCGACCTCCAGTCGGGGAGAGTTGCCTAGAATCTTCTCACCATAGACAGGATGCATTAAGATCATCTCATTCTCGGCCCTGTCGAGGGGACCCTGTTTCAGCAGTACCGAGTTCGGGATCTTGATCTTACCCACATCATGCATCTGGGCCGAAAAGGAAACCGCCTGAACGAAATCGGATGCAAATCCGGCATTGGCAGCAAGCGCTCCCGCATAGCGATTTACCCGGGAAATATGCTTTCCGGTCCCCTCTTCCGCTGCTTCACAGGCGCGAGCCAGCGCTTCAATAGTATATTGGAAGGCATTCTCCGTTTCCCGCATCTTTTCCGAGAGAGCGACGACGGAGCCGATCAGAACCGCCAGTCCATGAAGAACATCCCCATCATAGCTGGTTGCCCTGCCCGGGTAATTGAATGCTATGAGAGAACCGGGACGTTCGCCGCTGATCCGGCAGGTGATGAAGTTCTTGATGGGAGCGCCGACTGCCGCAGTTACTGCCGGGGAAAAATTGGCCTGGTAATCGTCGATGCTTTCGCCGCTGTCAGCCCAGTTGGATATTACCGTTTCAGCCTGATTCTGCGTCTCCGCCAGATTTACCGCGTAGCTTGATGACGGGTCCATCACGATCTCGTCAGACCGCTCTACGACCTCTCCCTGTCGCAGCTGAAAAACCCTTCCACAGCAGGTGGTGCCGTCCTCCCGGCGAAAGACGGTAAAGATACCCGCGGGGCCGCGTCGCCCGAGTCCGCCGAGAACCTTGCGCAACGCATCTACAAAAAGCTCTTCCGTGGTAAAGCGCCGGCAACAGATATTCTGCAGCGTATCGTCCGTCAGACGCAGCAGCGACTGTATTTGCTGCAGCGACATTTCGCACAGTTCCAGGGACACAGAGCCTCCTTCACAGGCAGCGCCTGATCGGGTATCGCAAAGCCTACATTATAGTATCCCTGATTGATTCATGACGCAACTGGCTGGTTCTACGTCCTTCAAATCTTTAAGCCCTCGAAATTTAAATCTTGAAGGACGGCCGCGAGCCAACTGTTTTTCAGCGTGGGGAAAAAGGTTGTCCGGGTGCGATTCAACCTGCTATTGACAGGTATTGTCCCCCGCCTGGTAGGCTGACGTCGAAGCCGTTTCCACATTACTGTAGGGTGAGTAATCGCTTCCCTTGTAGGAGCGGATACGATACCGGTAGGTCTTCAACGGGTCGATTCCGACAGTGTCGATAAAGGTCGACGTATCACCGGTCACCGTCTTTATTCGTACCCAGTTCCCACTCCACGCATCCCTTTCGATTTCGTACGTATCGGGATCATCGCACGGATTGGGAGCACAGGCGACCGGTGTCCAGTCGAGCCTGATGGTAAGGGAGTTGACCGGCGTCGCGATCAGGCTCTGGTTGGCCATGGCGGACGTCGTCACACATCGTTCCGTGCTGGGCAGCGAGTACAGACCGGTGCTGTTCCAGGCCTTGATCTGGAAGCAATACTGGGTGCTTTCGGTCAAGCCGGTGACCGAGAAGCCGGCACTGTCCGGGGTAAGGGAGGTGCACCCTATTCTCGGAGCAGGGTAGCCGCAGTATGACAGGCTGTATGATTTGACCACGGTACCGATGGACCCATAGGGATCGGTGCCCGTTTTTTGTTCGACCAGGTATTCGGTCGCGCCTTTGACGACGGGCCAAGAAAGGGTAATGGACGATGCTGACGCCACTGTCGCTGTTAGCACTGGAAGACTGGGCGTTGTCGTCGTCGATTGTACGTTGCTGGCAGCGGAATACCCTCCCGCGTTTTTGGCGGATACACGGTATGAATAGAGGGTGCCGGCGGTCAGGGAACCGTTCGACAGTGTCGTCACGTCGGTCGCCAAATCGCTGCCGACCTGACTCCACGCTCCGCCGTCCACGCTCCGCTCCACCTTGTACCCGGTGTTACCGGCAACGTTTTCCCAGGTCAGGTCAATTTTAGATATCGTTACCCCGGTCAACGCGTTCAGGGTCGGAGCCGTCAACAGTGTCGTCTGGGACCGCTCGGCGCTATTATCGGATTCAAGGAGATAGGCCGCGCGTATCCGGTAGCAGTAATACGTTGCGGCGGTAAGGCCGGTATGATTGTATGCCACCGCATTCTTTGCAATGGAGATCGGCGCGCTCCATTCTCCGGCAGTACAGTCGGCGCCTGAACGCAGCTTCCATTCGAGTTTGTATCCGGTTTCACCGTTCACATTGTTCCAAGCCAGGTCTATCTGAGTCATGGAAGCCGCCGTCGGGACATTGAGAACAGGCGCCGGAGGGATGGTCGTGGCATAGGCCGCGGCGCTCCAACCCGAGGTGCCGCCGGTATAGGTGTCGCGTACGCGGTATCGGTAGGTATATCCGGCGGTGAGCCCCGTACTGGAGTAACTGACGGTATCGGCGGCAAGCGTCGCTATCGTGCTGCAGGAATTGAACGTTGTCAGATTGGTCGGTTCCTGCAGGTTGGCGGACGTGCAGCGTTCAACCTCGTACCCCGTATTGCCGGTGATATTATTCCAGGAAAGATCGACCTGCGTCGTGGACATGGCGACAGGCGCGTTCAGCGACGGCGCCGGCAGCGGCGTCGACATGTTCGGCTCGTTGCTGTAAATTTCCGGCGGACCGTTCGTCAGCGTGCTGTAGGCCCTGATCCGGTAATAATAATTGGTCTGCTCGGCAAGGCCGGTGTTAGTGAACGTGGTGGTGCTTTTGGACATCCCTATGGCCCCTGTAACGTCGACCCATGGATCGCCGACCAGCTGTTTCCGCTGCAGGGTGTAATTCGTAGCCGCAAGAATGTTCGTCCAGGAAAGGCCGAGCGAGGTAATATCGACGGGAGCGATGGTAAGCGTCGGAGCCGTCATATGGGTCCAGCCGACGATTTCGTTGCTGGGGGCGGAACTGTTCCCCGTGGTGTTGGCAATGACCCGGTACTTGTAAGCATAGCCGGATGAAAGACCGGTGTGCGAGTGAGACGTCACATCGGCGCCGGGGGTGGCGATGTTCGACCAGGATGACCAGTACGAATAGGCAGTGGTGCAATAGACGACGTCGCTGTCACCGTTATTGTTGTAATTGCAGCTCGCCACCTGAACGGTGTAGCCGGTTTCGTCCTCGACATTGGACCAGGCAAGATCGATCTGCGTCATCGAGCTGCCGGCGGCGCTGATAAGGGTGGGAGACGTGAACAGGGTCAAAACCGGTTGTTCGCCGCTGTAGGCGGAATCGCCCGATGCGTTTGACGCCCGTACCCGGTAGTAATACTGGGTATTGGAGGTTAACCCGGTGTCCGTAAAGGAAACGACGTTGACTCCACGGGTCGTTATTTCGCTCCACTCTCCGGCCCCCTGTTTGCGCTCGACCTTGTACCCGGTTTCCCCCTCGACGTTGGTCCAGCCGAGGGTGACCTGGGTAGTGGTTATCCCCGTCGGAGCATTCAGCACCGGCGCTGCCGGCTTGGTTACGGCACTCACTTCGCCGCTCGACAGCGAAGTGCCGCCAGCACTTATGGTGCTGACGCGGTAATAATAGAGCGTTCCCGGGGTGAGTCCGGTGTCGGTATGGGAATTTTCACCTGCCGCCTTAGTGGCGATGGTCCCCCAGGTCCCCCCTGCCCCGGTTTTCCGTTCCAGTTTGTAACCGGTGTTGTCGGTTACCTGACCCCAGCTTACGGCAATTTCCGTAGTTGAATTGACCACCAGGGGGTTCATTACCGGAGCGGGAAGAACGGTGGTAACGCACTTCTCAATCAGACGCGAGTTGAGGCTTCCCACATAGGCGTCGACCCGATAACAGTAGTTCGTTCCCTGCGTCAATCCCGTATCGGTGTGGGTAATCGTTCCAGAACTCTTGGTGGTAACCAGCGTCCATTCACTTTCGGAAGTGGAAGGCCCGAGGGTGCGCCAGATTCGGAAGGAGGTGCCGGGGGTATTTTCACGCCAGGAAAGATCGACCTTGCTGTAATCGGCTTGCGCAACGGCCGTTAAAGGCGCGGGCACGAGAATGTAGGTATTGACCTGCTTCACCACCGCATAGTCGGCGATATCCGTCGCATTGCGGGAGAATCCTGCTATGAACGCCTCGCCCCTGTAGTTTGCGGTGACGGATTTTGCCTCGTCCTGCCTGTTGGCTGCGCCATTGTAGTCGATCGCCCCGAGGAACGTCCCTTCGAAATCGTAGATGATCGACAGGATGTTGGATGTCGCATCGAAGTCGGAATTGGTATCCACTCCACCACGGCTGTTACCCGCCAGATAGATATACCCCGACGAATCCAGCGTCATTGCAGTGGCATAGTCGTACGTCGCCGGCCTGTCGAAGTTTTCCTCCCAGGTGACCGCGCCATCGGCGGCGTTATAGCGGATGAGGTACAAGTCGCTGTCGGTGGCGGCTGTGTAGCTTGTGCCGCCGACGACGGCCGCTCCGTCGACAGGGTCGATGCGAACCGCAACGCCACGGTCGTCGCCATGGGCCGGGCCGTCATGGAATTTCTCCCACACCCGTTCCGCGGCAGGAGGCGACGGGGGAGAACCTTTGTATTTCACCGTATGAATATCTTTGTTGTTCGATGCATTGACCACAAATCCTGTTACATAGGCATCGCCTGCCGAATCCACGGCAATGGAAACCGCCTGATCGTTACCGTGTCCGGCGCCGTCGACCTGGTCGGACCAGATGAGCGTTCCGTTGCTGCCGTTCAATTTGGCGGTGAACCAGTCGGTGTTCCCCGAAAGATTCTTCGTATACCCGGTGAACAACACGTCGCCCGACCCGTCGACGGCGACGGCTGACGGGTAATCGTCCCTGCCGCTGTTGTAAATGTAGGTCTGTGCCCATGCAGGACTGCCGTCGACATTGTATTTGATGACGTAGATATCGAAGTTCCCCAACCCTGCTCCACCGTTCATGCCTTGGCCGATGACGACGCTGGAGTTGTTCGGGCCGGTTACGATCGCCCTGGCGCTGTCCGCATAATTGGCCGTGCCGTACTGGCGGGGCCACGATTGGCCGGTTACCTGGGCACCGGTGGCGGAGAGGTACTTCGTCGTGTAAAGGTCGTCGCTATTTTCTTCTCCACCGGCAAGGAAAAGGTATGCCGTGCCGGTGACCAGCACATCGTTGTTACCATCGACGGCGACGCTTTCCGCGGAGTCGTTCCCGTTATCGCCGCTGTCGAACGGCGTCTTCCAGATCTGCGCTTTGGTGGCCCTGTTCAGCTTGATGGTAATGTAGTCGAACGAGTCGGCTCCGGAATCGGGGAGCAGGCTGTACCCAGTGACGACAGGGTGGTCGTCGGAACCGACGGCCACGGATGTCGCATAATCCTCGTTGCTGTTCCCGTCATACAGGTAATCCCACGCCGGCGCCTGGTAGCTGATGATCTTGGTAAGAGCGCGGGCTTCATTGCTGTAATTGGAATCGCCATTGGCGGCGTTAAAGGCCCTGACACGATAGTAATAGTAGTTGTTGGCGGAAAGACCGGTGTCGGTATAGGTGGTAGTTCCTGCCGGCAGGGTCACCGGATCGGTAACGATGTCTGCATATGTCCCACCTTCCCCCAACTTTCTCTGAATGAAAAAGGTGTCCTCATTCGATGAATTGTCGGTCCACGTAAGGATGATGGATGTTTCCAGGTCCGGCTGCACCGTGGCAACCAGGTCATTCGGCGCGTTGAGCGCGCCGAAATCGTATTTCTGGAAGACGAAGTCGTAGCTTGTGGCGCCGTCCGACCAGCCGGCAACGCACACGTTGCGGGAATGGAGACCGATGCCGATCGCCCGGTCGTGCTTGTTGCCGCTCCCATTCCAGCTCTTCTGCCACAGGATGATTCCGTTGTCTTTTCTGTACTTCAGGGTCAGGAAGTTTTCGTTGCCTGACACGTTGGTGTAGCCGGCGGCGAAGACTCCTCCGTCCGCCGCGTTGTCGCCGGTAATGGCGAAAGGTATATCCGTTGCGCCGTTTCCGGAATCATGCACCGTCACCCACACCGGGTTATCGCCAGGTGCGCTGGCATACCGCAGAGTTACATAGTCCTGGTTGCCCGACAAGGTCGTCGTATAGCCGGCAACAAACACCTCATCGGCGCTGTCCAGCCATATAGCTCTCGGCTCGTCGATCCCGTTGCCACCATAGGTTTTCGCCCAGATGGGGGTATCGCTGGCCGGATCGTATTTGACGGTGTACATGTCGGTGTTGCTCGCCGAGACGGATACATATCCGGCGACGACCACATTCCCCAACGAATCGAGCTTGACGGCCAGCCCCCTGTCATCTGCGCTCCCCGTGGAAGAGTGGCGCCACTGCCGCACAAGCGTTTTGTCGAACCCGTATTTGCGCGTCAGAACATCGAAATCAGCCCCGCCTTTCGATGAATAGCCGGTAACCGCTATGCCGGCGCCCCCCACTGCGAGCGCGAGAATCCGGTTATCGTTGTTCGGGTAGTCGACGTCGTCGTACAGTTCCTGCCACGTCGGAATGTTTCCCGCCGAAGGATATTTTATGATGAGGAAGTCGTCTTTCTTCGTCCCGTTGGCGGAAGTCCCTGCCACATAGATGTCGTCGGAAGCATCCACGGCCACGCCGATAGCCATATCGTTGCCGTTGGCCGTTCCGTCATCGAAGGTATGCTGCCAGAGCACGCTTCCATCGACGCCGCTGTACTTCACTGTGTGGACATCGTAATCGGTGCCGTTCCAGGTGTAGCCGGTAACGATGATGTTCTTCGCCGTATCGACCGCCACCGCCGTCGCAACGTCGGCGCCCGAGCCGCCGAAGGTCGCCGGTTCGGCCCATGCCGGTCCCGACCCGTCCGCATTTAATTTGACGACCCAATAGTCGTTGCTGTTGCTACTGGTATAGCCGACAGCGATGATGTTGCCATCGGAGTCGATAGCCATTGCCTTGGCTTCCTGCTTATCAGCACGAGTGTCCACGACAGGAAACGGAGCAATCTCGTCCCCGCCTTTTGCTTCTGCAACCGACCGGCTGAACAGAACCGACACGACCGCCAGAACTAGCAGCGTCACGACTGCGGGTACAGTCCTCGTCATCATGGTCAACTGAACCTTATTTGGTTTGGCTTGTTTCTTCATCGCACGCTCTAGCTATCGTTGCCTCAGCTTCAAAAGAACCTACCAATTCGTCACATTGTTCCATTTATACCTGCCCGGCCAGCCAAGGAAGTGATCGGGATGCCCGGTGTGGGGATCAGCGAACTCGCTCTGGGGACCGTCGCCGTGGCAACGGAGGTAGTTATTGTAAGTTCCTCGTGGGAAGCCTTGCCAGTTCCCTCCCCGCGGCGGACTCTTCGCCGGCGATCCGCCGGAAGCAGCATTGCCGCGATGGGAATAATTCAGGCAGTTCGTCTGCATGAGTCGCGGCAGACCCGAGTTGTGGGGCTGGTGGCACTTGGAACATGGGAACGAGTGCTCATCGTTGGCGCCCCATCCCTGGACCGACTCGTGAATCCTGTCGAGACTCTTGAAGGCACCGTTCTTGTTTGCCCCATCGGTCAACGTGTCTTTCCTGTGGCACTTGAGGCACAGTCCTGCAAACTGGCTGTCACTCTCGCTGATGCGATTATTATTGTTATAGATGTTGGTGGTCGAGAGCGTGTTACGGTCGATCCGCCAGATCGGCGTCAGATTCGATCCCGTACCGGTCGGCTGCGGTTGATCGTCCTTATAGAGCGACGTAAGCCAGGTTCCCTTGAGAAGAGGTACGGCGTAATTCTTGTTGCTACCCAGCGTCGGGCTCACGCCGTGCGGGTCGTGGCATGGCGTGCAGAGACCGTTGACGCGGTCCTGCAGCAGGGTCGTATAATTCAGCATGCTGGAAGCCTTCAGGTGTCCGCCTTTTATCGTGCTTCTTGTGCTCCGGAAATTGCCCGGGGAGTTCGTAATGAACTGCTTGGTGCCTTGGCCGAACCTGGCCGAATCGCGGTAACCGCTGATTGGCGCGGTTGCGCCGTAGGTCGAATTGTACCCCCACGGGGTGGTCCCTGAGGTCTGGGTCAGGTGGCAGTCGAAGCACTGGGCAGCGCCGGTGCTGTATGGGTTGACGGAATTGCTATCCGTATTGGCCTCGGCCTTGTACGCCATGGCGTAGCCGCCCTTCCCTGCCTGAGTTTCCTTCAGGTTCCCCCCGTTGCGCAAACCGTTAAAGGAGACGTAGCTGGAGGTGATCCCCACTGCCTTCGAGCCGTGCGAACTGTGGCAGTCGAAACAGGTGACGTTGTTGACGCCGCCGCGGGTGCCGGTAAAGGCAGCATCGTAGCCGGTGGCCGTAGCGAACCCGCCCTGGCTGGCAACAGCGTTGCCGTGAGCCGACAGAGCCTTGGTGATTCCCGACTTCTGGTTTGCATTGGTATAGGTGGAGGAGTTGTACTTGCCCCAGGTAGTGGTGCCTGTCTGGGAATATCGCGCATCAATGCTCTGGTAATCCCATGCGTACTGGCGCGGGGTCTTGCAGTCGTCGAACGGAATGGCATCGTTGTTCTGATCGCTGTGGCAGCTCAGACAGTGCTTATTCAGTTTGGCCGACTCGGTCCGCTCGTTGCCGGTCCCTATGTTGCCGGCAAAGAATGTCACGGCCGTCGCCCTTCCCGCAGCCGACGACATGGTGCGATACACCGTCGGGCGGACGCCGACGGTCGGGGTGACACCCGGACCCCAGATGACCATGTCTGAAACGTCGTTTTTCACCGAAGTGTAGGTCTTGTAGTTATAGCCGGTATGGTACTGGTTATCGATAAGCCCTTCCGGCGTCGCTTCCCAGTGGCAGGCGTAGCAGTGCTTGTTGGTGACATCGACCCCCTGGACGTGGTGTGAGTTGGATTTCATCTGCCCCATGACGTCCATCCGCAAGCCGACCGTCCCCGTGTGACATTTGGTGCAGTCGCGCGGCAGGCCGAAGGCAGTGTGCTTCGGAATCGGCTTGCTGCTTTCGTGACAGCTGTCGCAGCTCTGCTGGCTGGCGTGGCTGTCGGCAAAGCGGTGCTCGTGGCAGGTGGTGCAGACCCGGCCATAGTTGTGGCTGTCCCCGGAAGTACTGGTGAAGTGCTTGCTGTTCGACGAATGGCAGACGTTGCAGATGCCGTCGATCGGCTCCTGCCCGGTCTTCTTGACGTAGTTGGCCCCCGAAAGCCTGTCGGTGAACACGACCTCGGCCTGCTTGCCGGGGACCGGCTTGCCGAACCAGCCGTCGGTTTGGAGGGAGACCTTCTTCTGGATCATGTAAATATTGCTGTCGCCATGGGGGTCGTGACAATCCCAGCAGAACTTGCCACCTTTCCAGGTCCCGGCAAAGGTGGAATAGGTCCCCAGAGCCGGCGATTTCACTGATGTATAGCGCTTCTGCCAGCCGCCGCTATTAATAAATGTCCGGTAATGTTTATATCCGAAATGACCTGCGGAAGCCCGCGCCATTCTCGGCTTGATGAATCCCGTGCCGGGGTCGTAGCCCAGAGAGTACTTCAGCGGATTGCTCTCCGGCGCGACATGGCAACTCGTACACTGGTTGCTGGAGTCATCATCGTGACACTGCAGGCAGACCCCCATCATCATGTACTGATTCTTGACGTCGGCCTTCATTTCCGGGGTCCAGATCCCGGCATTCACGTCGTGTGTATTGTCGTCCGTATCATGGCAGCCTGCAGTCACACAATTGTCGATTTCGGTGTGGGTGGGGTACCTGAGTTCCGTCGAACCGTTTTTGAACGTGAACATTATTCCGCTGGCCGTTGCCTGAGGCGAAAGAGTTTCCGTCTGCCCCACATGGCAGGCCAGGCACTCGGCGTCGATACCTTGCATGTGGCAGTAGACGCACTCCTTCTCGAAGCGCCTCTCATACTGGACATGCATCTTGAGGCGGTACGGATTGGTAGCGTCGCTGTGCAGGACACTGTTATCGTGACAATACCAGCAAGGATTTCCGGGGAAACTTGCGGCCGGATTTCTCGATTTGGGATACGACCCGGTGTTCTCGACGGACGAATACCTGCCATGCCCGCTTGTCTCCCACTGGGTAAGGTTGATTTTTCCCTGGGTGCCGTTGAATGCATCGTAGTCATCCACGTCCTGACTCAAAAGCGGGTCGGTGCCGGTCACCCCATGACAGGAAAGACAGGTGATCGCGCTGACGGTCGCTCCCCAGACCGGATCCGCCCCGCTGGTGTGGCAGGTGGTCCCCGAACATGTTTTTGCAAAGGGGTCGTAGGTTGCGCTGGACATGTTCTTGAAATCCACGTCCTTCCGCTTGTTCACATGGAAGGCGGCATCGATGTGCGCCTCTTCCCCCATTCCGCCCGGAGGAATCCCGTCCTCGTGGCAGCTGAAACAATCACCCTTGATCGTTTTCGCATGGCATACGTCGCAGGTGAAGTTGGTCTGCGCATGGCGCGGATGGGAATTGGCGCGGGCGGTCCCCGCCCCCTCGTTGGAGAACATCGGCAACGATCCGATCCATTCCTCTCCGGCAGCCCAGGTATAGCTGGTGGAGTTGCCGAATTTCTCGGGTAGCACCCACAATTTGCCGTCCCGGAAAGTGCCGTCGTGACAGCCGGCATTGTTGCACGACCCGGTGGGGTGACCATGGCAGGAGTTACATTCCGTCTTCGGAGCGGTCCAGGCAATGGGTCGCACGTCTTCCGGTTCGGCAGTGCCGTCGCTATGGCAGTAGACGTTGTCGCACGTCTTGGTGGCCGGATCGTATGACGGCTTCTCCGCTCGGTTCGGAATCTCCCACTTCGCGGCCATCTTGACATTGACGGTGCCGTTGACATGGCCAGCGGGAATGATGGCGCCGTCGGTAATATTGCCGCCGCCATCGGTTAACGCCTCGACGGAAGCATTGTGGCAGTAGCTGCAAGGGTATTTGCGTATCCATTGCGGTCCGACCAGCCGGTGATGGGCGTTGGACTCCATGGTCAGATCAGGGCTGCAGAACCCTCCGGCGCTGCTCCATACACCCAGCAAGGCACTGCAGTTGGACTCGGTGCTGTCGCCGGTCCTCCCCTTGTGGCAGGAATAGCACTGCATCTGCTTGTTGGTGTCGGCCCAGTTTACCGGCACGGCAGGCGTTCCTCCCCGAGCGTCGCTGTGGCAATAGGTGGAACAATCCCTTGTTTCGTTGTGGTAGCTGCCGCCGTTGCTGAAGGAGATGTCCTTGCTCTTGTTGGCATGCTTGCTCTTGTCTTTTATCTGGCCGTTGCTGTCGATGGTGCCGTTATGGCAGCGGTCGCAGCTGGATGTGTAGATGGTGCTGAATGTGTGCTTCCCGTGACGCCCGCTCAGATTGCCGGCGGTCGCCGGATCGGCATGGCAGGAGGCGCAGGTGACCGTATCACCCCAGCGGGGCGTCCCATAGATAGTGGTCGAATTGTCGAAACGCCCGACATTGGAATGACAATACATGTTGAGGCATTGCTGTGTCGTCGCGCTGTACCTTCCCTGGATTGCGGGAGAAAATACCACTTCCCGGACCCGGTTCAGGTGGGTCGATGAGTAATCGCGGAGCTTTGCTGCCACCATCGAATCCACAGTGCTCGTGTGGCAGCGGGCGCAGCCAGTGGTATCGGCAAAGGTCCGTTGTACGTGGGCCTGGTGACTGTTGGCGGTCGCGGTGCCCACACCGCCGTTGACATAGCCAGGCTCCCCGGCAACGGTGGTGAAGGCGGAAAAGGTGCCGTCGGGCAGTTTTTCGCCACCATGGCAGCCGTTGCACGACAGGGTGCGTGCCGAATACCAGTTGGCGGAAGACATGTTCCAGTACTGGATTGCCTTGGAGCCGCTGCTGTGGCAGTAGACGTTGCTGCATTTCCCGGAGCCGGGGGTTGCCACGGTCCCGGCCATGATGCCGGAGTAATTTTTCAGGCCGTTGACATGATTTCCCCGGCTGTTTATCGTGCCGGGTCCGCTCAGGGTGGAAGAGTGGCACTCCCCGCAGGCGGTGCCGTTGTCGCGGCCGAGCGTCGTATAGTTGTCCAGGTGCCGCCCGTGCTTGCCGCTCTTGATGGCGTCATCTCCCCGGATCGCGCTGTTGTGGCACCCGTTGCAGTCGAGGCTGCCACCCGAATTCCATGCCGGCGGGTCGATATGGGTGCCGTTGCCGTCGGAATGACAGTAAAAAGTGGTGCATGCGACGCTCCTTCCGGCCCGCGCCCCTGAGTAGTCGATCAGTCGGTTCACATGGCGGCTATGATCGTTAATGGCGGAACTGCCGGTAGCGGTCGGCGCATGGCATTCGGCACAGCTGAAATCCGTCCCGAGGGAAGCGTTATTGACGTGCCGGGAATGGGCACCGGAGAGGGTATCGGCGGCGGCATCCCCATGGCAGCCGGCGCACCCGAGAGTGCCGGACCAGGGCTGAGTGATGTAGGTGGCAGGATTTTGACCGTCGCTGTGGCAATAGACGTTGCTGCAGTTGCCGACGGTGCGGGAACCGGCCTGGCTCGGCAGCCAGTTAAACCCGGAGCCGGAATAGCTTCCCTCTGCCAGGCTCACACGTATCCCGCGGGAAGCGGCGCTGGTAGCATGGCTGAAGGTTGGTCCGCCGGCGTAATCGGGATGGCATATGACGCAGCCATTGGCTGCCCAGCTGAAATACGCATCGTGCTTTGCATGGGGGGCAGACGGTCCTGGGACCGAATGACATGAGGAGCACTGGGCCGTCGAAGTAAATGGGGTGCTGCCCCAGAGAGGGCTTGCATTTTCGAAGTGGCAGTTAACGTTGGTACAGGTACCGAAAGCCGGGTTCGAAGTCCTGTTCTTGAAACTGACAGGGGCGCCGTCGCACTGATAGCGACCGCCGGCCGGAGACGTATTCAAGTTGTCGGTGAGATCGATCCGGTAATTCATGTGTCCATACAAGTATAGATCACTGCCGTTGTGGCAACGGACACAGGTCGTTGAACTTCCGGCGGCATGGGTTCCATGATTTCCGACAAATCCGCCGGAAGTGATGTTCCGGTAAAGGGAGTCGTTGGGCGGCAATCCGTGACAGTCCTGGCACGAGGTCGGATACTGATACTGACTGGAGATCGCCGGACTCAGTAAAAAGACCAGCAGTACTCCTAACGGGAGGAGCAGGCGAATGACCATACAGGATTTATGATACGGATCCGAAGACAACTGAAACCTCGATCACCCGTGGAACATAAAAAGGGCGCATATGGCATGCATAATTATTGGCCTCTATTATTTATCGGAACGTTATGATCTAAATTTAATTTTTTGTCAGATATACGAGGCCCCTGCTTACTGGGCATAGCTTATGGACAGGAAGGATGGCTCGATGCAGAAGAAGGAGCCGTAACAGTGGGGATGGTGCTGCAGGGCGACATGTCCGTGCCGCGGAAAGGTTGAAGATTAATCTGGCAGCCGTTGTATGACTAACAAACCCAGGTACTGGCGACAGAAACATAAGCAAGACCATTACAATGATTTCTTGCGTATAAAATGCCACATCCATGTTCTCTCTCCTGTTTACGCAAAACCTGAACATGCTGCTTTAGAGAAGGTACTATTCTATTTCCCCCTAATTATCGTCATTAAATCAGTTGTTTTTTTAATTCCATTTATGGATTACACGAACGTCTTTCGGCAAATTTAATGGCTTTATAAAGATCCGTTTCCGGGCAGGTAACGCGGCAACAGATGTAACGCATAAAAATGGGGGCAGTACCTTCCTGCCCCCGTGGGTCTGCCTTACCTGTCACTGCTCCATCTCTTCGATGGCTTGAAGTGGCAGTTGGTATTGGAACAACTGCCCGTTGTATTGGTGTGGGCTCCATCGGCCTTGTCGGTCAGGGTGCCGGTGTACCGTTCGGCGCCGAGTGAGCGGAGGTAGTCGAACTTGAGGTCATCCTTCACATCGACGGTGATTGTCGAAGGCCGTACGGGAGTCTGCATGGTATGATACGCCTCATCGCCGTTATGGCACGAGGTACAGTTCGCCCACCCGTCAGCGGCACGTGCGGTTTCGCTGATGTGCTTGCCGACCGTATGCGCCCCGCCGCCGCCGGAATAATCCTCGAACTTGGCGGAGGAGTAGTTGTTGGTATGCGCCCCGCCGCCGCCGGAATAATCCTCGAACTTGGCGGAGGAGTAGTTGTTG
>MHDY01000251.1:2229-9664 GCA_001803705.1 Nitrospirae bacterium GWC2_56_14 | reverse complement strand
ACCACGGCGCTCGATGTGACGATCCAGGCGCACATCCTCGAACTGCTCGAACGGATCCAGAAGGAAATGGGCATGGCGCTGATCCTGGTCACCCACGACCTCGGCCTGATCGCCGAACGCGCTGATGAGGTTGCCGTCATGTACGCCGGCAAGATCGTGGAACAGGCCGGCATCGTCGATTTGTTCAAACATCCCCTCCACCCCTATACGCGCGGGCTCATGGCCTCGATGCCGAAGCCGGGACAGACCGGCCGGGTGCGGCTTAAGACCATTCCCGGTTCCGTGCCGCGGCTCGAAGATCTGCCCCTGGGATGCAAGTTCGCACCGCGCTGCGACCTCAAAACCGCGCGCTGTGAAGTAGATCCGGACCTGCTCGAGATCTCGCCGGGGCATCTGGTACGGTGCTGGGAAGCGAAGTGAATCTATTGCGGATTACGGATTTCGGATTACGGATTTAAAATCCGGAAATAGCATTTGGCCACGGAAGGGATTTAACCTTGGATTGATCAGCGACAAAGGCCGTTGGTGTAATCCGAAATCCGCAATCCGAAATCCGAAATAAACTATGACCAACACACTCCTCCATATCGATAACGTTTATAAGACCTTCCCCGTAAAAGCGGGGTTCGGCAGGTCCGCGGTCGCCAAGGCCGTGGACGGTGTGACCTTGTCCGTGGGGGCCGGTGAAGTGGTGGGGCTTGTCGGCGAAAGCGGCTGCGGCAAATCCACGCTCGGCAGGATCGCACTGAACCTGATCGAGCCCACCGCCGGAACCGTCTCTTTCAAAGGCCGGGTCTTGAGCACCCTGGACAAGGACGAGCTCCGGTCGCTCCGCAAGGAGATGCAGATCATCTTCCAGGACCCCTTTGCCTCCCTTAATCCGCGGATGCGCGTCCAGGAGATCATTGTCGAACCGCTTGTGATCCATGGCCTCGCCCGTAAAGACGAACTGGCAGACCGCGCCGCTGCCCTGCTCCAGAAAGTGGGGCTGACCACCGATGCCCTCCGCCGCTACCCTCATGAATTTTCCGGCGGCCAGCGCCAGCGCATCGGCATCGCGCGGTCGCTCGCCAGCAATCCTTCCTTCATCGTGGCTGACGAACCGGTCTCGGCGCTGGATGTCTCGGTGCAGGCGCAGATCATCAACCTGCTCGATGACCTTCGCTCCGAGATGGGGCTTGCGTTCCTGTTCGTGGCCCACGACCTGAACCTGGTGCACCACTTCTCGGACCGCGTGGCCGTCATGTACTTAGGCAGGATCGTGGAGATCGCAAACTCCGACGAGATCTACCGGAACCCGTCGCACCCATACACCGAAGCGCTGCTGGCGGACATTCCCGTCGCCGACCCCACGGTGAAGAGAAAGCACATCCTGCTGAACGCCGATATCCCGAGCCCGACCCAGATCCCCCCGGGCTGCCGGTTCCATACCCGCTGCATCCACCGCTTCGAGCCCTGTGACAAGCTCGTGCCGAAAACAACGGACCTCGGGAACGGCCACTTCGTGGATTGTCATTTGCGGGGATAACGAAAAGTACAGAATTGGAAAAAATTGCAGGAAGAACCTTTGACACGGGAAAAGCGGATGGACATCGGATCAAAGCGGACAAATTCCAGAGCAGAGCATTCGCCTATCGGATGTCCTGCCAACGAAAAAACCGCCGTTATCCGACCCTTCCCCGTTTTTATCCGTGTCCAAATGATTCTTAAGGCGAATACACTTGCAGATCACTTCTTCGGTGCGGTATGGGTGGAATGGATGCCGAAGACCTTCACCGGGATGTCCTTGCCTTTCACCTTCACGGTATCGATCTCCTTCATGTCAACGCGGTAGAACTTCCCCTCCTGGACCAGGTGCTCGATCTTTGCATAGGTGAACTCGGAGATCAGGACCCGTGAGTCGTATTTCCGCGTGAGCGTTTCGATGCGGGCGCCCAGGTTCACATGGTCGCCCATGATGGTGTAGTCCATCTTCTTGTCCGCTGATCCGATGTTTCCTACCAGCACGTCCCCCGTGTTCAGGCCGATGCCGTTGTCCAGCGGTTCCTTGCCCTCTGCCCGCCACTTTGCCTGCAGTTCCTCCAGCCGGTCAGACATGTTCAGCGCGCACTTCACCGCCAGCTCCGCGTGATTCGGCTGCTCCAGCGGCGCGCCCCAGAAAGCCATGATCTCGTCGCCCACGAACTTGTCGAGCGTGCCGTCCCACTTGAAAATGATGTCGGTCATTTCCTGGAGGTACTCGTTCAGGTGTGTGACGACCTCCTCGGGCTTCCGCTTCTCCGAGAAGGTGGTGAACCCCCGCACGTCCGAGAAGAGCACCGTGATCTCCCGTCGGTAGCCGCCGAGCTTCGCCAGGTCGGGGTTCTTGAGCAGTTCCTCCACGATCTTGGGCGAGACATAGTGGGAGAACATTTTCTTCAGCTCCTTCGCCTTCCGCTCCTCGGTCAGGTACTTGTAGCCGGCCGAGAAGACCGAGATGAGCGTCATGTTGGCGAAGGGATAGAAGAAATTGGCATAGTAGCCGCGGTACGCGAAGAGGTACTGGTTCCCCGCGGCAAATACCCCCATCAGCGCGAGGGACAGGATAAGCCCGTGCATGGCGCGCATCTGCGGCAGCAGGAACGACAGGATGAGGCCGGTGACGAGGACCACGAAGGAAACGACCGATAAGGGCGCATTCTTCAGGAACCGCTTGTTCAGGATGTTCTCGACCACCGTAGCGTTCTTCTCCACGCCCGGCATGCGGGCCGAAAACGGCGTGACCACGAAGTCATAGGTGGAAATGGCGGACGTGCCCAGGAAGACGACCTTGTCCTTCAGGTCGGACGGCTGGAATGCCCCGGACAGAATGTCTGCGGCGGAAATATACCGCAGGGTCCGGTCCCTGCCGAGATAGTCGATGCGCATCCTGCCGGCAGGCTCCACGGGGATATAGGTATCGCCGACCTGGACACCCCGGCCGGCATAGACGGTAATATCGGCAATCGTTTTGCCGAGCGCCTGCGCGGCCGTGACGAGGGACAGCGAAGGATAGATGTCGTCAGCGTATTTGATATAGAGGTATTCCCAGCGAAGCTTGCCGTCCAGGTCAGCGGGGCTGTACACGTGGCCCAGCAATGCCTGCGATGAGAGCGCGGCAATGGACGTCTTTGGCTTGTTCACGACAGGGGCCTGGCTGAGGCGGGACTGGTCCTTGATGTTGACGAGCGCGTTGTCCAGGAGAAAGTCCGGCGGCTCGACGGGGGTAGTTGCCGTCGTATCGAAACCGGCAGCCAGGATGATCGTGCCGCGCGCCTTGGCAAGCGTCTTGGCCAGCGCCGCATCCGCCTTCCTGCTTTCCCGTTCGGGATAGAAGATATCGATCGCCAGGACCGAAGGTTTTGCCCGCACAATCCCGTCGATGAGCTTCGCCTGGCGCACCCTGCTCCAGGGCCAGCGGCCGTACTTCTCCAGGCTCTTCTCGTCGATCTCTACGATAATGATGTTCTGAGGGACAGCGGGAGGAGCAATGAGATTGCGAAGCTGAAAACGGAAGTCGATGAGCAGCGACTCGACGCGCTCCTCGACGAACTGCGGCGCCCAGAGGTTCAGCACGAGGAAGCACCCCGTGCTGACGACGCCGAAGACGGTGATGGCCTTTATCTTGGAAAAAGGATTCACGGTAACGATGGCTCGGTCAGAATTTGTTCAGATTATTGCCGCATCCGCCGGGTACTGCTGCCGTGTAGTTTGCATAGTCAGGAATCGGGCCTGAGTAGCAAATGTCGGTGCCGGGCGGACACGCCGTCGTCGCCGGTGTTGCGATAGTCGGCGGCTCATGGTCCCAGGAGTTGTTTGTAGCGTCGAAGGGTTCCATGGCACTGGTTGCGTCCAGATCGAAGTTCGAATTGCAATAGATGCTGTTGCTGTTCAGCAAGGGGGACGTTCCGGCGCTTCCCGAGACCATGACCCCGTTTACATTGTCCCTGATCGTGTTGCTCGTGATCGTTGGGCTCGCAAACGATACAAAGACACCCGTCGTATTGAACTCGATCTGGTTGTTCCTGATGACCGCAATTCCTCCATTGACGCTGATCCCGTTGCCTTGGATGCCTGTGTTGTGCATGGTAATCCTGCTCTGCTCGATGGTGACCGTCCCGCCGCTTATAGATATGCCGTCATCATTGCCGGAAACCGTGCTCCGCGTCACGAGAACGTTCCCGCCGCCGATCGTTACGCCGATGCTGCCGCCTTCTCCGCCGGAGAAGCCGGCGATCACGGTATCGGCCACCAATGAGTCGCCGCCCAGCACAATGCCGGTCTGCCCGAAGGAGACTCCGGAAAAGGTCCCGAGGACCTTGGTGTTGCGTATCGTCATGCTGAATCCACTGTCCTCGATCCCCGAGTTCGACTGATCTGAAATCGATGGAGCTTCGATCGTGCAGCCGTCCACGAGTGTGCTCCCAGATCCGTTCGGATCGTTCATGATGACGCCCGTTACCGGTTGTCCGCGGCCGCTGATCACCGTCGCATAGTTCAACCCCGTACAGAAAAGCGCCGTCCCGGTCCTGAGCGTGAGCGGGAAGGTCTCGCTGCCCGGCCACCCGCCGACAACGGAGCTGTAGGTGCCCTGGGACACGAAGATGTTCGTTCCCGACGGGAAAGAGAGCGCCTGCG
Source organism: Nitrospirae bacterium GWC2_56_14 (assembly GCA_001803705.1). Lineage (GTDB taxonomy): Bacteria > Nitrospirota > UBA9217 > UBA9217 > UBA9217 > GWC2-56-14. The sequence continues at coordinate 5,008 of MHDY01000251.1, read as the reverse complement.
TGATGGTCCTGAAGGGACTCGTAGAACTCCCGTCCCCGGTCGTGTCGTCCCCCGTTGTCGCCACATGAAGCCCCGGCTGCGCCTGCGAACGTTCGACCGTGTTGCTGTCGATATTCCCCGTTGCGTCCCGCGCCCGTACGACGAAATAGTAGGTGTTGCCCGGGATCAGGCCGGCGACCTCATAGGCGGTCGCGCCCGGCGCCGTCGTGTACGACGGAGCAACATATACCTCGCCGTCCGGTGTTACGGCCTGATAGATAAAATACACGATGTTTGCCGACGGAGTTACATTGTCCGTAGCTGCGGACCAGGATAACTGCATACTGGTATATGAAGTGTTCGAAACCAGCGTCAAGCCACTAAAGGTCGGAGGAAGAGTATCCGCAACGCTGGCCAGGTTGATCGTCAGCGACACCGGATCGCCCCTCAGATCGACGGAAGCCTGGCCGCGATACACAACGATTGAGGAAGCATCGAATCCCTCAACAAGAAAGTTCCTGTTCATCCCGTTCGGGACCTCGACGGTGATGGCGATTTCGGTAAGCCCTGCGACGGGCACGACCGTGACCATGGCAGTCATGTCGGGTGCCGACACGGTCACGACGACGACCGCGACCTCCTGGGGGATGGCGGCATAGGCCTTCGGTAACAGCTTCGCATCCGCCAGGAAATACAGCAGCCGCGACCAGGGCGTGGCCTTTTCAGCGCGGAGCAAAGCGGTCTTCTGGCCCTCTCCGATGGTTATGGTCACCAGGGACGTATCCGCCGTGCGGATCGTGCTGCCGCAGGCATACAGAATAAGGGCGGTCAGAAGCGCTATGGTTATTATGGTCAGCGGCCTTTTCATGGCAAGCCTCGCTTACTGCTGCGGAAACTGGACGTTGATAAGCACTTTCGTCGCGCCGGCAGGCTCTTGCTCGATGGGCTGGTTCAGGTTCAGACTGTGCTCGGCGAGGTAGAGAAGGTCGTTGATGATGTGCGGCGCGGGTTCGGCGCTTCCCTCAAGCACCGGCATCCCGACCGTGGTATCGTCCCCTGCCCCGCCACCCCTGGTGTCCGCCGGCATTGGCGGCGTAGGCGGTTTGTCACCCGATACTGTCGAGGACTGCCCGGCGGTCACGACCTGTACCCCTGCGATCTCGGCATTGATGTTCCTGACCTCCACCATGCCCTCGAGCACCGTGATCTCCGTTGTTCCCGTTTCCTCATTATAGAAGATCGTGAAGACCGTGCCGCGGGCGGCCGCAAAGGCCGTCGGTGTCGTCACCTTGAAGCCGGAACTGCCCACGACGGAGCGAAGCCGGCCGTCGGCCAGCTCATAGATGGACTCGGCGCGTTTCGACTCGGGGCTGTAGAGATATTTTTTGATGACCAGTTTGCTGTTCGCGCCAAGCGTCAGGATGCTGTCGTCGCGGAACAGCATCTTGATCCGCGACTTGTCGCGCGTCACGATGCTGTCGCTTTCCATGAGAACCGCCCGCACCCGGGCATCCTCTTTCTTCGTCTTCCGCTCGATGACAGCCTTCCCGCGCACCGCGACAACGTCTCCCGCTTTATCAACAGCGAAGGCGGGCTGCTCCGTCCAGACCGGAAGGATCATGGCCGCAAGCGCGGCAGCCAGCATGGATATCAGTCGTCGTATCTTCATAAGCGTATCTCCGCAGTGAGGCTGAGGATGTTCCTCGTGTACCGGTACACGGGCAGGTTCGAGTCGTTGATGGTGTACAGGTCGGACAGGATGACCGTCACGGCCCTTCCGGTCTTCCGGGAAACGCCTGCCGTATATTCCTGGACCCCGTCATGGCGTTTTTCGGTCGCGCCCGGCGCGAGGCCATCGTACTTCCGGTCATAGTAGGAGAGGCCGCCGAAGAACTGATATTCCCCCCATTCGGCCAAAGCGTTGACCGTACCTTTGTTCCCGGTATAGGACCAGGAAGCCGCGTCCGCCGAGTCAGTGTCGTAGGTGTAGTCAAGTGCGATCCCGGCCTTCTTTCCGAGCATGATGGTGTGGCTCACGCCGGCAGCCGTGTTCGTTCCGTTCTTCCCGGTCAGACCGGTGAAGACCGGGGTATCGAAGAACCGCTTCAGCTCGTAGGACATGTGCAGTTCGGTCAGGGACTCCGGCGCCAGATTTGCCGAAAGCCTGGGCGCGAAGCGGTGCGCAGTACTGTAATGGTCCGCGCCCACAAAGCTGTATTGGAAAGCGTACTCCAGTTCAGTGCTCACGGTCTTCGACAGGCCGTACCGCCCTGCCATCCGCCCTGTGTGCTGCTGGACGTTATAGTCACGGAGGTCTCCGTGAAGGCTCTGGTAAAGCTGGTAGCCGGCCTCTCCGCTGATCCGCTTGTCATTGAAGAAGGAATAGGCGCCGTTCAGGATGAGCACGCCGCGCCAGTCTGCCTTTTTCGACTTCGGGCCTGCAGGATCGTCCTCTTCCAGGATTACGTTCGAATCGTACTGGAGACCGCCGGACAGCTTCACGTTCAGCAGTTTATTCTCGACGGGGCCCCCGCCCTCGAGAAACCCTTTTGCCGCTTCGCTCAGCTCCGGGTCGTTGCTCTTCGCCACCATGGCCATCCGGGACTTCGCCTCTTCCTGCTGTCCCATCTTCGCGAGGACCATGGCCAGCTCAAACTGCGCCCTGATGTCCGACGCATCCGCGGCAACTGCCTGCTGCAGCACGTTCCGGGCGAGAACGTTGTCGTTGGAACGGGAATAGGCGATGCCGAGGGAGACCCGCGCCTCCTGGTCGCCCGGCTTCAACTCCAAAGCCTTCGTG
>MHDY01000251.1:0-2206 GCA_001803705.1 Nitrospirae bacterium GWC2_56_14 | reverse complement strand
GTCGTGCAGTTCGACAGCGTACTGCCCCTTGGTGAGCGCCAGCTCGTAGTCCTTCTCTTTGCTCTCCTGCGCATTCAGGATGACGGGGAGCAGGAGCAGCGCCATGATACACAGGAACGTCTTTTTTATCGTATTCATAAACGAAGCTTATCACATTTCAGGGACTTTTTTGAAGACCTGATCCTGCACACCGCTTTTGCTGCAGGGCCTGCTTCGCATTTTGAACAACGAACGCAGGCTTTTTCTCAGGTCTGCGAACATGAGCAAGATGCGATTTTCGGAAAATCAATCACTTGCGTTCTGGCATGGCAGATGCAATATACTTGGCAAGAAACGACGAAAAGGAGGACACGATCATGAAAACCACCATAGCGAAAAAAACGTCATACTTAGGGGCAGGCGCGGGGCTTGTGTTGTTCGCGCTGTTCGGACTTTTACCTGGCGGCATCCTAGGCGGCGCCATGGGGCTCAATCTTGCGGGTTGGCTTTTCGGCCTTCCGCTTGAACCGGGGATCATATCGAGGGCCATCGTTCTGGTTGCCATGCTGGTCGGGATCCTGGTTGCCGGTATCGTTATGGTAACGGCAGGCACGACGCTCGGATGGCTCGCCGGCAGGCTTCTGGAAGGTTCGTCCCATGAAAAGGAAGCTCACTCGGTAAGATAAACAGACGCGAGAAATAGGATAACGACAAATAAAGATTCTAAAACAAAAAACCTGAAAAGGAGAATTGCCATGAAGAATGAAACTATCAAATCTGGGATGAAGATCGGTGCAGCGATCGGCGGACTGGTATTCGTGGTGGCAGGTATCGTTCCCGGATTCTACTTCGGCAGCTTCGGGACCCTGATCCTGCTCCAGAAGATCATGGGAGGCGCGGTTGAGCCCACACTCTTTGTACGGGCGGCGATCGTGATGGGGATCGGCGTTGGGATCGCCAGTGCCGCCACGGTCAGCATCATGGTGGGCGGACTGCTCGGCACCGCAATGGGATATATCGTCTCAGCACCTGCGGCTCGCCGGGAAAAGAAGGAAGCTGCTGTGTCCTCATAGGCAACCCGGCATCACAGCACGTGTCACAAAAAAGGGCGGCCTCAGCAACAGGCGCCCTGCGAGATGATCGTTATGAAAGGCGGTGAGCAACTCACCGCCTCTTTGTTTTTACGGCATTCCTTCTTCAGCCCGCGGGTGAAGCTCTTCGTCCGCAGCGGTTTCTTTTGCTCCCCTGTCGGTCCTGTACGTCCCCACCGTGCCCAGCTTCCAGGTATAAACCCTGCCGCAGGACTCGCAGGACGCTCCCGACAGCGCCTCTTTGCAGGAAGGACAATAGAGGATGAAGTGCTTGGAAAGCAGATACTCGTGGTCATCGAGGGCCACCTGCCGGCCGCAGCATTTGAAGTCATGGGCAAGGTCGGTGCCGCAGACGCACCGCCGGTCAAGCGGCCAGGGCATCATTTCTTCCAGGGTGTAGATCGCCTCTCCCAGCAGGTCCACAAGCTCGTCATTGGTCACATCGCCGAAAAAGGACTCGGTCAGCTTTTCGCGGATCGTGATCATCATCTCGTCTTCTTTGAGGAAGCGCAATATTCTGCGCATTCGCTCATCTCCCGTCCCGATCCTTGACAGGGCGCGCAGGTTCCGGTTCGCTTTATAGTGTTCCTGAAAGTAGATCAGCATCCAGATCTGCGTCATGTCGTAGAAAAATTCGAGCACGGGATAGTATCCGTATTTTTCCCTGATGCTCTTCTCCACCTCTCCCCGCTGTTCCGGAATGCGCGGATAAACGGCGATCAGCAGCCCATTCTCAAAATCCTCGTAGAAGAAGGGCGATCCGGAAAAATGGCGGCACCCGCAGTGCGTACATTCGATAATGTTGAATTCCCATCGAAGCAGCGCCGGCTTCGCCTGCGGCGCGCGTGACACATCCACCCAGGTGATGATCTTCGCCTGAAAGTCCCTCTCGCAGTGACCGCACTGAAAGGTCTCGACGCTGTACGCTTCCGCCTGGTTGTGCAGCAGGTTAACCATGGCTTATTATACAACACTTTTTATAAACTTACTTTGGTAATTTACTTTGTTTATGGTACAATGCCGCCTGAAAAAAGCTATTTTCTGTTCACTCGGCGCTGGTGGCGCTTCAGGCACGATCCGGCGGCGAAACAGCGAATGTGAATCGGTTCGCGAACGCATTCCCGCGGACAGGCGAT
>MHDY01000250.1:365-9711 GCA_001803705.1 Nitrospirae bacterium GWC2_56_14 | reverse complement strand
GGTGCCGGGGCTCAGGAAGCAGGGGATGATGATGCGGCCCGAATTTCAGCCAAGCCATCCCGGGGTCGCGAAGATAGGGAGGCTGGCCCTGCCGATCATGCTGAGTTCCTCGGTCACTCAGGTCAATATCTTTGTGAGCACGATACTGGCGTCGTTCCTGGCAACGGGAAGCATCACCTATCTGTTCTACGGGATGCGGTTCATCCATTTTCCGCTCGGCATCTTCGGCATCGCCATTGCCACGGCAGTGCTGCCGACCATGTCCGCCCAGGCAGCGCGGGGGGAGACCGAGGCCTTCCGCGAGACCTTGTCGTTGGGGCTCCGGCTCGTGTTCTTCATCATGTTCCCCGCAATGGCGGGACTTATCGCGCTTCGCGTTCCCATTGTGAACCTGCTGCTGGAGCACGGCCAGTTCGACCGCATATCGACCGCGGGAACTGCAGCTGCCATTCTGTACTATTCCATCGGGCTCTGGGCCTTTGCCGGCGTGCGCATCGTGGCCCAGGCCTTCTACTCGCTGCAGGACACCAAAACGCCTGTCAAGATCGCCGCCCTTGCCATGGTCACGAACATCCTGCTCAGCGTTATTCTCATGGGACCGCTGGCCCATGGGGGCTTGGCGCTCGCCACGTCGCTTGCGGCCATGCTGAACATCGGCCTGCTCACGCTGCAGCTGCGAAAAAAGATCGGCCGCATGGACGGCAGGAGGATTATGACCTCGCTGCTCAGGATCATACCGGCATCCGCTGCCATGGCTGCCATCGGCTGGTGGGTCAGCAGGGACCCGGTTTGGGAACTGCGTGGGGAGATCTTGTACAAGTCTGAACTGCTCGTGGGCACTATGGCCGTGAGTGTGTTGTTCTATGTTCTTGCGATGTGGATCGTGAGGAGCGAGGAGCTGAAGTTCCTCTGGGGGATGGTGAAGAGGAAAAGGGGGAGGTAATTCGGAATGCGGAATTCGGAATGCGGAATTAACAACAGTGCTGTTTTTCGGACCTCTCTCGGATGGGTTGGCGTGGTTGCTTCAGGGCAGGGAATATCTCGGATCGTCCTGCCGAAGAAGGATAAAGCGGCTGTTCTGCGGGAGCTGCGTGGTTCGGAGTTGGGGGATCGGAGTTCGGAGGAATACAATTCTTCAAATCCTCTCATCCTGAAAAAAGTGGTCAAGCTTCTCCAGCGCTACTTCTCAGGCGAAAGCGTTTCATTTGACCTCCCTCTCGATTTACGGTATTATACGCCCTTCCAGCAGGCGGTGTGGAAGGCGGCCGCGGCGATCCCTTCCGGCGAAACGCAGTCCTACGCCTGGATCGCGAAGCGGATCAGGAATCCGAAAGCCAGCCGTGCCGTGGGCCAGGCGCTCGGCGCGAATCCGGTCCCGATCATAATACCCTGCCATCGCGTCATCAGTTCAGCAGGGAGCATGGGCGGGTTCTCGGGCGGGATCGGGATGAAGAAGTTGCTGCTGGAGCTGGAAGAAAAAAAGCATGGCCGCCGTTGATGCACAAACGCAGACCGTTCAATAAATATGTACTCGTTCTTGTTTTTATCGCGCTCGCTGCTGTGCTGTATTCATTCAATTTTCATGGTCTCCACAAAGGGAAAAAAGACAATATGATCTTAATGAGACTGGTGGTCGGGCCGCTCCAGGTGAACTGTTTCATCGTGGCGGACGAGAAGACCAAAGAAGCCGTGGTGATCGATCCCGGCGATGATGCAGCGGACATCCTGAAGCTGATCAGGGAAAAGGACCTCAAGATCAAGTATATTGTAAATACCCACGGGCATTTTGACCACATCGGAGCGAATAATGCCGTGAAAGAGGCCACGGGGGCCGCAATTCTCATTCATGAGGCTGATGCGCAGCTCATGGCTTCGGCTTCCAGCCACGCTTCCATGTTCGGCATGAAAACTGCCGCATCCCCGCCTGCCGACCGGTTCGTGAAGGAAGGGGATGTGATCACTGCCGGGGAGATTGCGCTCAAGGTCGTGCATACGCCGGGTCATTCCCTGGGCGGCATCAGCCTGCTCGGGCAGGGTGTCGCCTTTACCGGTGATTCGCTCTTTGCCGGATCCATCGGCAGGACCGACTTCCCGGGCGGCGACCTCAAGACCCTGCTCCGCTCGATCAAGAAGCACCTCATGACCCTGCCCGACGACACCAAGGTCTTTTCCGGACACGGCCCGGCGTCCACCATCGGCGATGAGCGGAACGAGAACCCTTTTCTGAACAAGGATTCGGGGTTCGAATAATCCGGTTTCCCTTGAGGTTTTCCGCGTAGTGTGGTAAAGTACCCAACCCTGACGCATAAATAAATACCGGATGCGCGATGGCAACTGTTCATTCCGCATCATGGACCCTATATTATTTTTATTCACAAGGAGAAATCCCATGGTCGTCGGCCCGATTCGAGAAGGTCTTACGTTTGACGATGTGCTGCTTTTGCCTGCAAAATCCGATGTGCTGCCCAAGGACGTTGACGTCCGGACGCTGCTGACGAAAAAGATCCTTCTCAATATCCCGCTGGTGAGCGCGGCCATGGACACCGTGACCGAAGCAAAACTTGCCATCGCACTGGCGCAGGAGGGCGGCCTCGGCTTCATCCACAAGGCGCTGGCCATTGAGGTGCAGGCGGAAGAAGTGGACAAGGTCAAAAAGTCAGAGAGCGGCATGATCATCGACCCCATCACCATCTCGCCCGACGCCAAGATCTCCGACGCACTGGACGTGATGAAGAAGTACCGCATCTCGGGCGTTCCCGTTACCAAGGGGAACAAACTCGTCGGCATTCTCACCAACCGCGATCTGCGGTTCGAGACCCGGTTCACCCTCAAGGTCTCCGAGGTCATGACCAAGGAGCCGCTGATCACGGCTCCGCTCGGCACCACGCTCGAGAAAGCCATGAAGATCCTGCAGAAGCATAAGATCGAAAAGCTCCTGATCGTGGACAAGGATTACGGTCTGCGCGGCCTTATTACCATCAAGGACATCGAAAAGAAGATCAAGTACCCCAATGCCTGCAAGGACGAACTCGGCAGGCTGCGCGTTGGCGCGGCCGTCGGCGTGGGCGACTATTCGGAGCGCGTGCCCGAACTCCTGAAGTCCGGCGTTGACATCATTGTGGTGGACACGGCGCATGGCCATTCCCAGGGCGTCATCGACGCGGTCAAGGCGATCAAAAAGAAATATCCCGACCTCGAACTGGTGGCCGGCAACATCGCAACCGCAGAGGCAGCCCGCGACCTTATCAAAGCCGGCGCTGACGCGGTCAAGGTCGGCATCGGCCCCGGCTCTATCTGCACCACGCGGGTCGTGTCCGGCGCGGGAGTGCCGCAGATCACGGCGGTCATGGACTGCTACAAGGAAGCGGAAAAGGCGGGCATCCCGGTCATTGCCGACGGCGGCATCAAGTTCTCCGGCGATATCACCAAAGCGCTTGCAGCAGGCGCGCACTGCATCATGATCGGCAGCCTCTTTGCCGGCACCGAGGAAAGCCCGGGCGAGTCCATTCTCTATCAGGGCCGCAGCTACAAGGTCTACCGCGGCATGGGCTCCATCGGCGCCATGGAGCGCGGCAGCAAGGACCGCTATTTCCAGTCTCATGAAGAGGAGCGGTCCAAGCTCGTGCCTGAAGGCATCGAAGGCCGCGTACCCTACAAGGGGACGCTTGCAGCCAGCGTGCACCAGTTGATCGGCGGCGTGAAGGCGGGCATGGGCTACAGCGGGTGCGACAGCCTCAAGGCGCTCAGGGACACCGCGAGGTTCATCAAGATCACGAGCGCCGGCCTCCGCGAGTCGCATGTGCATGATGTGGTGATCACGAAGGAAGCGCCGAACTACAGGATGGACTGATGATTGCGGATTTCGGATTGCGGATTTCGGAATGAACTGCAGAACCGGTATTTCGTAAAAACAGTATAAACGCATGGCAAAAGTCACTGATATCGATAAAGCGCGAAGCGCGAAGACGAAAAGAGAAACGAATGTTCATCATGTGGACGGTTTCACTCCCTGCAGTCCTGACATGACGATCTGCGGCGACTGCACAGACAACCGTGCGAAGAAAAAATGTCCGCGGCTCAAGGAGTGGTTGGCAAAGAGATAGTGTCCGTAATGCGTTCGATAACGAAATTGAAAACCCTGAGTTTTATACAGACTCAGGGTTTTTTGTCGGATTCAGGGATAAAGGCGATGTGCGGGAATGAACAAGGTCAATAAACAGAAGAAGGGTGCATCCCCGAACCAGGAGTTGCAGGCGGTTATCATGCCTGTCGGTACGGTGCGCCTCGAGTGGCTTGAAACGCGCGAGCCCTACGATAAGAGCAAAATCCTGCTTGAACGGGAGATCTTCAGACGGTTCTCGGAAAATCCGGATGGGGCTTTTCTTTTCCTGGGGTTCCGTGACGCCTCCGTTCGCCTTTCCCCGTCACTTCACTTTTTGCGCTGGTTCTGCGGTCTTTTTGCAGCAAAGCTTCGGCACACGCCGGACCTTGAATCCATCCGGCATAAGGTTGCCGTCGCGCTGAGCGCTGAGGAGCGGGAGCACGCGCTTGCGGCCGTCCCGTTGATGACCGGGGCCGAGTATCTGAGCAGCGCGGTGTTGGATTATCTCTGGCAGCGGCTCCACGACGAGTTCCGCAGCGAGATCAGGGAGTACCGGGGAACGGTCGAGGAGTTCATCGGGCAATACAGCCCTGATGTGCACCTGGCAGGACGCGTGTTCTTCCACCTCATTGAGAGCAGAAAAGACGGTCATCCTTTCGAATTTCTTGCCACCTACACGACGCCGCTGAACAAAAAAGGCAGATCGCACCGGCATCGTCTGCAGCATGCGTTGTCCGAATACGGCAAAGACAGTCCGCAGTTGAACAATCTGCTCACGACCGTTCAGCGCGCCGCAAAAGAGAGCGAATTCATCGCAGGCATGCTGGAAAGCGGAGCATTGTTTCATCACCTGTTCTGGTCCGCCAAAGAGGCCTACACGTTTCTGCAGGAGATTCCCCTGTACGAGCAGTCGGGCGTTCTCTGCCGGATCCCTGACTGGTGGAAAGGCGGGTCGGCAAAACTGCAGGTCAGCATCTCCATCGGCGACAGCCGCCCTTCCACTGTGGGGATGGAAGCCTTGCTCAGTTTCGATATGGGACTGCTTTTTGAGGACACGCCGGTATCCCTTGAGGAAGCCCGGCGATTGCTAGAATCCTCGGAAGGGCTTGCGCTGATCAGGAACCGCTGGGTGGCGGTGGACCCCGAAAAGCTGCGCCAGACCCTCGATGCTTACGAAAAAGCGCGTATGTTGGCCGATGGTGAGGGGCTTACGTTCCGCGACGCGCTCCGCTTTCAGTTGAACCCCGGGGCGCTTCTGGAACTTACCGGGAAAGAAGCGGTGGTAACGGTCACGAGCGGTGAATGGCTTGAAACGGTCATGGCAAAGATGCGCCACCCTGAACTGGTCGGACCGGTCGACATGGCCCCGACCTTCAAGGCGGAGCTCAGGCCTTACCAGGAAAAAGGCGTGAGCTGGCTCTCTTTTCTGCATTCCCTCAATTTCGGCATGTGCCTGGCCGATGACATGGGGCTCGGCAAGACCGTGCAGGTCCTGGCGCTGCTGCATCTCTTGAAGCACCGGGGGGAGAAAGGCGCGAGCCTTCTGGTTATCCCCGCATCCTTGATCGCCAATTGGGCGAGCGAGATCCTGAAGTTCGCGCCGGATATTACGTTTTACACCGCCCATCCCGCGGGAAACGATTCCAAGAGTGTGGAGCCGAAGGAAGCGCATGAACTGGACGAGCTCGATCTGGTGATCACGACCTACTCGATGGTGCAGAAGTACGAATGGCTCCATGCCTACGACTGGAAGTACGTTGTTCTCGACGAGGCGCAGGCGATCAAGAATCCCAACACCAAACAGACCAAAGCGGTCAAAAAGCTGATGTCCCTGAACCGTATTGTCATGACCGGCACTCCCGTGGAGAACCGGCTGTCCGACCTCTGGTCGTTGTTCGACTTCATCAACCCTGGGCTTCTCGGCAGCAGCAAGGAATTCAGCAAATTTGTGAAAAACCTCTCCCAGGACCCCGAAGGATACGGCCGTCTCAGGAAGGTCATCAGCCCCTACATTCTTCGGCGGCTCAAGACGGACAAGACGGTCATCTCCGATTTGCCGGAAAAGGTCGAGATGAAGACCTGGTCTTCCCTGAGCAGAAAACAGGCGGTGCTCTATCAGAAGCTGGTGGATGATCTCAGAACGACCATCGAAAGCACGGAAGGCATCCAGAGAAAAGGGCTCATCCTGAGCTCGCTTATGAAGTTCAAACAGCTCTGCAATCACCCTGCCCAGTATCTCGGCACCGGCGCGTACGACGAGAGCGAGAGCGGCAAGTTCGGCCGGCTGCGTGAGATCTGCGAGACCATCCATGAAAAACGGGAACGCGTCCTGGTGTTCACCCAGTTCCGGGAGATCACGGAACCGCTTGCGGTTTTTTTGCGGGGCATATTCGGAAAGCAGGGTCTTGTGCTGCATGGCGGTACGCCTGTGGGAAAACGGAAGGATCTCGTGGAACGTTTTCAGGGCGAGGACTATGTGCCCTCCATGGTGCTGTCCCTCAAAGCCGGGGGGGTGGGGCTCAATCTTACCGCGGCGAACCATGTGATCCATTTTGATCGCTGGTGGAACCCTGCGGTCGAGGACCAGGCAACGGACCGGGCGTTCAGGATCGGCCAGAAGAAGAACGTGATCGTTCACAAGTTCATCACCACCGGGACGATCGAGGAAAAGATCGACGTGATGATCGAAGGGAAAATGAAGCTTTCGAAAGAGGTCATCCAGTCTGGGTCCGAAGCATGGATAACGGAGATGAGCAATGAAGAGTTGATGAACATGTTCACGCTGACGATCTGATGCACAGCGTGATGCACAGCAGTCCTTGACAAACGTCCATCATTATCCTACTCTATGAGTACTTCAAATCCAGACGACAGCAGGTATAACCTTATATGAATCCTATCTGTATCATAGACGACGTACCTTCCATCACCTCCACCGTCGAGGGCATTCTGAAGGACGAGGGATATGAAGTCCTCTCTTTCCCTGATGCCGAGAGCTTCTGGCAGCGGCTTGATACCATGGAGCCCTCGCTCGTGCTGCTGGACATCTGGCTGCCCGGCATTGACGGGATGCAGCTCCTGAAACGCCTGCATGCACGGTTCCCCGAGCTCCCCATCATCATGATGAGCGGACATGCCGGTGTTGATGCCGCGGTTGCCGCTATTAAGGCCGGCGCCTACGATTTTATGGAAAAACCGCTGCACCTGGAGGTTTTGCTCGACAAGGTTGCGTCTGCCCTGAAGCACTGGCCCGCCAAGAGCAGCGAGACCCTGCCCTCGGATACGCGTCTTGAGATCGCCACTGCCGACCTTTCGATCCCTCCCGGTGTGGTGGAGGTGGTCGATTCCCCTGAACCTCAGCGTACCCTCAAGGGGAACATGGTGCTGAACGGAACGGGACTCCTGAGCGGCCGGAACACCGGTGTCATCCTGAGCCCGCTGGGGACCAACGAGGGGATCGTCTTTCAAACGCTTGACGGTCAGACCATCCGCGGACATATCACCTCCCTTGAGGATTATTCCCAGTCCGTCTCATCGAAGACCTTCTCCGCCAATTCCACCACCCTGGACAACGGCAGGCGGCGGGTGCGCACCATTGAACACCTGATGGCGGTCCTTTCCATGTACGGCGTAACGAACGTGCTCGTGAAGGTCGATGAGGAGATCCCGAACATCGACGGCTCTGCACAGGATTTCTGCAAGCTCATCGAAGAGGCAGGGATAGAGGAACAGTCCGCCTCCACCAAGGTTGCGGTCATCCGCCAGAAGATCGGAGTGGGCAGCGAGACGATGCATGAAAAGCATCTCTATGCAGAGCCCTTTAACGGGTTCGAGATATCGATGCGGGTCGACTACCCGCTGCCCATAGGCGAACAGGTCCTCGCGTTCAATCCGGCAAACGGTTCCTTTGCAAAGGATATCGCCCCGGCCCGCTCCTTCAACACTTTCGAGAACATCGAGATGGCACAGAAGCTCGGCAAGGTCGGCGGCGGCTACCTCAATTCCCACATCATCATGTACGACGGCAAGGTCATCAACACGGAACTCCGTTATCCCGACGAATTTGTGCGCCACAAGATACTGGACCTGATCGGCGACCTCTACCTCCTCGGTTTTCCCATCAGAGGACGCATTACCGCTAACATGACCTCCCATGGTTACAATCAGGCACTGGTGCAACGCCTGTACCAGGCTGTCCAGAACAGCGCCAGCCGTTAGCCGTTGCGGGCGGCGAAGACAAACAGGGGAGAAAACCACTTCCTGGCAAGTAAATGTTGTTTTTGACAATCATAATAATTCTGTTTTACCCCTAAATGACTTGACGGATGGTGACGTTGGTGATAGACTTATGCTAATAACATAGTACTAATATAGTCAGATGTTCGATATCTGCTGAAACGTGCTGTGCGTTGTACCGGTGTACCTATGTCGAAGTCTCCTACCTTCAGAAAAGCACCAGCCATTGTTGTTATCGCCACGCTTTTCCTTGTTCTTTCCTGCGGCGGAGGCGGCGCAGGCTCCGCTCCCCCACCGGCCAGTGGGAACGGCCAGGTAGCCCTCTTCATCTCGGACAACATCTCCTTCTACAAACAGGTCATTACGAACATCAGCGGTGTACGGCTGGTGAACTCAGGGACCGGCAACGTTTGCACGGTGATGGATTCTCCGGTCACTTTGGATATTGCAAACCTGACGAACAGCGCCCACTATGTCGGTCTTGCAAGCTGTCTTGCGGGCCGCTACAACAGGATAGACATCGACTTCCGGAAAAGCGTCCGCCTGATGGACCAGCTTGATGCTGTATCGGCATGCTCGTACGCATCCTATCTTGATGGCGGACAGCAGCGATCGCTCTCCTGCGATCCTGCCACGGATATGTGCACTGCCAGCATCAGGGGCAGCGCTCCGGACGGATCGGTGCTTGTGCAGGAGGGACAGTACAACGATCTGGGCATCGATTTCGACCTGAAGCAGTTTACGGTAACGGATTTCGGCAACGCTGCCTGCGCTGTTGCCATGACGCTCTCTACGATCAGCGCCGCGGATATGAACCAGAGCGGCAGGGCCCATGGGGCGACCGGCAGTATTCAGGGTCTTGATACGGCTGCGGACACCTTCCAGATGGTAACCAGCAGCGCATCGTTCACCGTGAATTATTCGGGCATCCTGCCATCGCTCCAACCGAACCTGGACACGCTTTTATTCACGGCACAGACCTCGAGCTTCCCGGTGAGCGTTCTGACC
>MHDY01000250.1:0-294 GCA_001803705.1 Nitrospirae bacterium GWC2_56_14 | reverse complement strand
AGCGATTCAGAGTGTGCCCACGTGGTCCTTTACGCTTACCGCTCAGACCGGGAAGGCCCTGGCAGGCAGCCATAAACCACCGGCGGAGGTCCAGGGCGCCTTCATTGACGGCGCGTGGGTGCAGGTGAAGTTCGATGGATACGATGACATGGCGGCCGAGTACCTTGCGGCTGCGATCGAGGTCCTGCCTGCGGGCACGGTCTTGGAATACTGATCAGAGGATTTCCGGTCCGATGACATATCCTATTGTTCTGCGAAACACGTATGAAGGGGCTTTGGCCCCTTTTTTCTTTA
>MHDY01000249.1:4810-20350 GCA_001803705.1 Nitrospirae bacterium GWC2_56_14 | reverse complement strand
TTTTTTGGCATTGAACTTGATCGTGTCGAACCGGCAGACCTCGTAATACTGGGTCTTGATCCGTTCGTAGGGGATCACACGCCGCTCTTCGGGAACATAATCCGTGTTCATCAGCAGGGTGTGGATCTTGTCCGCCGCGACCTTGCCCGCTCCGATGGCATGGGTCACGAGCCCCGGCTTGGTGGCGTCGCCGATGGCGAAGACCTTCACGTCCGAGGTCTGACCGAGATCGTTCACCGTGATGTAGCCGCGCTCCGTATTGACCGAGGCGGGCAGGAAATCGAGCTCCGGCTTGTCGCCGATAGAGATGATGACGAGGTCCGCATCGAGGGAGGTATTGTCCTTGAAGTATATCTTCTTCGCCTTCGCGTCGTACTTTTCAGTGAATTTAGGATACTGGATCGTCGTGCCCTTGGACGAGGCGAGCTCCATCTCCTTGCCGAAGGCGGCCGGCTTCTGCACATCGACGGCGATCACGCTCTCCGCGCCCTGGTCGTAGGCCTGGCAGGCGATATCCATGCCCACGTTGCCCGCGCCGATCACCACGACCTTCTTACCCTTGACGTTCCGGGGCTTGCCGAAGTTGATCTCCTTCAGATAATCGATGCCCTTGACCACATCCTCGTGCCCCGGGAACGGGATCACGCGGCCTTCCTGGGCGCCCACGGCGATGACCACCAGATCGTGGTCCTTGTATATCTTCTCGAACTTCTTTTTATCCACCGGAGACTTCACCTGCACGTTCACGCCGATCTCGGCAAAACGGGAAAGTTCCTTATCAAGGATTTTCTTGGGCAGACGCTCGCGGGGAATGCACATTTCGAGCTTGCCGCCGATCTTGCCTGAGGCTTCATAGAGGTCGACGCTGTGGCCTTTCAGTCCCAGCTGCCATGCAGCCGAGAGACCGCCGGGCCCGCCGCCGATAATAGCGATGCTCTGGCCGGTAGACTTTGCCTTCTTCGGGGCTTTAAGATTCAACGCGGCCGAGCCGTATTCTTTGATATTCAACGGCTCGTCAACGCGGCCGCGGGTGCAGTCGGTCATGCAGAGGTTCGGGCAGACCGTGCCGCAGACCGTTGCCGGAAGCGGGCTGTACTGAAGCACGAGGGAGAGCGCCTCGGCGGTCCTTCCCTGCCTGATGAGCGACGCCCGTTTATGCGACGGGATTCGGGACGGGCAGGCGTAGGCGCAGGGCGGAAGGTACTGGTCATTCTTCCAGACAGGCATCCAGCGGCGCTCTTCGCCGGTCGTGATATAAGGAAGCACCGAACGGTCATGGGTGAGGTAAGCGCCGAACATGCCGCCCTTGCCCACTTCTTTTTCCCACATATTCAGGCGAAACTCTGTGAGTCCCATCTTGAGCTTACCTTTTGCCTTGGCTTTCTCAGCCGGGGTAAAAGCGATGAGCTTCTTCCAGGCGCCCATGTCCTTCGTGAGGGCTTCATAATGGGACATGCGGTCGATGGCCTGAAGATAAGGCTTCATGTTCGTGGTAAGCCACGCCCAGTCCTGCTCCGACAAATCCGCGAGTTTTACGTCTGCCTTGCTGTATTCCTTGATCGCGCCGCGGAAATAGATCGTACCGCCGACCATGCCCACGCAGGGACGGTAGCCCAGAATATTCTCGGGATCGCGGGGATCAACACCGCAGACCACGGCAATGCCGCCTGCCTTGAACTCGGCAAAGGAATCGCCCACGCCCCGGAAGTACCAGGATTCGAGGTCCGGGAACCGGGGGTTCTTCTTGGTCATGGTCTCGCAGCGCGCGCCGCCGCCGCCCTGGACATAGAGCTTGCCCTGTGCGCCTGCGTTGTGCGCGCCGTTCGCCACGTCGCCGAGCACGGTGATCGTCGTGCCGCAATTGAGCCAGCCCGTGTCGTCGGAAGTCGAGCCCTTGACCACGATCTCGGTGCTGTCCATGCCCATGCTGCCCACGCGCTGGCCGGACGTACCTTCAATGGTGATCTTCACTTTGCCGAATTGCGGCCAGATGCGGCCGCCGATGCCGTGCTGACCGTCGGCAACGACCATCAGCTCCCTGGCGCCGTCTTTGATGGCTTTCTGGATCTGCTCTTCGAGTGTTTTCGAAGAGACCCGTTTTCCGTCGATATTGCCTTTGATTATCATTGGTTCCTCTGTAAAAAAGGAGTCAGGAGCCAGAAGCCGGGAGCCAGAATATAAACCTTCATTCTGACTACTGACTCCTGACTTCTGTCTACTGTCTTTCTAACATACGTACGAGATCGAAAGCCGGTCCGCAATGTCCTTGTCCGCCACACCCAGTGCGTCGGACATGCCGATGGGAAGCTCGGTGCTCCGCCCCAGCGGCGCAAAGATCTTTTTAAGCTCCACGTCGGCCGCCTTGAACACCTCGACGACCCGCTCGGCCACTTTGTCGGGATCGAGCCTGCGGTACAGCTTGGGGTCCTGCGTCGTGATGCCCCGCGGGCACTTTCCGAGGTTGCAGACGTTGCAGCGGTTGTACTCGTCGCCGAAGCAGCCCGCGGCGGTCTGCATGATGTACTTGCCGATGTCCACGGCCGATGCGCCGAGCATGATGAGCGCTGCAGCGTTCGCAGCCAGGTTGCCCCCCTTGCCCACGCCGCCCGCTGCGATCAAGGGAAGCTCGTTCTGCTTGCCCTGCTTCACCAGGTCCAGGTAGCAGTCGCGGATGTTCGATGCAATGGGATGGCCCATCTTGTCCATGGAAACGTTATAGGCAGCGCCCGTGCCGCCGTCCTCGCCGTCGATGCAGAGCGCCGCGGCATAGGGATTGCGGGCCAGGTTGTTCAGCACAGCCCGGGCGGTCTTGGTCCCCGAGATCTTGGGATAGACCGGCACACGGAAGCCCCAGGCCATGGACATGGACTGGATCATCTTCGCAACAGCCTCTTCAATGGAATATTTTGTCTGGTGCGTGGGCGGCGAGGCCAGATCGATGAACTGCGGAACGCCGCGGATCTTCGAGATAAGGCCCAGCACCTTATAGGCCTGGAGCAGGCCGCCGTCGCCGGGCTTCGCGCCCTGTCCGTACTTTATCTCGATGGCGCAGGGGTCTTCGATCATGTCCGGGAGCGCGCGGATGATCTCGTCCCAGCCGAAATAGCCTGACGCGATCTGGATAATGAAATATTTCAAATAGCGCGACTTGAGGATGCTCGGCGGCAGACCGCCCTCTCCCGAGCACATGACCACGGGAAGGCCTTCGACTTCGTTCAGATAGGTGATGCCCATGGCGAGGCCTTCCCACATATGCGGAGAGAGCGCGCCGATGGACATGCTGCCGATACGGATGGGGTAGATCTCGCGCACCGGCGGGACGAATGAGCCGGGGATCGTGATAAGTTTGCCGCCCTCGACTCTTATCGGGAGATGCTCCGCCGGAAGGTTCCGGCCCAGAAGGGTCCTGATGCGGAATTCGTGGCGTCCCGCGTCGAGCGCCGGGTCAGTCAGCATGGAGATGCGCGTGAACTTGAGCTTGTCCAGCGTCGAGACAGACGGATCGTTCCTGCGGCCGCCGCGCATATAGGGGATGCCGCCCTTGTTCTTGAAATGGTAGAACTTGTGCTGAAAATTGTACTCAGGGAAGATCGCTTCGGTAGGGCAGACCAGCGCGCAGGAGCCGCAGCCGATACAGTAGCGTTCGATCTCCATGGACTGCTTCACCACGTGGGTCAGCCTGCGGGTAACCTTCGGCTCGGGACTGGAACCCTCGGACGTCACGGTCCGCTGGGTGTTGACCGCGGGTTCGATGGCCTTCACCGGGCAGACGGCAGTGCAGCGTCCGCAGCGCGTGCAGCGGTCCTCGCGCCATTTGATGATATAGGGAAACTCTTTGATCGAGAGTTGATGGTTCTGATCTAACCGCGCAGCTGATTCCATACCTGCACCTCCTGTGCTCCGGGCGCAATGATCACCATTAGCGAGAGCTGATAGTTTCTATCTAACCGTGCAGCTGATTCCATACCTTAACCTCCCGCGCGCCAGGCGCGATGATCACCATGTCGTACTTCATGGGGAATATGTCCGTTGACTTGTCCCTGTCCGGCACCGCGCTGTCCACGCCGCAGACCTCGGACATGAGCGCGTATTTGCCGGTCTTGCCCCCGACGATGCCGGGCCGAAGCTTCTTCGAGTCCTGCACCATAAAGACCGTGCCGTCGGGCGTAAACCCGATAACGCAGTTAGGGCCGTCGATGCAGAGCGGCCGGAGCGATTTTTTAAGAAGCTTGAGCGCCGGAGCGTCGGAACGGCCCGCGATCTCGCTGTCCTTCATCGGGGTGATGATGTCCTTATAATAGGGAAGCGGATACCCAAGGGTCCGGTTCGTGTAGTGCATGATGTGGGTAAAGACCTCGGAATCGGAGTTGTAACCCATGTACCCCGGGTTGCCGCGGCCCATGAGGAACTCGCGGATCGGCACAAAAGCGGTGTTCTCTCCGTTCGTCATGGTGCCGTATCCCTGGATGAAGAAGGGATGGCAGGCATAGAGATAGATGGCGTAGTTCGTGTTCTGCCTGCCCTGGGCCAGCACGACCTTGGATTTGACGTCGGACTTTTCGAGGCCGAAAAACTCGCCCACCTGGAGCGGATCGCCAACCTCCTTGAGCGTCAGCACATCGGGGTAGAACGAGAAGACAAAGAGCGACCCGTCGGGCTCGCCCATGCACCGGAGGGCCAGCCGCGTATTCATGAGCAGGTCCTCCTTCTCGCCCATGGGTTTATCGCGGTACGATTCAGGATAATCATAGACCTTGGCGATGTAGTGCTCGCGGCGTTCGATGCCCGGTACGTTCTTGATGGAGGGGGCCCAGGTAAACTTCTCTTTGAACCCGTGGGCCTTCATGTATTCTTCCAGGTCCCGAAGCCCCTTGTTGGAGCAGACCGCGGAAAGAACAGGAAAGCTTTTGAACTCCGCGAACGGCCCGCCCAGGTCCTTGAGCATCAGGCCGAGCCCGGACCCGTCATGACCTTCCTTCATGGTCTCGAGCGCATGGATGTTTTCCATGGGGGAGAAATAGTCACTCGATGTTATTGCGCTCAAACGACACATGCTGTTGCTCCTCTTCTTACCGCCAGTGATGGTGGGGAAATATCACCGGGCAGGAAAACCATGCGTTGTCTCCTGCCGGTACCGTAGGGGACTACCCTTCAATTATAGACGGGAAGTATCGGATTGAGGATGTTCGCTATGGCTATTTTCTGCCCTGAACGATCCGGGCTGCCGGCGAGAACGATCGCTTCCAGGCGGGGAAAACAACCTGCGATCACCTGCTCATCCAGCGTCAAAAAGCCCCTTTACGAGGGGCTTTTTGCTCGGCAATACATTGCCGTGTGAGTGGGTAAAATACACCGGGTTACGCTCTGCTGTCAAGCAAAAATTGAGCCGGCAAGAGGAGGGGAAATCCCGCTGATGGGGTACAGGCTACCTGGCCAGGGAACGGATTTTTTCCGGGGAGGGCAAATAAGGCATGAGCTGCTTGAACGGCACCAGTTGGGAATATTCGAAGAGTGTTGACATGGCCTTACTCACGGTGGCAATGCCGTGCTCCTCCAGCACCGCCACGGGATTGAGACCCCCGATGATCACGATGCCCGCCTTGTCGATGTTGACCGGCACTTCCAGGAGCGGGTGGTTCGGGCTTCCGATCATCAGGATGCCGCGGATGCCGCGCTCCTCGAGCGTACGGGCAAGCCTTGCCGCCTTGTCCAGACAGACGATGGGAATCTCCCGGAAGCTGGCCAGGATACTGCCATTGCGGCCGGCCACCGCTTCGGAGACCGCGGTCATTTTGCTTTTGATGAACAGCTCAAGGGGGTCCAGGGACGAGCCCGCATAGCTGATCAGGGAGAGGAAGCGCCGGGGTTTGCCCTCCATTGTTTCGACGACCCCCCCGTACCGCGATGCGACAGGGATACCCGCTTTGAGAAATATCCCGTTGATCGTCACGCTGCAGATCGTGCCCAGCCCCACCATCCCTTTGGGTACCCTGGCGTCGCCTATCTCCTCCCCTTCCTCGGCAAGGATCACCCGGTCGCTCATCACAAAAGGTGAAAGAAAGACCGGCTTAAGCAATTCCAGCGCCTTCCGGAGGTTCTTTCTCGGAAACCAGGAGATGTTCAGAATAACGTCGCCTTCCATGGACGCCAGGTCCAGCGTAGTCAGATAGGAAAGCGTCTCGATCCTGCTGATCACGAATCCTATTTTGTCCGAGACCAGAGCGTGCCTGAGTTCTTCCCTTCCGCGGGCCGTGATCCGTCTGCCTTCCTTGCCGAAGACCTCGGTATACCCCTTGCTGTCCAGCTGTTTCAGGTAATACCGCACGGTACGTTCAGTGAGCTCCACCCCGTGTTTCGTAAGCTTACGGGAGAGCTCCCGTGATCCGGTGATGGTAGAACATTTATCGAGAAGGGAGAGAATAGCATGCAGGGTCTTGTTCATAGTAAATCTCCAAAATCGGACAAGCGAAACCAAAAATATGATTTATTTTGACGGGATAACAGGATAAGAGCGGATTAAGATTTTAACAAAACCAGTCAATCCTGTTATCCTGTCAAAACTTTTTTGCTTTTTAATTTCCATTCTAAGAATACCATTCTTTACACGCCGTTGCACAGGATGCGCTCTGCTTCCTTCATATCGGAATCCATGACATAGGGGATGCCCGTCACATCCGAACACTCCCTGGTCAGGGAAACAATATCATTCCTGTCGATATGCTGCAACCCGAACTTGCGCGAGCCTGCCATAAGCTGCTGCAAACCCAGTTTCAGGCGGTCGGCGAAAGTGTACATTGCCACCGCGCCCCAGGGGATCCTGGCGAAGTCCTTGCCGTATTTCGCTTTAAGCGTCTCCGCGGTGATGAAGATGCGCTCCGGGATGTCGCCGTACTTCTTGATCTCAACAGGCAGCTTGTCCTCGTCGATCCACTTTTTGATATTCTTGCCCACGAAGGCCGGGATCATGAGCGCCCGGCCCATGCAAACCGCCTTAAAGTGGGGCGCACCGAGCGCCAAGGCCTTGAAGATATGGTCCTCCAGCGAAAATCCGCCTGCAATGGCCATATCAGGGACATGCCTTCCCTTTGCCTTGAGCTGAGACGCGAACTTGTAAGCCAGGGACTGGAGATAGAGGGTCGGGATGCCCCACTCATTCATCATACGCCAGGGGCTCATACCCGTGCCTCCGCCTGCGCCGTCGATGGTCAGAAGATCGATCTCCGCATCCGAGCAGTAGCGGATAGCCCTCGCCAGGTCGGAAACGCGGTACGCGCCGGTCTTGAGCGAGACGAACTTCGCTCCGGCTGAGCGATAGCGCCGCACTGACTTTTCAAAACCATCGAACTCGACCATGCCGAGCCGGGAGTGGCGCTCGAACTCCTTGAATTCCTCCTCCTCGAAGGCCTTCCGCACCGATGCATCCATTGGATTCGGCACAACGATGTAGCCCCGCTTCTTCAGTTCCTCCGCGCGTTCCATGGTCTTAAGCTTCACTTCGCCGCCGATGTCTTTTGCTCCCTGTCCCCATTTGAGCTCGATGCAGTTCACGCCAAGCTTGTCGATGGCGTACTCGGCAGAGCGAAGACGGGTGTCCTCCACATTCTGCTGCAGGATGATCTCTCCCGCGCCGTTATACCATTCTTTGAAACATTTGACGCGGCGCTCCAGCTCAGGGGAATGGGTAACGTGTCCTCCATGGATCTCTGCCTTTGGATCCATGCCGACCACGTTCTCGCCAATGACGACCATGATGCCGGAAATGGCCGCGCCGATCGCCAGCCCCTCCCAGTTGTCCCTGGCGATATCCGTGGAACCGAGCGCACCGGTGAATATGGGCAGCGAGAGTTTTATTTTGTGCCGATACCCGAGCTCCGTCTCGGTCGTTACCGCGGGGAAGATCGCCTTATCGGAATCAGCTTCGATCCCTACCGCGCCGACGCACGTCCCCTGAATGTTCAGATGCGCATAATCCACGGGGTACTGCTTCGTCGCTCCTGCGGTGACCTTGCCGAAGGGCAGCGGATAGATGACCTCTCTGCCGCGGTAGGACGATTTGCCCACCTCGCATGGACCGGGACACCCGTCGAGACAGACCGAACAGATCCCGGACTGCGGCGCCGCGTCCTCAACTCTGGTTCGTGTTCCTGTTGCCGAACTTGCATTTGCCTTGCCTGGATTCATGTTCATAGTCCTCCCATGAGTCATGTGCGTATTGTAGATAAATTAACCACAGAGCGCACAGAGAGAATTATTGATACATCCTCGTTATTGTTTCTCTCCGTGTTCTCAGTGGTTAAAATGCATTTCCGGTTACGAATTAAGTATTTTCATCGCCTCTTCACGGTAGGAATCCATGAGATAAGGTATGCCGGTCACCTTGGCGCACTCCTCGGTGAGGGACATCAGCTCGTTCCTGGTGATCGAATCGACATTGAAGCACCGGGCGCCGGCCATCATCTGCTGCAAGCCCACCTTGATCTTGTTCGAGTAGCTGTAGATGCCGATCGCGCCGAGCGGGATATTCTTGATCTCGCTGTTTCCGACCTGCTTTTTCACATCTTCGTAGTTCACGAAGATCTCTTCGACGGTGTTGCCGAACTCGCTCACCGTCTTCGGGAGGTCGTTGTCCTTGAGCCAATGTTCAATGTTCTTGCCGACCATGCCCGGGATCATGAGCGCCCGGCCCATGCAGATCGCCTTCACGAAGGGAGCGCCCATAGCCAATGCCTTGAACACGCCGTCCTCACTGCTGAACCCGCCGGCAAAGGCGATGTCGGGAACGCGCTCGCCCTTGTCCTTCAGCTTCTTCGCAAACTCGTAGGCAGCCGCATGCAGATAGAGCGACGGCATGCCCCACTCCTCCATCATGCGCCAGGGGCTCATCCCGGTCCCGCCAGGAGCTCCGTCAATGGTCAACAGGTCGATCTTGGCCTTGGAGCTCCACTTGAGGGCCATGGCCAGCTCGCGCAGACCATAGGCGCCGGTCTTCAGGGTGATCCGCTTGAACCCGAGCTTGCGCAGCCGATCGACCTCTGCGTAGAACTCCTGCTCGCCGATGAATCCGAGACGGCTGTGGCGTTCGAATTCCTTGATCGCCGTTTCCTTGAACGCTGCCTGCACGACCGGATCGGACGGATCGGGCGTGACGATATAGCCGCGCTTCTGCAGTTCCAGCGCGCGCTCCAGGGAGTTTACCTTGATCTCGCCGCCGATGCACTTGGCGCCCTGGCCCCACTTGAGCTCGATGGTATCGAGTTTGTGCTTGTCAATAATGTACTCGGCGACGCCCAAGCGGGTGTCCTCGACGTTCATCTGCACCAGGATCTCGCCGTATCCCTGATGGTACTTCTTATACAACGCGATCCTGCGGTCCATGTCCGGCGCCTTCTTGACCAGCTTGTTGCTGCCGAGCTCAAGTTCCGGATCAATGCCGCACACGTTCTCGCCGCACACGATCGTAACGCCTGAGATAGCCGCGCCGATGGCGAAGTGTTCCCAGTTCTTGCGCGCGATCTCGGTCGACCCCAACGCTCCGGTAAAGATCGGCACTTTCATCTTGACCTTTTTGTCCCAGCCGTAGCTGGTCTCGGTGTCGACATTGGGGAACCGCGCCGTATCGGGATTCCCCACCTGGCCTGCGGGAAGCCCCTTGCATCCCAGGGCATACCCGTGAATATTGAGATGCGAGTAGTCGATGGGATAGTTTTTGTCGCCGCCGGCGGTGATGCTTCCGAACGGTCCCGGGTAGAGCAGTTCCCTTCCCCGGAAGGTCGCCTTGAACACTTCGCAGTTCCCCCGGCATCCGTCAATGCAACGGGTACAGAGCCCGCTCATGGGTGAAACACTTCTCGATCTGTTTGCTGTTCTGGTTGCATCATTGGCATTCGGCTGTTGCAGATTCATGGTTCTCTCCTTTTTATTTTTTATTTACTGGAAAGCCCGGGCCTCCAGCGGAAGCGTAAAACTTCGTATTCCAAGGAACATACATTACTGTAGCTTAATTTTCACACCAAGCAATTAAGTTCCACTACATCAACAAGACAAAAAAAAATCCTCCTTCGTACCCACTTAAAAAATCTGCAACCGACTACCATAGAATAAGCAGCTCAGCGTCACCTCCTCCTTCGTTCTTCCAGTGCGAGGGGAACGATTCCTTGAGACGAATGATGTCTCCAGCTCTGATGCGCTCCTCCCTGCCCCCGACAGTTACGGAAAGATCACCTTTCAGGATATAGATCAGCTCCTCTTCCTTGTGATAAAAGAAATGCCGGTTCATAGCAGCGCCGGGCGGCATGACCACGATCCGCGCCGAGAGCTTGCCGCCTGACGTCACTTCATACACCTTTGCCGCTTCTTCGCGTGTGAACGGCCGTGAGAAGAGATGTTCCCTCCTCACGAGCCAGGGCGCCGAAGTCTTTTCTTCGCTGACTTCGAGGAACTGTCCGGGATTGATGCCGAGCGCTCTGCACAGCTGAAGAAAGGAGCCAAGGGAGGGACTTACCTGATTGCTCTCCATTTGCGACAGAAAGCTCGGGGTCAGGCTTACCAGATCGGCGAGCTCCTTCTGGCTCATGCCGATACGCATCCGCTCTTCCTTCAGCTTGCTGCCGATGTCCGTAGCAGGCTCTCTCTTGAGTGACGTTATGGTCACCGTGTCGCCGCGGATCTCGTACTGGTGGGGTTTGAACACCTCCCGGTCCTGCCTGTTCTCCAGCTTCAGGGCCTTCAGGAAGAGGCTGTTCTTTCGTTTCGCGAGGTCGAACACGACCTGCGTGATGTGCCGCAGGTTCGCCTTGAAACGCGGGCTGTGAGCTTCTTTTTCAAGGATCCAATAGGCCACGGTCCCCAGGTCAAAGAGCCGGGGACACATATAGGTGAAGAACTGGTGAGTAACATTCTCCTCCCCCCAGAGGTCCTGCATGCCCGTGAGGCTGTCGAACACGTAGCGCGCTCCAGGAGGCAGCTTGTCCTCGATGGCATTGAGCGTTGCCGAGAACCGTTCGATATCGCCCGGCGCCTCGATCCGCACCACACCCGGAGACGGCTTCTCATAGAATTTCAGGAACGTGTTGTCGTTCTTCCCTTTGCCCGAGGTGAAGCAATCAATGAGCGTAAAGTGCTCGGCGGACATGATCGCATTGAGATCGTTCAATACCGTCTGGGGCGACCGGTTGAAGCTCACATAGATAACCTTCTGGTCGTCCTGGTGCGCCCGGGAGAGGAAGCTCCTGATGAAGACGCTGTAGGCGGTCCCGGACTCCACTTCCCAGACGACATTGTCGCCCACGGAAAATCCGTCGATCAGCGTATCAAGGCCTGCAACACCTGAGGAAATTTTATTCTTCGGTAAGGAGCTTCCGTTCATCATAGGCCTTGCTCGGCAAAGCATTGCCGAAAGTGGAGGCCTATTTTTGCTTTTTTCTCACTGTCTGTCAAGGAGATTTTGATTGCATACTTTCGAACATATCGGCTGTCCTGAAGACGGGACAGCTTTCTGGCGAACGGCAGAGCCGCGCTGCGGAATAGCGAGCATAAATAAAAAAAGCCCCGTTCAAGAACGGGGCTGGCGAAAAACAGGATCAAGCAATCCATTTCATATCATTCTACTCGACCTTCGAAGCTGCTCTCCGGCTCTGAGTAAGGGGCAGCTCCGGGAAAATAAATAATTTCACTGCAAAACGGACATTCTGCAACAAGAGACAGGACGTTGTTTGCATCCTGCTTCTCCCGTGAAGGCGCTACTTGCAGTTTTTGCAGGTAGAAAAACCAAAGAGCGCATAGGGCGGGCACCAGCCAATCACTCCGGTTGCAAGCGGAACGATCCCGAGATAGGCCCAGGGCGACTGCGGCCCCACAAAAGCGAGCGAGAGTATGGCAAGTCCTGCGATGATCCTTATAATTCTTTCTGCACCACCGACATTCTTCTTCATGATCCTTCTCCTTGTAAGGTTATATTCACGGCTCGTTTTGCCGTAGTTTGCTTCTGCATCATACGATACCGGAAACCGATCTGTCTGTCTGTGACTATGTCACACAGCTGGCTTTGCGGTTTTTGTATATTTTTTGGAGAGGGAGCTGTCAGGGTCTGTTCAAGAGGGTAATTTCATTGCGGCCAAGCTTTACCTGGCCTTTTCGTTCGAAATCTTTCAGGAGCCGGCTTACCACCTCGCGCGAAGATCCGAGGTCATTGGCGATCTTCTGGTGGGTAGTCTCGAGCCTGTCGTTCTCTGACTTTTCTACAAGATAGTCCAGGAGCCGCTGGTCCATCCTGGCGAAAGCCACCTCTTCGACCAGTTCCATGACCGAAGACAGCCGCAGGCTCAATAGAGAAAAAACGAACTCCCGCAGTTGTTCATGCTCGCCCATAAGCTTGCGGAAGATCGTCGATGGGATGAGCAGGATACGGGTCGGCGTGAGCGTCACCGCGTTGGCCGGGTAGGAGGTGCCCGAAAGAATGCACGAAGCATTCAGGATGCAGGTCTCTCCCTGACCGATCTCGTAGAGCGTTATCTCGCGGCCGCTCTCGCTGATCTTGTACACCCGGATCTCTCCGTCCAGCACAAAAGCTATGGCCGCGCAGGCGTCGCCTTCCGCATAAAGCCGGCTCCCTGCCGGAACATCCTGCACCCGGCTCGCGGCCAGCAGTTCCTTCACGAGCGAGTCACGGCTGCTGGAGAGAACAGGGAATGTTTTTATAAATTCGTTTGAGGTCATAGGAATGGGCTACCGTGCCACCTGGCCTGCCAGTTTTCTGCGGTTCTCGATCTGCGCTCTGACCCGCGCAAGCGCCGCGGTGAGCAGGTCGTCGGGCGAAGCCAACGACCTTTCTATCTGCTGATAAAGGGCAAGTGCTTCATGGGGCCGATCCTCGGTTTCATCGCAAATACCGACGTTGTACATCAGGGTTAGGGACCCTGGCGCAAGGACCATCGCCTCCCTCCAGATCGGGCAGGCCCGGTCCATCCGGTTGGCCTTGGCATAGGCCGCTCCCTCCTTGAGCTTCGCTTTTGCCGCGTCTGAAGGAATGCCGGCGGTTGAATCTTTCAGCGTGAAGGACATCATGACATAGTAGGGCGCCACGTCCATCCGGAACTTCTGCATGACCGTTTCCTGCGCCTTTTTCTTCATCACCTTTTCGTCATCCAAAAAACCTCTTTCATCTGCGCAGACCTTCGATTCCACCTTGTTCTCGTAGGTATTCGAAAAAATGATCCCGCCGGACTCAACTTCGATGAGCTTGGGTGTAAAACTGAACGCAGCAGTCCTCCTGGTGCAGGACACCTGAGCATCGTACCAACTTACGCATTCCTGCGTTTTCCCGCCTTTGCTGTCAATTGCGGCCTTGTAGAAGGAGCAGGTCTGACGCTTTTCAAAATAGAATTCCTCCAGCACTGAGGAGTTACCGATGGTCCCGGTATAGATACCGTTGGCTCCGACCGCCTTCCCTACCTGGGCAGCGGTCTCCTCATTCACCGTGCCCGCCATACCAAGCTTCATTTCGTTCATGACCCTGTCCAGGCCCCCGCGGTCCACGATCTGAAAGAACTGTTGGCCGTCAATGATCACGCTTGCCAGCGTGCTCTCTACAACAGCGGTGACCACCTCGCCGTCAGGACCGTCAAAGGGCAGAACGGCAACGTTCTTGAATTGGGCCGCCCGGTCAATATTGCCGGGCATGAGGACATTGGTTTTTATCGTTGTGGCGCAACCGCTCGAATAAAAAAGAACCAGTAAGCAAATCCAAAAGCGTATTCTGACCCTTTTTTTTTCCGTGAGAACGTGCATATATTTCCCCCGATTGTTGAATTGCGAGTACAGACCGTCAATAATACAGCAGCATAAGGAGTAAAAAGGCCAGGCTCTTTGCCACTTCGATCCAGCCCGTGGTCTGCAACCTGACCTTGTACAGGGTGACTGCTGCTACGAGGTTTTCCAGGAGCGGCAGGAGCAGGAGAAGCGGGAGGTGAAAACCGCGATATATAACAGCGGCGAACAGTACATACAGCACCGTGAGCACGCGATCCATCGATTTTCTGAACAGGACCGCCTTGATCTTGAACACGCCTGCAGTAAAATACAGCGCCACCGCGACAAAGAGACGGACATCAAGCCCGTTCGTTATCAGGAACTTCGCCAGCACCGCAGCGAGGCTGAGCAGGGCGAATCCGAGCAGCTCGGTCAGAAGAAAATGTTCGCCAGCGAACCGGTTCATCAGCAGATAGGCCGCAGGGATCGCGAGAAGCGGCAAAAGCCGCGGGACGTCCCCCCCGAAAACCGCAACGAGAATGACCGTTGCAGCAGCAATCTGACCGATAAAAATGAAAAAGGACCGCTGGTCACCTTTTTTTCTGAGCCACTTCGTGAAAGCTTGTTTCGAGTTGATCAGCATGCCGAGAGCAAGGAAAAGCGGAAAGACCAACCACGTAAAACCACGGCTGACGCCGATGCCGACAAGGAACGCGATGACCAGGACGCTCCAGGAGCCGTATTCCTTGAGGAAATACCCTTTGGCTTCAGTTCTCATGCGTGCAGTATACCATCAGCAAGGGAAAAAGTGTATGAGGGATATCATAAGAGCCAAGGCGACAGGCACGGGCAAGATGCTGCAGGTCGTTGAGCTATGGAGAAATAGAAGGCGGTTTGCATCCCTTGATCGCTATGGATCCTGTGACCTGCGTCCTGTACGTCCCTGTTTTAATCGAAACCGAGCGCAATACCGAGCCCGCCATAGGATAATCTGTTGACATAGAATTGTCCGTGCGGCGAATATCCCTTATAAGCCTCGGCAAGCACACGGATAAATCGGCCGTTGGACAGAGAGCTGTCGAACTGAAGCCCGGCTTTGAGCGAGCCGTTCACTGCCCAGTCGTGCTCCTGATCGATCTTGAGGTCGAGCCCGCCGACGAGTCGACCGCGGCCCAGCACCGGGCCGGTCCCGTAATATTCGACTCCCCCCTGCGCCGCCCACGGACGTAATTCGTTCGGCACCTTGTGGAGCAAGTACTCGCCGCCCCCATAGACACGCCACTCCCGCCATTCACGGGACCCGATCACGTTCAGCGCCTCATAGGAAAATTCCATGCGGTTCGTTTTGGTCTGGAGCAGGTACTCATCGCCCAGATGCGAGCTCTGGTGATAGAGCGCGATCCGCATCGATACTGGACCCTTCCGGTAGCTCACGGGAAAACCGATGGTATAGTCGGCATTGACCAGCGCGCGGGACGGCATATCGAGGTTGAACTGCGCATGGATGCCGCCGCCGAAGTTTATCTGCCATGCTGACCCGTCGCTGCGGTCGACATACCGGTTTATCCCGAAGATCTCGCCGAAGCCGCCGGTCGCGGTGTTAATGGACTGCGCTTGATACACGTAGTAGCGGTAACTGAGATAGAAGTGAGGTTCTTTGGGATCTGCCAGAAGGGGACGAAAGAGATCGCCCAGGGGAAGATAGATCGTTTCAACCGGAGCGGAAAAGCTCGCCGGAAGAATAATAGCACTGCCCGTTTCAGGAGTATGCGAAGCGAGTTCGGTGGCATACGC
>MHDY01000249.1:2652-4779 GCA_001803705.1 Nitrospirae bacterium GWC2_56_14 | reverse complement strand
ACGAGCGCAGCCGGACCTGCACTTTTCCGGTTAAACAGGTTCATAGGATGAAGGTCCGCTCGCCGGCGGGTCGCTGCCGTGCAATGCTACAACAATCCTGCGATGGAGGCCCGGGCGAAATCGAGCAACTGTGCAGGCAATACGCCGACATAGATAACGAAGGACGCTGAAATGGCCAGCGCCAGAGCCAGCGACGGGGCACGGGAGATCTCGAAGGACCCGACGGGGTCCTTCATGTACATGACCATGATGACGCGCAGATAGAAATAGGCGCTGATCGAAGAGAGCAGAACGCCGATCACGGCAAGCCAGACAAGACCGGACTGCACGGCTGACTGAAAGATATAGAACTTGCCGACAAAACCGGCGGTGGGCGGTATGCCCGTAAGCGAGAACATGAAGATCAGCATAAGGAAAGCGGCGGTCTTGTTGGTCTTGCCCAGGCCCGCAAAGTCCGAGATCTCCTCGCCCCGCTCCCCTGCTTTGCGCAGCATGATCACCACGCCGAAGGCGCCCATGTTCATCAGCGCGTAAATGCAGACATAGAGCATGACGCTCGCGGCCCCGTCGGGACCGCCGGCAGCCAGACCGACGAGCGCGTAGCCTGCATGCGCAATGGAGGAATAGGCGAGCATGCGTTTGATGTTCGTCTGCGACAAGGCCATGATGTTCCCCACAGCCATGGTCAGCACAGCCAGACCCGCCAGGATCGCTGTAGATTCTGCATGGAGCGGCTGGAGCGCATACAGGAAGACCCTGAGCAGCACGGCAAAACCGGCGACCTTCGGGCCGGCGGACATGAATGCCGTGACCGACGTGGGCGCCCCTTCGTACACGTCCGGCACCCACATATGAAACGGCGCCGCAGCCACCTTGAACCCGAAGCTCACGACCAGCATGATCATGGCCAGCATCAGGACCGGGTTCGTCAGGTCAGCCGACTGGAGGAACAGCAGAATGCCGGCCAGGTTCGTGGTGCCCGTGATCCCGTACATGAGCGACATGCCGTAGAGCATGATCCCCGACGAGAAAGCGCCCAGGAGCAGATACTTGATCGCCGCTTCGTTGGAACGGTTGCTGCCCCGCATGAACCCTGCGAGCACATAGATCGAAAGGGCCATGAGCTCGAGGCCGAGATACAGCGTGATGAGGTCGCCGGCCGAGGCCATAAGCATCATGCCGCTCGTGGCAAAGAGCATCAGGGCATAATACTCGCCGCGGTGGATGTCCTCGTCCTTGAGATAATTGATGGAAACAAGAATGCCCAGGGCGCAGGCACTGTAAAAAACGAACTTGAAGTACGTCGAGAACGGATCGATGAGGAACGTACCCGAGAACACGGCGCTGGTGGCGCCGATCGCTCCATAGCTCGCCACGGCGGCAAGGGACACGCAGCCGAGACTGAACCATCCCAGATATCCTTTGTATTCCTTGCTCGCAAAGAAGTCGAGGATCAGCACCAGCAAACCGCCGGCGATAATAATGATCTCCGGTGCAAGGGGCGTCATGGATTTGGCTATTTCCTGGATCGGACTGGACATCGATATCTCCTCACAGATCACTCTGGGATAAAACGTCTGAACATCTACTTCCCGAGCAGGGAACCCACCACTTGGGCCATGGCCGGGACATGCTGGGCCTTGGCGTTCACATGCTGAATAAGATTGGATGCGGAAACATGGATTATCTGGAGCGCCGCATTCGGATACAGCCCGATGAAGAAGACCAGGAACACCAGCGGCAACGATGCCGCGATCTCCCGCAGGTTCATGTCAACAAGATGTTCGTTATGCGGGTTCGTGATCTTGCCCAGGGCCACACGCTGATAGAGCCAAAGCATATATCCCGCGCCGAGAATGATCCCGAGCGAAGCGATCACGGCATAGGGTTTATAGTGCATGAACGCGCCGAGCAGGATGGCGAACTCGCCGATGAAGCCGTTCGTGCCCGGCAGGCCGATGGACGAAAAAGTGATGATCAGCAGGAACGTGGCATAGATCGGGACCCTGGCTGCGATGCCGCCGTAGTCGGCGATCACCCGCGTATGGGTCCGTTCGTAGATCACGCCCACGGCAAGGAACAGCGCTCCCGTCGAGACGCCGTGGTTCAGCATCTGCAGGATCCCGC
>MHDY01000249.1:228-2597 GCA_001803705.1 Nitrospirae bacterium GWC2_56_14 | reverse complement strand
GCTGACGCTCGAGTAGGCGATCAGCTTTTTGAAGTCCGTCTGCGCAAAGGCCATGTAGGCCCCGTAAATGATCGCAACCACCGAGAGGACCATGATGGCCGGGGTCCAGGCAAGCGCGGCGTCCGGGAAAAAGGGCAGCGAGAACCGGAGGAACCCGTACGCCCCCATCTTGATGAGAACGCCGGCAAGGATGATGCTGCCTGCAGTGGGCGCTTCCACGTGCGCGTCGGGCAGCCAGGTATGGACCGGGAACATGGGCACCTTGACCGCGAAGGCCGCGAAAAAGGCCGCGAACGCCACCATCTGGAAGGTATAGGTGAACTGGTGGTCCATGATCGCCAGCACGTCGAAGGTCTTGCCTGCTGCAACATAAATGGCCATGATCGCGATGAGCATGAGCACGCTGCCCACGAGCGTGTAGAGAAAGAACTTGATGGCCGCATAGAGCCGGTTCGGCCCGCCCCAGATGCCGATCAGCAGGTACATGGGAATGAGCATGGCTTCCCAGAAGATATAGAACAGGAAGAGGTCGAGAGAAGTGAAGACGCCGACCATGGCCGCTTCAAGGAACAGGATCGCTATCATGAACTCCCGCACCCGGTCTTGAATGGCGGTCCAGGAAACCATGATAGAAATGACCGTCAGGAGCGCAGTCAGCGCCACAAAAAGGATGCTGATGCCGTCAACGCCGAGTTTGTAGCTTATGCCCCAAGCGGCGATCCAGGGCAGGTTCTCGCCGAACTGCATATTCGCGGTCGTCGTGTCAAAACCCGTCAGCAGCGGCAGACAGAGCGCAAGATCGATGGCCGCGACGCTTACGGCAATCCAGCGCACCGCTACGGCGTTCCTGATGAACAGCAGGATGAACGATCCGATCACGGGAATGAAGATCAGGAGGCTCAACAGCGGATATCCGAGCTGGTTCGGGATCAATTCAAGCATGGATCTGACTCCTTTGGCAAATGGTTACTGATGTCAACGCAAACCACGAAGCATCTGTTTCATAACGAACTGCACTTTGCTACCGCAGAACATAATACAACCCTACGATTACGACGAGGCCGAGCCCCATGGTAAAAGCATACTGCTGCACATAGCCGGTCTGAAGCTTCCGGCTGCGCTGGCTCGTTGAACTTATCGCCTGCGCAAGGCCGTTCACCGCGCCGTCGATGATCTTGACATCGCCGATCGTATACAGGACCTTCGCCAGTTTATGGACCAGCCCGTCGACGAAGATATAATTGTATACTTCGTCGACCTTGTACTTATTCAGAAGCAGCGTGTAGGCACCTTTGTACTTCTCTGCCCAGTAAGCGGGCCGGGAAGGGTTCTTAACGTACCATGCATAGGCTGCCCTGATCCCGGCAAGCGCGACTATGACGGAAAACACCATCAGACCAAGCTCAAACCAGTGGCTTTCCGCTGCGGCTGCATGCTCCGAATGCGGGAAGAGCGGCGCCAGAAAATCGCCGAACAGGTTCGCATGGGGAATGATCGCCCCGGGTATCCCGATCCAGCCGATGACCACGGAGAAGAAAGCGAGGATCATGAGCGGTATCGTCATGATCTTCGGAGACTCATGCACATGGTGTTCTACTTCGTGGTCCATGCGGGATTTTCCGTAGAAGGTCAGGTAGATCAGCCGGAATGAATAGAATGCCGTCATGAAAGCGGCGGCCACGCCGAGAACCCACAGTCCGCGGCCCAGCGTTGATGCATTGTACGCGCTCCAGAGGATCTCGTCCTTGCTGAAGAAGCCTGCAAAGGGGAAGATCCCGGCCAGGGCAAGCGATCCGATGATGAACACCGCATGAGTGACCTTGATCTTGGATTTGAGCGCGCCCATCTTGCGCATATCCTGCTCTCCCGAGAGGGCGTGGATCACGCTGCCCGAAGCAAGGAACAGGAGCCCCTTGAAGAACGCGTGGGTCGTGAGGTGAAAGATGCCGGCCGAGAACGCCCCGACCCCGAGCCCCAGGAACATATAGCCCAGCTGACTGATCGTCGAATAGGCGATGACGCGTTTGATGTCGTTCTGGACCAAACCGATGGTCGCGGCAAAGACCGCGGTCAGCCCGCCGACGATGGCAACGACGTTCATGGCAACCGGAGAGAGCGAGAATATGGGCGCACAGCGCGCCACCATAAAGACGCCGGCAGTGACCATGGTCGCCGCATGGATCAGGGCGCTGACCGGCGTGGGGCCTTCCATGGCGTCCGGGAGCCAGACGTAGAGCGGAAGCTGGGCGGACTTGCCCATGGCCCCTACGAACAACAGCAGCGCGATCAGCGTAATAACGCTGATCTCTGAGCCAAAGAGCACATAGTTGAAATTGGCGGTCGGATCGGCAACAGCCTTGAAGACCCCG
>MHDY01000249.1:0-207 GCA_001803705.1 Nitrospirae bacterium GWC2_56_14 | reverse complement strand
GTGACAAAGATCAGAAGCATGCCGAGCAGGAAGCCGAAGTCGCCCACGCGGTTCACCACGAAAGCCTTGATGCCGGCATCCGAAGCCGATTTCTTTTCATACCAGAAGCCGATGAGCAGGTAGGAGCAGAGGCCGACCCCTTCCCAGCCCACGAACATGAGCAAAAAACTGTTGGCCATGACCAGCACCAGCATGAAGAAGGTGAAG
>MHDY01000248.1 GCA_001803705.1 Nitrospirae bacterium GWC2_56_14 | reverse complement strand
GATTGTCGTGGAATTGCTCAAGGGCACCAAGTGCGTAACCGACATCCAGGAGATTCTTCCCGCGTCTCAAGCCAACATTTCACAGCATTTGACAGTGCTGCGCAATGCTCGTCTAGTTGACTTTGCCCAGGATGGCTCCATGCGTTGTTATTATGTCAGCCGCCCGAAGCTGGTTTCATCCGTGATTTCGCTGCTTGCTGAAGCTGAGCCGGCCATTCGGAAGTCGAAGGATGAGCTCGACCGGGAAAAACACTCGTCAGGAGGAGCTTGCTGTGTCCGTTAATTCCAACTCGCCTCTCTTCGAGCACAACCATAATGACGAGCCTGTATTCCTTGCCAGCAACATGCTTGAATCAGCAAGAATACAGAAGAACCTGCAACGTTTGACAGTGCCGGAAGGGTGTCTGCTGGACTTTGACGGTGAACTGGTGGACTACCTGGTGGCAAACGGTAAAGCAAAGCAGGAACCCGCATGGCCCTGTTTTCATACTCGATTATACCGCTGGTCAGTTAACGAAACAGAATACGGCATTATTGGTGGGACTGTCGGGGCATCATTTGCGGTTCTTGTCGCTGAAGAACTCTTTGCCTTGGGATGCAAGGCACTGGTAACTATTTCCTCTGCCGGGCTCATTGCCGAGCAATACCAGACTCCATTGTTTTTGCTGATCGAGCAAGCATTACGAGATGAAGGTACAAGCTATCATTATTTGCCTGCAGAACGCTATGCGCAGGCATCTCCAGCATTGCTTCAAGTAGTGGCCACAATCCTTACCGATGCTGGCATCAAGCATGAATGCGGCAAGTCATGGACAACTGATGCCCCGTTCCGCGAGACCCGGAAACTTATTTCGGCGCGACGAGATGAAGGCATCATCTCCGTGGAAATGGAAGCCGCTGCCTTGCTGGCGATGGGGGCAGCCCTCAATAAACCAGTCATCTGCTTTGCTCACATTACAAACTCAATGGCGACCCGTGAAGACGACTTTGAAAAAGGTGGCGACGATGGCCATGAAACCGCATTGAAAGTCTGTGCCATGGCTCTCTCCGCACTGATCAATATCAAGGAGGTTTAGCATGAAACTCGCAGTCATCATTACTCAGAACAATCCTGAACAAGTATTCACGGCGATGAGATTTGCCAATTTCGCGTTAAAGGAAGGAGATGCCGTCTCCGTATTCCTGACAGCGGAAGGCGTTGAACTGGAACATTTATGTAATGAGCGCTTCGATATTTGTGGCCAGGCAGAGAGCCTCGTTAAAGCTGGTGGAAATATCCAGGCGTGCGGTACTTGTCTCAAGTCTCGCGATGCACAAGGTTCTGAAATCTGCCCGTCTTCAACCATGCAGGTGATGTACACCCTGGTCAAGGAATCTGACCGGGTAGTTACCTTTTAGCCACATGAACAGGAGGTTTCCATGTTGAAAATGGTTGTATTTCACACCGGAAGTAAGGGTTGAACAAGTTGTGCCATGGCTACAGGTGTAGCCAATAAAATGAGGGCTCACTTTGGTGACGAGATTGACGTATCGATATATCTGATAGATTCTCCGGAAGCCGCCAACTACGTATTGAGAGCGGCTACAACCGTTTTTCTCAATGACGCATGGGTTCCCCTCGACATCGCTACATCGGCGGGCAGGATGCAGGAGTATATTGAACAGGCACAGGCCAGTGGGGGTACGCATGAAGGTTCGTGACAGCGGGATGCCGGATGAGGAAATGTGGGATGGTTTTTTCGAACCCGCCAAGGTGCTGGCGACGTTTGGTCTCGACCGTGGCGTTCAGGACCTGGTTGAATTTGGTTGCGGCTATGGAACCTTTACCCTGGCCGCCGCTGGTATTGCTTCAGGAACCGTTCATGCCCTTGATATCGAACCGGAGATGAAAGCCGTAGTCCAGCAGAAGTGCCGAGATGCCGGGGTAAAGAATGTGGCTGTAACGTTACGCGACTTTGTCGCCACCGGTACCGGACTAGCCGACAACTCCATGGATGCGGCGCTGCTATTCAATATCCTGCACCACGAAGAGCCGGTAGCCTTGATGAAAGAGGCCCTCCGTGTACTCAAGCCGGACGGCAAGCTGGCGGTGATCCACTGGAACTACGACCCCGCAACGCCGCGCGGCCCGGCCATGGAGATACGTCCCCGGCCGGAACAGTGCATCGAATGGGGAAGAGAAGCGGGATTCCGTTTCAACGAGCGGAACCGTTATGACCTGCAGCCGTACCACTACGGCTTGCTCTTCAGGAAACCACTTTCCGGATGAGCCACTTGCTGCCGGTGAGGTGGCCGAAAATGTCAATGACCAAGACAGCACCTTTCAATGAGCAGGCAAGCGATTACGACGCTTGGTTCGAGAAGCATCGTGACCTCTATCTGGCCGAGCTGGAGGCTGTGCGCAGCTTCATTCCAGCTACTGGCAACGGGGTCGAGATCGGCGTCGGCACCGGACGCTTTGCGTTGCCGCTCGGCATTCCCATCGGAATTGAACCTTCGCCCCAGATGGCCGAACAGGCACGACAGCGAGGAATCAAGGTTCTGGAATCTTTTGCGGAAGCTCTGCCGTTTGTTGACGACTGTTTCGATTTCGCAGTCATGGTAACGGTTGTCTGCTTTTTGGAAGATGTGGCCCAGGCATTCCGGGAAGCATTCCGCATCCTCAAGCTGAATGGAACTCTTGTCATTGGGTTCATCGACCGGGAAAGCGAACTGGGACGGCAGTACAGTCAGAAAAAAGAACAGAGTCGTTTCTACCGCGAAGCCAGTTTTTATTCAGTGTCAGAAGTTGAGACGCAACTGACCGCAGCCGGTTTTTCCAATTTTGCCTTCCGTCAAACCCTGTTGCCGGATGAGAAT
This sequence comes from Nitrospirae bacterium GWC2_56_14, assembly GCA_001803705.1. Lineage (GTDB taxonomy): Bacteria > Nitrospirota > UBA9217 > UBA9217 > UBA9217 > GWC2-56-14. The sequence goes on along the minus strand of MHDY01000248.1, from coordinate 13,001 downwards.
ACCGATTTGATAATTCGGGAAGGTCACGGTAGAGGCGGATTTGTGGTAATAAAAGCGCACAAGAATGCGCCTTTAGTATGAATCAATGAAATGGAGTGGAGATGCAAACAGCAGCAACAAGAAACACTAGAAATTGGACGGCGCAGTTTTGGATGGCCATGTTATTCATCGGCTTGCTCATTGGTGGAATATTCTATCCTCCGTTCGGTTATTTCATGCTGATTTGCATGGTTGCCGCAATGGCTTTCGGTGTTGTAAGTGGGCGATCCTGGTGCGATTGGATGTGCCCGCGCGGAAGCTTCTTCGATGTCCTGCTGAAGCCTTTCAGCCGTCAGCGGGATGTGCCTGGATTCTTCAGCCACTGGGCCTTCCGGGCGGCGTGGATGACTGTTTTGATGTCTGTTCTCGCTGTGCGCCTGCCGCCACTGTGGGGTGATTGGTACAGCATGGGGAAGCCATTCGTTACGCTTCTGCTCGTGACAACGGTAGTAGGCATCATCTCCGGCATGGTTTACCATCAAAGAATCTGGTGCATGTTCTGCCCGATGGGGTCGATGGCTAACCTGCTAGGGAGAAAAAAACAGCCGTTATTGGTTGCTTCGGGCTGCAATGGCTGCGGACAGTGCGAAAAAGTGTGTCGTATGCAGATTTATCCGGGAGCGTATAAAGAGGATGGCATTGTTGCCGATGGAGATTGCCTCAAATGCTCATATTGCATCGATGAATGCACACAGAAGGCCCTACGATTTTAGTTCAATGAACAGGAGACTCACATGAAAGTAGGAATCATCCGTTGTCAGCTGACCGAGGATATGTGTCCCGGCAGCACCGATTTCAAGGTTGCCGGGGAAGGAACCATGGCTTTCGAGGAAACCGGTCCGGTGGAGATCATCGGATTTCTCTCGTGTGGCGGCTGTTCCGGCAAAAAAGCGGTCACCAGGGCCAGGATGATGGTTGACCGGGGGGCGGAGGCCATCGTATTCGCCTCCTGCATGAAGAACGGCAACCCCATCGGGTATCCCTGTCCGCACTTCGCTGCCATCAAAGGTGCTGTCGAGAAGAAGCTGGGGGCAGATACAAAGATCATCGACTGGACCCACTGAGACAGAATAGACGATCATTGGGTTGACTTTTCATCAGTCACAGTTATAATCCAGACACTACAACCCCAGTGGTACACGATAATACTCAACCATCCGTGAGGATGGGGCGGAAAGCCTACAGGGTCTCAACGAGACAGCCGGGTTGCCGAAATATCACCTGATATTCGGCCCCGGCTGTTCTGTTTCCGGGAACAGGTATCAGGAACTGAAGGGAAATTACGTTGAGGAGGCTTTATGTACAGGGAATTGAAAAAGGTTTGCAGTGTGGTCGGGATGTTGTTGCTGCTTGTCGTTGCACTTGCACACTTGCCGGGATGCAGCGGCAGCGGTGGAGGGACGGCGCCTAGCGGCACGCTCCAGGTCGGCTTGACCGACAAGCAGAGTGATGCCTTTCAGCAGGTCGTGGTAACGATCCGGGAGGTGCGGCTGGTGCCGGCCGGACTGGAGAATGCACAGGATAACGACCCGCGCCTGCCGATAGTCGTATCCTACGGCACCCCGCACATCGTGGATATCCTCACCCTGCGTTTCCAGCAGGAAATCCTGGGCACCATCATCATTCCCGCCGGGAATTACAACCAGGTCCGCCTCATCCTTGAACCCAACCCGAATGGGCAGGGGCAGGATCCGGTCAATTATCTCACCCTGAAGAGCGACCCTAGCGTCAAGATCCCCCTCAAAACCCCCAGCGGCCAGCAATCGGGGCTTAAGGTTCTGGGACAATTCGAGGTGAAGCCGGGCATCATCAACGCCATCCTGCTCGACTTTGATCCGAATACCGCCATCGTGGACCGCGGCAACGGCGATTACAACCTGAAGCCAACCGGCATCCGCATAGTCCAACCTGCCGGCCCGCTTGCCAGCTTTGGCTCCTTGACTGGCACGGTCATATCTACCTTCAAGGACTGGTCCAGCGCGACCGTAACGGTTGTCCCCCAGGGTGGGTCCAGTGCCATTGCCGGCGGCACTATCTTCAGCAACATCTCCGCCAGTCGCTGGGAGGGGGCCTTCAGTGCGTTTGTCCCGGCAGGCACTTATCGCGTGCATGTTCAAACCAGCGGCTTCGTCCCCTATTCGTCTGCGCTGCAACCGGTGATCAGCGGCAGCGATACCCCTCTGGGAGACGTGCTGCTTACACCGCTACCCTGACATGGTAGCGGTAATATTTTGCTGATAAAAAGCCGTCCGGAGATTTCCAAGCTGGTCGGATAAGGTGTTGATGAATTACCGCCAAGCAAACACAAAAACAGCAGATAGGTTATTTTCCTATCTGCTGTTTTTGTGAAAACTCATGCCAATCGACGACATCACCCTTCTGCATATCAGAGCTGTGCATTCTTCTCTCCCCAGGGGAGGAGCCACTGAGGCGGACGTCGCGGAGATCGGCAAGGGTTAGAAGCGAGGTGCTGGTTCAAAACCTATAGTTTCACAAGAAAGCCTATCGATGCTAAGAAAACGCGGGGTGAAGATCGAAGCCGTCCTGGACAAGAGCAACGCCAAGTATTCGGCCGACACCTTTCTCGCCAACGCTGGTCTCGCACTGGTCGACCCTGGCACACGCCATTACCCACAACAAGATCAGGATCATCAACCGGAACGTGCTTATCACAGTCAGTTTCAACTTCACAAATGCCGCCGAGGAAAAGAACGTCGAGAAGGAACAAGCCGCTGGTTGAGAAACACCTACTACGAAGAACATAAGGCCCATTCCAGCCCCTACACAAGGTGACTACTGGCAGCTTCAAGTGCGAATGGTGCGAGGGGAAATGACGTCCTGGCCCTTTAGAATATCGAACCGCTCATATTAATGTTGAACATTATCCTGACCTCCTTTCCTGCCGATTAATTCCTCCTGAATCTCCCATCGTAAAGTTTCTTTACAAATTGTATAATTACCCGCCAATACAGGGTATGTGGTCATTTTAAATAAATAGTGTAAAGAAGCTTTACTGTCTTATAACTAATCAAATAATTAACGGAAAATCAATGGATCAGAATTTGAATGTAAAGTTTCTTAACACTTTGATCTGTTGTTCTGATCTTCAAAAAGTTGCAGGCTACGACATATTTTTTGAATGAAGCCGTGTCAAATATAATAACCATTTATAATTACACAATAATCATAAACATAATTTATATTTCTAAATTTTGGCATATTAATTGATTATTACTTACGGACTTTTGATGTCATATTCCAATGCGATGAGTTTATTTATAAAATAGCGAGGGAAAACGTGAAAAAGACGTTTGCGTTGCCGGCAACGAAGACGCCATTTCTGGGCACTGTATTTGAGGCCCATGTGAGTGCTGCCGAGAACGCATATTTCCATGATTTTACTGAACGTGCCCGAGTCCTCCTGAACCTGTCGGGCCGGGCCAGATCAAGCGTTCCTCCCCCTGGTTTCCGGAAACGATCTCATGACTTCCTTATTCCAATAAATTTCCGCCTCTTTCGGCTCGCGCCTGCTAACAATAACTATCGATTTCTCAACCCAGCGAGTTGGACTCCCCTCGACTAACGCCACTTATGATATGACTCAAACAAGGGGTTAATTCTATGAACAGATTGCTGCTCCCAGTTTTTTTCCTATTGCTGCTGCTTACCATTATTGCTCACGCATCCACTATTCAACCTCCCCAGAGTGGACAGACAACCATCTACTCTGCCACGGACGACGGTGATATGAGGGCCGGCAACCCTTGGCCTGCACCGCGATTTTCGGACAATCGGAACGGCACAATAGTCGATAACCTCACCGGCCTCTTTTGGTGCCGGGACGCTGATCTCATGAAAGGCCGCGATACAAGGTTCGACTCGGATGGCACGGCCGGCGATGGGGCTATTACCTGGCAACACGCCTTGGAGTATATAAAGAAGCTGAACGTGGAAAACTACCTGGGGTTCAATGACTGGCGCCTGCCAAACCTGAACGAGCTTGCCTCATTGGTGCACCAGGGCCAGGCAGCCAAGCGCTCTGGCTTGAGAGTGAAGGATACTTCAACGTCATCCGAGGGATGTACTGGTCGTCGAGCAGTTGCTTGTTCGAGCCGCAATCGGCCTGGACGGTGCACATCGAAGCCGGTCCCGTATCCGCGCTTGAAAAAAAACAACTTGCATACCTCTGGCCAGTAAGGGGCGTCCTAACCTCCGGAACCCCCCTGTTGCCCAAAACCGGTCAGAACACATGCTTCGACACGGACGGTACCGCTGTTTACTGTTCTGGCACGGGACAGGACGGCGAAACGCGCACAGGGGTCGCCTGGCCGCAGCCACGCTTCACAATCAATGGAGACCAGACGGTCAGCGACAGACTAACCGGCCTGATCTGGGCCAGTGATGGTGGCATGGCGAGCAGCGTGTCACTCGGCATTAATGTCGACGGCAGAGTATCATGGCAGGGTGCGTTGGATTACCTTGCAACCTTAAACGAGGTAGGTTATCTCGGATATAGAGACTGGCGGCTGCCCAATCGGCTGGAAATGGCCTCGATCATCAACCATGCCGAATCGGACCCTGCCGCGTGGCTTGCCAGCCAGGGAATTTCGAATGTGCAACAGGAGTACTGGTCGTCCGGCACGCTGCCGTCGCTTGCGGAAAATGGGTGGAAAGTTGACATATCCGGACGTATAGGCAGCTTTGACAAGAATCAGCGGGGCGGATACGTCTGGCCGGTAAGGGGCGGCAGGGCAGTTCTTGTAAGTGGTATAGAGCCGCTGTCTGCACAGTCTTTGCTGACGACTGCCACGCAGTCCAATACCGCTGCTGTTATGGCCGCCACAACAACCCTGAGTGTGGTCACATCTTCTCTACCGGCAGGGACTGTCGGCTCCGCTTACAACCAGACCCTGGCCGCCACCGGGGGAACGACGCCCTACACATGGTCGATAGCCGCAGGCAGTCTGCCGAGTGGACTTTCGCTCAGCAGCACCGGGGTCATCAGCGGCACCCCGACAGTTGCCGGAACCAGTTCCTTCACCGTTCAGGTGAAGGACAAAAGCAGAGTGATTGCCACCAAGGCGTTGTCGATCACCACAAATCCCGCACCGTTGTCGATCACGATTTTTTCCCTGGTGGATGGTTCTACCAACACTTCCTACAGTCAGACCCTGGCCGCTTCCGGTGGCGTGGCACCCTATACTTGGTCCGTCACTTCAGGAGCCCTGCCGGCAGGGCTGACACTGAGCATCGCCGGGGTCATAAGTGGAACACCCACGACAGTGGCAACCAGCACCTTTACGGTACAGGCCAAAGACGCCGTTGCCACGACTACCTCCAAATCACTTTCCATAACGATCACTATTGCGCCTCTCGGCATTTCCACTACCAGTCTACCCGCAGGCACAACAGAAACTTTCTACAGTCAGACTCTCACCGCAACCGGCGGCGTCACGCCTTATACATGGACCAAGACAGCGGGAAGTCTGCCGGTAGGGCTGTCTATCAATGAGGCAACCGGAGTTATCAGCGGCACTTCATATGCAGCGGGAACCAGTAACTTTACTGTGCAGGTCAAGGATGCGGTTGGCACGACGACCATCAAATCGCTTTCGTTGACAATCAATATAGCCCCGTTGACGATTCTCTCGAATCCCATCATCAATGGATATATCGGCATAAACTGGACCAGCGGTCTCGATGCCAGCGGCGGCACTAAACCTTATTCCTGGACGGTAAAACAGGGCTCGCTGCCGCCCGGCATTACGCTTGACAGCTCTTTTGGATCCTTCACCGACGCTCCCACACAGGTCGGCACCTATTCCTATACAATCCAAGTCAAAGATGCAAACAACAAAACGGCCAGCAAGGCGTTCACCTCCACAATATCCGTCAACGGAACGATCATTTCGACCGCAACGCTAGCAGATGGCAATGACACCGTGTCTTATTCCCAGGCACTGACTGCCGATGGCGGGACTCCTCCCTACAACTGGAGACACCTGAGCGGCGATATGCCAGACGGGTTGTCTTTGAATGGCGCCACTGGAGTAATTTCAGGCACCCCAAGGGGGACCGGCACGAGCACGGTCACAATCCAAACTAACGATGCCTATGGAGGGCCTGCCACAAAGACGTTCAGCATCAATATCAAAAACGCTCCCCTGTCCATAGACACTCCCGTATTGCCCTATGCATATGTAACGGCGCCGTATATCTACAATCAAAGTCTTTCGGCTAGGGGAGGTTTTCCCCCTTACAGCGGGTGGACCATCACCGGCGGCAGTCTTCCCCCCGGACTCTCCCTGGACGCGGCAACCGGTGTCATCAACGGGAGGCCAACTATTTCAGGGGACTACCCCTTTACCGTTCAGGTGCGTGACAGCAACAACGCCACAACCGGTAAAAGCCTCGACCTCCATGTGGAAGCGGTATCGGTGTTGAACGAGGTTTACCCGATCCCAGATGCGATTAACGTTGCCCCTACCGCTGTGACCGCCGCTTTCAGTGATTCAATGAATCCCGACACCATCACCAAGGGAAGTTTCACTGTTAGAAGAACGGAGAAAATTACCGGAATTTCGGCTGGAGACACCCACACACTGGCCTTGAAGAGCGATGGCACGGTGGCGGCCTGGGGAGATAATTGGGCTGCCCAGGCTGGCGTCCCTCCTGAATTATCCGATGTTGTGGCGATCTCGGCGGGGGCGGCCTATTCATTGGCCCTGAAAAATGACGGCACGGTTGTCGCCTGGGGAACCTACTATTCAGGGTCGGCCTACGTTCCCGCCGGGCTTTCGGGAGTGAAGGCCGTGGCGGCCGGTGATTCTCATTCAGTTGCTTTGAAGGATGATGGCACCGTAGTTGTATGGGGTGATAACAGCTATGGCCAATGTACGGTTCCAGCGGAATTATCAGGGGTAATCGCGGTGGGTGCCGGATATGCTCACACCATTGCGTTAAGGAATGACGGAACGGTCATTGCCTGGGGGCTGAATAACTATAATCAGACGGCTGTCCCTGCCGGATTATCCGGGGTAGTGGCGATTGCGGCGGGACGATTCCACACCGTTGCCTTAAAAAACGATGGCAGCGTTGTTGCCTGGGGCGATAACACAAAGGGACAGATCACCATCCCACCAGGCCTTAATGGGGTGTCAGCCATCGCTGCGGGGGGGCGGCATACATTGGCTTTGGAAGCCAATGGTATCGTTGTCGCCTGGGGAGAGAGCTATAGTGACGGCCATGCGTCGGTTCCCGTAGAGCTTTCCGGAGTAGTCGAAATTGCCGCGGGAGTGATCCACGACGTGGCGCGCAAGAGCGATGGCACGGTGGCGGTGTGGTCATTGAAGGTGCCTAAAACCGTAGCGGATGGCAAGGTAATGGCATGGGAATGCAATGACTACAACCAAGCAACTGTGCCCGTGGATCTCAATGGTGTAATGGCTGTTGCCTCCGGCAGTTATCACACCGTTGCCCTGAAAGGCGACGGTACGATTAGCGCCTGGGGCTTGAACGACGATGACCAGACGATAATGCCGGCCGGGCTCACCGGAGTTGTGGCTGTTTCAGCCAGTGGAAGGCATGCCATTGCTCTCAAGAGTGATGGTACGGTTGTTGACCTTGATCGAAACCCTCCTGACTTTCCTGTTCCGGCTGGGTTGTCCGGGGTAATCGCTATATCGGCAGGAGAGGCTCACAGCCTTGCTCTGAAGAATGACGGAACGGCGGTGGCCTGGGGAGACAGCGACTTCGACAAAACCACTGTCCCGGCGGGCCTGTCCGGGGTTGCAGCTATCGCTGCTGGCGGTGATGGTACCAACGCGTACTATGGGATCACTGGCCACAGCGTGGCGTTGAAGGCCGATGGCAGCGTTGTTGCCTGGGGTTATAACGAATATGGTCAGACCACGGTCCCGACCGGATTATCCGATGCGATTGCTATTGCGGCGGGATGGAATCACTCCGTGGCGTTGAGAAACAACGGTACGGTAGTGGCTTGGGGGGACAATATCAAAGGTCAGGCCACTGTGCCAGCAGGACTCTCCGGCGTAATTGCGATTGCGGCTGGTGGAAACCATACTGTGGCGCTGAAGGGAGATGGCACTGTGGTAGTATGGGGAGAGAACTACAGTGGCCAGACCAACGTACCTCCTGAACTCTCAGGTGTGGTGGCGATTTCGGCGGGTGCCTACAACACATTAGCCGTTAAAGCGGATGGGACCATGGTTGGCTGGGGATACAATGCATATGGCCAATCTGTGGCACCGATATCCCCATACGAGACCCCCATTTCCGGCTCGGTGAGCTGGGACCAGGCTTCGCTCACCGCCACATTCACTCCTGATGCTCCATTGCCGGCAGAAGCCGTCATCAAGGCGACACTCAACCCCGGGATCAAGAGTCAGGCCGGCATACGTCTTCCATCAAACGTCACCTGGAATTTCACGACAGCGACAGCCGTCCTCTCCATTGCAACGGGCTCGCTTCCGGATGGCTACACCAGCTCCGCCTACAATAAGATCTTAACGGCCAAAGACGGCAAAGCGCCGTACGTTTGGAGTGTCGAGAGCGGCAGCTTGCCAGCTGGGCTTTCTCTAGATCTAGCCACCGGCGCCTTAACCGGCACACCGACCGCGACTGGGAGCAGCAGCTTCACCGTACAGGTGATGGACTCCAACAATAACACAGCGGCCAAAACCTTCCTTATCCAAGTGTATCCGGTGCCGTCCATCAACACCACTACCCTTCCCCACGGCTATTTGAGTACGGACTACCTGCAATTCGTGTCGGCCGCTGGCGGGAAGGCTCCTATCAGTTGGTCGGTTGCCGCCGGCAGTCTCACTGATGGTCTCAGCCTCAGCAGTTCGGGGTTGCTCAGTGGCACGCCGGCCACAACCGGCTTAAGCATCTTCACCGTACAGGCCAAGGACGCCAATAACATTTCCGCAAGCAAAACGCTTACGATCACTATCCTGCAAACCGCCCCGACCGCGCGTATCAGTATAACACCTGCCGAGGTTTCCTTCGGTACGGTGGAGATATCCAACTCGCGATCTGTCAATCTTAGCGTGGCCAATGCCAGCGACAGCGACCTTGTGCTCGGTACGGTGCTGCGTTCGGCAACTGCGCCGTTCTGGGTGGTGTCAGACGGCTGCTCCGGCGGCACACTTGTGCCCTCAGCCAGTTGCATGATTACGCTCCAATTCTCTCCTGTCGAGGAAGGGACGTTTTACGATGCATTGTCCATCCCATCCAACGATGAAAACTATCCCAACTTGACTGTGACCATGAATGGAGAAGCCGTAACGAATATCAATTACGCATTGCCTGACACGGGCAGGGGTGATTCTGTCAGGAATCCCCTCAACTACACCGCTAACAGCGCCGCTGTTGTCACCGACGAAAATACCCGGCTCATGTGGGAACGACAGGCTGGTCAAATGCTGAAGAGCTGGGCGACGGCGGACTCCTATTGCCGGAATCTTTCTCTTGACGGTTATACTGGCTGGCGGCTACCGAGTTTTATTGAGCTGATAACCATTGTCCACTACGGCCAGTCCAACCCCTCCATAGACCCGTCGATATTCCCGTCCACCAGGCCGGATAACTATTGGACCGCCACGGCGGAAACGGTTTACAACGGCTCCACTTCCGTTCCGGGGGCACGGGCAGTAAACTTCGCCTTCGGCGAGGCCCATCCACTTGACAAGGCCACCACGGCAGCGGTGCGATGCGTACGGGGTAAATCACTCACCGTAAACGGTCTTTACAGTACCTACAACCCCCCGTATCCTTCCGAGGCGTTTATCGTAGATGATGATTCGGGGCTGGTATGGATGGGAAGTGACATAAACGTAGACAACGGTTGGGACAGTGTACTTGGGCTTTGCGGCTCCATTGCCTATGCCGGATATCACGACTGGCGCCTGCCCACCATCAAGGAACTGGGCGCGCTATCAATCGCCAGTTGCCATATCGACAACTGTTTCACCTGGTCAACCACCCCCTCCAACCGTCCGGACGCCCAGGGCAATCTCACCCAGGTATACCTCTCCAATCTGGCGGACATCATCTCAACCGCCAAGACCGGGCCCCATGGCCTGCGCTGCGTACGCGGCGGCAACAGGGGGCCAAAGGATGCCATGAAGATAGCCGTGACCCCGGCTGTGCTGGATTTCGGCTACGTCGAAAGGGGCGTGCAGGCTAACGGCACGTTGACTGTGACCAATGCCGGCAGCGGTAACCTAGTGCTCGGCACGGCAACCATCCCCGCAGGCCCCTTCACCACACAGTCGGACGGCTGCTCGGGACAGACCCTTGCCGCAGCCGCTTCCTGCGTGGTTTCCGTACGGTTTACCTCTCAGCAGGCGGGGGTGCTGTCGTCCTCTCTCGTGATCCCGTCCAATGATGCGGACATGCCGAGTGTCACGGTCAACATGATCGGGACGGCATTGCTGCCTGAGACGGCCTTGACTGGCACGGTGACCGACGGCACAGCGGGTCTTCCGCTTGCAGGTGCCACGGTTACTGTGACGGATGCTACCGCTACCGTACAGACGGCACAAACCGACAGTACCGGCGGCTATCTGATCGCCAATCCTGCGACAGGCGACTACAACGGCCTTATCACCAAGGAAGGGTACGCCTCCTTCTCCTTTAACGGAAATCTGGCCACCAAACAGGTAGTAACCATCAACGGCGCGCTTGCCCCGATCCTGCCCAATATCAGCGCCATCAGCGCCCTACCGGCTATTACCACGGCCCTGATCCGCTGGACAACCGACCAGGCTGCGAACAGTGTGGTGGACTATGGAGAGGCTGCTTCCTACGGTAGTTCCTCGTCTGATGCAGCCTTGGCCACGCAACACGCCATAACGCTTTCCGGGCTCAAACCCCTGACCAGTTATCATTTTAGGGTCAAATCCACCAACAGTTATGGTTTTACATCTGTCTCAACCGACCAGACCGTCACAACACCGGCAGCTACCATCACACCACTGGGCGAAAACGGCAATGTGTCGCTGATGCAGGTAGACGGGAGCTTCGACGCCATCAACCCCGACAGCAGCCCCAATGACCAGCCCCGTCAAGCTGTGGCCATGGAATACATCCGTACCCACGGAGAAGTTGATTTCGTTGTCTTCCTCTCCACCTTCGACTATGCCATGCTCGAAACCTCTGCCAAGGGTTTTTATTCGGCGGTGAAAAACGATACCCAGGGCATCAACCAGCCGATTTTCGACAAATCCGCCCAATACGGCAGTGCGGGCAACCTGCAGGGGACTGTTGATTTGGGCAACGTAACGGCCCTGGCAGCCAATATCTATGGTCCAACACTGGAAGAGACGCTCATGATTCTCGGTCACGAACTAATGCACCGGTTCGGCGCCTATGTGAGATACAAAAATCCTGATGGCACCCTTAACACCAGTCTTATTGGCAAAGGCAACGCCCACTGGAGCTATCTGCTCGACACGCAAGGTTCAATAATGTACGGCAACGGCTGGAAGCAGAACGCAGACGGCAGCTTTACCGCCACTTCCGTAATGACCGGCTACAGCCCGCTTGATCTCTACCTGATGGGGATAATCCCCAAGGAACAGGTACCGCCCATGCTGCTGGTTGAGAATCCAAACATAGACAAGACAAAAATGCCGGAAGCAGGAGCAACCATCACCGGCACGGCACAAACGGTCACCATCGACGACGTCATCGCCGCCGAAGGGGCAAGGATCCCGGACACTACGACATCACAGAAACAGTTCAAAGTAGGCTTTGTGTTGTTGACACGGGCGGGGGATAACACCACCAGCGCGGCGGCCGCCATTGAAGCCCTGCGCAAGGCGTGGGCCGGAAGGTTTGCCGAACTGACCCAGGGCAAAGGGAATATCGGCAATGTGGCACCCAGCCTTGAACTGGCAGTAGACAGCCCGACCGATGGCGACACTATCACACGACCGGATGTCACCGTGAGCGGCACCTTCATCAATACAACCGGCGTGGAAACCGGTATCACGGTCAACGGCATTCCCGCAACGGTCAGCGGCAACCGCTTCATCGCCAATCATGTGCCGCTGCAAGAGGGAGCCAACACCATCACCATCACTGCAACAGACGTGAACGGCTTGACGGCAACCGCCACACAAGGCATAACAGCACAACCGGGCCACTACATCCGGATCACGAGCAACATCGAATCGGGCACCGCACCCATGGAGGTCAGCCTGCGGATCGATGGTTCTTTCACCATAACCAATCCACAGATCACAATAACCGGTAGTGCTCTTATGCAATGGTTGCCTTCAGCAAGCCCGTCCGAGTATGTGGCTAAAATCACATCGGAGGGAACTCTTGCCTTCACTGCCAGCGCTGTTGGGCCGGATGGACAGACGTATAGCGATACGGTGACGATAACGGCTATACCAAGATATCAATTGGAGAACCTGCTGAAAGGGAAGTGGGAGGGGATGAAGCAGAAAATAGCCTCCGGTGATACTGCGGGCGCGGGATTGTATTTCGATGTGGCTACCCGAGACAGGTATCAAGCCATTTTTAATGATCCGTCCATAGAAATAATGTCGCGGCTAAATGAAATTAGTGCCATAGAAGTTTACACCATATTGGGCGACACAGCCCAAGGCGGAGCGATCAGGGAGGAAGATGATGGAGTATATGCCTATCCAATCAATTTTACGCGTGATGAAAATGGGATTTGGCGTATTTACGGATTCTGAGGTTACCCCCAAACAGGAGGAGAGCATGAAAAAATTACTAGTAATTATTACGTTATGTTTATTTTGTTCCGGCTGTTATCCCGGTATAAAAGGTACGGTAGTAGATGGGCTCACGGGGCAACCGCTCGAAAGGGCACTGGTGGTTGCGCAATGGACGAAAAAACATGGTTTATGGGGTATGCAATACCATGATCTGTATAAAGTCATGACCACCCGCAGAGCGGG
>MHDY01000247.1:32432-36782 GCA_001803705.1 Nitrospirae bacterium GWC2_56_14 | reverse complement strand
TGGGGGCTCTACGCGGTGCTCGGCGCGGTGACCCTGGTCCTGGTGATCGTGATCGCCAGGCTCTTCCCGAAGGCGGAGCAGTAGGGGAGGATAAAGTTTGAAGGGTGAAGTTTGAAGGGTGAAGTCTTCCACATACCCACGAAAGTCAGAAGACCCTTAAAAAAAGGAGTGAGCCCAATGAAGATCCTCTATGGGTTGCCGAGCGAAGGCATGGGGCATGCGACCCGCAGCAATGTGATAATAGCGCACCTGCTCAAGAGCCACGATGTGCGGGTAGCAACGAGCGACCGGGCATTCTCGTTCATGCAGGAGCGTTTTCCCGGCAGGGTCTATGAGATAAAAGGATTTCATCTTGCCTACAAGGACGGCCGCGTTTCAAAGTCCAGCACCGCATCGCTGCTGCTGAAAAACGGACCGAAGGACCTCCTTGCCAATATCCACAAGTACCGGCTGGTCCATAAAGAGTTCCAGCCGGACCTGGTGATCTCCGATTTTGACTCCTTCACGTTTTTTTATGCCAAGTTCAACAAGCTGCCCCTGATCAGCGTAGATAATATCCAGGCAATGAACCGCTGCAAGCTCGATTTCCCGATCCCGACCTCAGAGAGGAACAGTTATGAGATCGCGAAAAATATCGTCAAGGCGAAAGTGGCCAATGCCGACTATTATCTGATCACCTCGTTCTTTGAAGCTCAGACAAGGAAAAAGAACACCTCCCTCGTCCCCCCCATTCTCCGGGAGAAGATACTCGATGCGACCGGAAGGGCAGGGGAGCACCTCCTTGTCTATCAGACCTCGTCGAGCCAGAACAGTCTCATCCCGGCGCTGAACAAGGTCCCGAAGATACCGTTCATTGTGTATGGATTCAATAAAAGCGAAAGTCACGACAATGTGACGTTAAAGAAATTCAGCGAGGACGGATTCATTGGGGACCTCGCATCGGCAAAAGGCGTGATCTCCAATGGAGGCTTTTCCCTTCTGAGCGAGGCGGTCTATCTGAAAAAACCCGTCTGCAGCGTGCCGATCAAGGGTCAATTCGAGCAGTATGTGAATGCCGCGTACATCGAGCAATGCGGGTATGGAAGACATCTCCCTGATTTTACGGCTGACGGGATAAAAGCCTTCCTTTTTGATATTGCTGCGTTCCAGGATACTGTCAGTCACTATCAACAGGACGGCAACAAGGAAACGTTCAAGAAGCTTGATGAGGTCATTGCCCGGGTCACGAAGTAGGACAACAATGGAAAAGAAACAACGATCATGGCGGATCGAGCTGGCGCTTCTGGTGATCTGGACCGCGCTGACGGCATTCTTCTTCGCAAATGTGGAGATCCAGATCGAAGGCCCCGCGGGCTGGGCTTCGAGCCTCCCGACCTGGCGCGTGGAGAAGCATTGGCTGCTTGACCTGTTCTGGGGCGGCAGGCCGATGACCGGGTATCATGCATGGGTGTTCAGCTTCATGTTCCTCGTATTCCATCTCGGCGTGTTCATCGATCTCACGTGGTCGTTCAGGACGGAGGCCAGGATCATCGCATCGCTCATGCTCTTCTGGATCATCGAGGACTTTCTCTGGTTCGTTCTCAACCCGGCCTTCGGGATCCATAATTTTTCCCCCCATAAGGTCCCCTGGCATAAACAATGGTTCCTGCATATGCCTCTTGATTACTGGACCCTTACCGTCGTGTCGGCACTGTTGCTGTGGTGGTCCTTCGCGAAACCCAGGACCGAGAGGTACCTGTAGGACCAGCCATTTAACCAACTCCCGGCTCATCGAGGTTATCCATGGAACTCCTTAATCATCTCCGCGCAGTTCATTATTTAGCCGGTGTACTGGCGAACCAGCAGTACGACCTCTTCTGCGGCCGATGCAGCGCATGGAACAACACGCTGAACAATGCCCGCGAAGCGTTGAAGCAGTTCGAAGCAGACCATGCGGCCGAACTTTGCGACCTTTCCCCGGAGGCGGCGGCGCTCCTGACCGCGACCCGCAGCCGCCTGGCGGGCCTTGCCAATGCTGCGGAGCCCGCGGGCCAGAAGAAGGCAGGCAACTGCAAACTGCCTGAAGGCGTCTGCTTCGTGAAAGCCTCCCGCGCTCTCCTGGAAAAGGTGTGATCCCGGAAGAACAAAAATCTAAGACAACTGTGCTACTATGGAGTTATTACGTCTTAAAATAAAAACGACAGGGTCGAGAACCACCACCCCAACCCCTCCTTGTCAAGGAGGGGCTAATTGCAATTCCTCCCCTTGATAAGGGGAGGTGAGGTGGGGTGATTCGGGTGTACGGTTCCTGACTGGCTACTGTTAATAACGTTTCAATTGTCCAAAAGGAGGTCATTCATGTCCATCCGCATGCAGGTTTTTTCCGATTATATCTGACCCTTCTGCTACATCGGCGAGGGCATCGTCGAAAAGCTGAGACAGGAATTCGACCTTGAGGTCGAGTGGCGGGGCATGGAGATCCATCCCGAGACGCCTCCGGAAGGGACCCTTATGACCGCGAGGTTCCGGGAGGAGGACATCAAGCGCATGATGGGGCACCTTCGGCTCATGGGTACGCCCTTCGGGATCGCTTTTGTGGACCGCCCTATTCTTTCCAACTCCCGTCCCGCCCTCCTGGCAGCGGAATTCGCCAGGGAACAAGGCAAGTTCCAGTCGTTTCACGAAGCAGTGTTTGCCGCCTATTTCTCACACGGCATCGATATCGGCGATCTCGATGCGCTCGGTCAGATCGCAGGCGATGTGGGGATCGACGCCGGTGCGCTTGCAGGCGCGGTTAAAAGCGGCAAGTACCTGCCGCTGCTCGAAAAGACAAAAGAAGACGCCGCACGTCTGGGCGTGACCGGCGTTCCCACGTTCATCATCAATGACAAAAGATCCATTGTCGGGGCGCAGTCCCTTGACGTATTCCGGAAGACCCTGCGTGACGGGTGATATGCCGCTTTCCCTCATCTCTCAAGAACCTTCCTCATAATAAACATCCTTCTCCCCGCGATGGCGCCTCAACACGATGGTCCTCTCCTGGTAACTGAAACACTCTGCAACTTGTTGGAACACCATCCATAAATGCATTTTCTCAAATTAGAATTAGACTTTGACTCAAGTACCGTATTCTGTTTAAATGCGTTCGCGAACAATTGAGGCAACGAGTCAGGTGTTTCGGCTGAAGGCTGAAGGGAAGGCAGGAAAATCACCTGCGCTCTTTGGTCGCGGCTCATGAAAACCAGGACGGAAACCCTATGACCCCGAGAAAGAAATATGTTATTGTCCTGAGCGCTGTGCTGGTTGCCGCGGCAGCGATATTCTTCTATGCAGCTCATGTCGGGAAAAACAGGCGTTTTCTTCTGTTGTTCAGCGGCGCGGGAATGAAGGTCCCTGTGTCGGAGATCAACGAGAACTTCACGGATTCCACAGGCATTCCCATCGATGTTCATTTCGACGGGTCGGCAACCATACGACAATACATCGAGACCTATGGTGATGCCGATCTCTTTCTGTCGGGAGACCGGGAGAACATCGAGCTGCTCGAGAAAAAGGGCCTGGTCAGGGAAAAGATGTTTGTGGCCTGGCATGTCGCCGCCATATTGGTGCCGGCGGGAAACGTGAAAAATATACGCGGACTGGACGATATGGCAAAAAAGGGCGTGCGGCTGGTCATGTCCAATCCTCGCCAGGCAAGCCTCGGCGCGCTGGTCCGGGAGGTGCTGCTGCGGCATCCGAACGGCAAAGCGATCCTGGCAAACGTCGTCGCGTACGGATCGTCCACCGAGGACGATCTCAGGCTTTTCCGGGAACTGTACGCGCAAGGCAGGGCCGATGCGATGATCGAATGGGACGTCATGGTCCATGTTCCCGAAGGAAAGGGCCTGATCGCCATTCCCTTTGAGGCGGAACATGCGGTAAGGGACCCGCTCATCCTTGCCCTGCTCACCACGTCCCGGGACCCCGGAACGGCAAAACGGTTCTACGATCATTTCAAGCGCGAAGGTCTTCACGTTTTTTCAACGCACGGCTACGTGGTCGAGGCCGGGAAATGACGCTCAAAACGAAATCCCTCAGCATTTCCGCTACGACGCTTGCCGTCATTGCTCTTTCCATGGCGCTGTTCAACGATTACAACAATCAGAATGACTCCATCATAACGAACCTGATCGTTACCGAGAAGATCCTGGGCGCCGAGGATAAGATCCATAAATACTTCACCAACGACACGCCGGACCTCGAAGCCGCGAAGCAGGTGGTCGAAACCATCCCGGGGATCATCAGGCCGCTCGAGGTAACGGGGCTTACCGGCGATGAACTGCACAGTCTCGTTACGGTCAAGCTGTCCTTTGTCCGCATCAAGAGGCTGTT
>MHDY01000247.1:0-32374 GCA_001803705.1 Nitrospirae bacterium GWC2_56_14 | reverse complement strand
GAACTGGCGAAGATCGAGACCTCCACAGCCGCATTCCGGGAGGCCTTTGGCCGCAGATCGGAGCAGGAGCGGAGGGTAAAGAAGAACATTGTGCTCTTCCTCTACCTGACCGGGGGCACCGGCATCCTCTTCGTGCTGATGGGCCTCTACCGGTACTTCATCGGTCCGATCCTGACCCTGAGCGCGGAGATCAAGGACGTTCGGGACGGAAAAAAGAAGACCATCAGTATCTATCCCGTCGAGGACGAGATCGGCAGGCTTTCGGAATTCACCAATCAGACGCTCAGGGAACTTTACCAGAGCAACGAGGCCCTTTCCAAGCGCTTGGAGATGCAGAATGCTTTTTCCGATATCCTGAAGGCGTCGCAGGAGGCTGAGGACGTCGACCGGTTCCTCGCGAAAGTCCTCGACACGATCCTCTCCCTCAAATGGCTCAATATCATGGGAAAAGGCAGCGTGTTCCTGGTGGATGATATCGATCCGAACACCCTCGTCCTCAGGGCGGAGAAGAACTTCTCACCATCCCAGAAAAGCGCCTGCGCACGGGTCGCCCTGGGTACGTGCATCTGCGGACAGGCGGCCCGAAGCGGGGAACTGGTGTACGGCTATTTTTCCAGGGACGATCATCAGCATACCCACGGGAACGACTCCCCGCATGGCCACTATTGTCTGCCCATCAAACACGAGCAGACCGTCCTGGGGATCATCTCGCTCTATTTTGAGGAAGAAAACGCGCTGGGGGACATGGAGCGAAGTTTTATCGATGCCGTCTCGCTCCTGGTCACGAAGTCCCTGGTCATTAAAAAGCACGCGGAGCGTGAGCACCTGATCACCCGGGCCATTGAGGAATCCGGGGAAGGCATCATGATCGCGGACCGCAGCGGCATCATCAGCTACATCAATCCCGCCCTGGAACGGCTGACGGGCTACTCCCGGCAGGAGCTGATCGGTACGGCCATGGACGCCCAGATACTGCCCGGCGAGCTCCTGCCGCAGACGGTGGCGACCATTCTTCAGGGCGCTCTGTGGTCAGGGGTCTTGAACAACAGGAGAAAAGACGGATCGAAATATCAGGAGCATATGACCGTGGTCCCCGTTCGCAACGAACGGGGAGAGGTCATGCAGTTCGTGGCCAGCCGGAGGGACATGACGAAGGAACGGCGCCTCGAGGAACAGCTTGCCCAGGCGCAGAAGATGGAGCTTATCGGACGGCTTGCCGGCGGCATTGCCCACGATTTTAACAACTTCATGACCGCCATCCTCGGCTACAGCGGCGTGGTGATGAAGAACCTCAAGGATGCCCGCGCCCTCAAGGGCATGGAAACCATGATCAAGGCGGCCAAGATGGCCGCCAATCTCACGAGGCAACTGCTGGCGTTCAGCCGCAAACAGGTGATCCGGCCCAAGGTCATGAACATCAACATGGTCATCGAAGAGAGCGTGCGCATGCTCAAACACATCATCCAGGAGGACATCGAGCTGGAAGTGCTGCTCGCTCCGGACCTCGGCAATGCGAAGGCGGACCCGGGTCAGCTCGAGCAGGCGCTCATGAACCTTGTCGTCAATGCCAAAGACGCCATGCCCGCGGGCGGAAAGCTGACGATCCAGACTTCCAACGTCTGCATTGACAGAACCTACGCGCAAAGTGCGCTCGACGTCCTGCCGGGGGAATACGTCCTGATCTCGGCGTCGGATACGGGGCAGGGCATGACCGCCGAGGTCAAGACGCATCTCTTCGAACCCTTCTTCACGACCAAGGAGCAGGGAAAGGGCACGGGATTGGGGCTGGCCATGGTCCACGGCATCGTGAAGCAGAACGGGGGGCACATAACCGTGCACAGCGTGGTAGGCGAGGGGACCACCTTCCGGATCTACCTGCCGCGCGTCATGGATGCGGTGGAACAGGAGAAAAAGGACCGGGAGGACAAGGACCTGCTGCGCGGTCTGGAAACCGTGCTTGTTGTGGAGGACCAGGAGGTGGTGCGTGAGCTTGCGGTGGACCTCCTTTCCGACCTGGGGTATACGGTGATGGAGGCAAAGGACGGCATGGTTGCCCTGGATCTCTGCAGGCGCTACCGCGGCAAGGTGCATGTTCTCCTCACCGATGTGATCATGCCGAAGCTGGGGGGACGGGAGCTTGCCGCACGGGTGCGGGAGATCCATCCGGAGACGAGGGTGCTCTATATGTCGGGCTATGAGGACGGCATGATCGCGCGCCACGGCGTGCTGGACGAGGACATCGATCTGATGTCCAAGCCCTTTACCGAAGCGAGTCTTGCAAGGGACATACGGAAAGTCCTGGACAGGTGAGGATGCTCCGGACCCGGCCGCCCTGCTTTTTCAGGAAAAGCCCTGATCCCTGAACGGGAAAAGCCCGTGCAATCTGCCTCTTGCCGTCGTTCTTTCCGCAGCTGTTTCCCCTTCACTTGTCAGCGTTCCTTTCCGTTTTAAAAAACTCCCGCACTCCACTTAATCATCGTAACGTGTACGAAAATGGTATACTATTTCCAGCTGGAGAACATTCATGGGAGAATCGGACGGCTATTCAGAAAAGGAGCTCCTTCGCATGATCCGCAAGTGGGTGCCGCGGGAACGCGTGCCGAAGCGGGTGCGGATCAAGGACACGGCGGACTTTTTTCGCGTGGACTACGATGACGTGGTCGTGCTCGACAAGGTGCCCTACTTCGTCAGGAACAACGAGCGCGAAGGCAGGTTCGGGATCGATGACGAGCAGAAGTTCTGGGTCAAGCGCGCCAGGAACCTCCTGACCGGCGACGTCAAGATCCTGAAATGGGTCTTCCGGGAGCGGTTCGAGGCACGGATCGGGAACCTGGTATTCGACTGCGTGCGCAGCCCGCAGAAAGAGGCGCGGATCCTCGAACTGGTGAGCGGCAAGCCGGCATTCATGCAGGGAAAGACCGTGCTCGATACGGCAGGCAATCAGCTTCGCATCCTGGACTATATCAGGGGCAAGACCCTGGGCCAGGTGGCGCTGGAACTGGGATCGGACCATGAGGATTACTTCCATAATCACTTTCCCGCGCTGCTTGCTGAGTTCATGGGGCTCACCGAGGCGATCCGTTTTCTGCACGACCATAATGAGAAGCACGGCGACATCAGGCGCGACCACATCATCAAAGACGATGCTACCGGGCATTACCGGTGGATCGACTTCGATTTCAACTACCGCCACGGTGAGAGCCGGTTCGGCTACGACCTGTTCGGCCTCGGGAACGTGCTCCTGTTCCTTGCGGGACGGGGCGATGTTACTACCTATCGGCTCCTGCGGGAGCGCCCCGACGTGTTCGACCGCCTTACGGAGGACGATGTGAACATCGTCTTTCATAACCGGGTGAACAATCTTAAAAAGGTATATCCCTATGTCCCGGAAAAGCTGAACCGGGTATTGATGCACTTTGCCGTCAGCGCACCGGTGTACTATGAAACGACGCAGGAGCTGCTCGATGATCTGGGAGAGCTGTAATCGATTGCGGATTGCGGATTTCGGAATGCGGATTGAAGACCGAGGGTCTTTGAAAGGAGTATTTGTATGGATACCCAGCCTGAGAATCCCGTAAAAGACAAACACCTTCTGATTGCGGTGGACGAATCGGACAGTTCGCGCCGTGCCGTGCTGTACGTTGCCGATTTTCTCGGCGGTTTCCCCGGTTTCACGCTCACCCTCCTGAGCGTTATCCCAGAACCGGAACAGGATTTTTACGAGACCGAAGCGGAGCTGAAGGCCTGGATCGAGGAAAAAACCGGTACAGCGAATAAACTGCTGGAGCATTACCGGACGATCCTGATCCAATCCGGATTCCCCGAGGACAAAGTACGCGTTCACGTTTGCGTGGGAGATGCAAAGTCGCTGTCCGACGCCATTCTTGCGATCCGCTGCGACCTTACGTGCTGCACGGTGGTCGTGGGCCGCCACCACAAGACCAAGACCGAGGAGTTCCTCTTCGGCAGCACCTCGAATCGCCTCATCCACGAAGCAAAGAACTGCGCTGTCTGGGTGGTGGAGTGAGAAGTTAGAAGTGAGAAGGGTGAAGTGGGAAGTGTGAAGTGAGAGGTTTGAAATGTGAAGTGAGAAGTGAGAAGTGTGAAGTAGAAAAGAATAAAGGAGAGACCATGCAGCATCATACCTGTCCCTGGTGGCTGGGCTATGCCCTTGCCAATCCGTTCCGACGCATCATGCATGAACCTGAAAAGATCCTTGCTCCCTTTGTTCGAGACGGAATGACCGTGCTTGACCTCGGCAGCGGTATGGGGTTCTTCTCCCTGGCAATGGCTGGGCTCGTGGGAGCGCAGGGGAAAGTCATCTGCGTCGATCTTCAGCAGGAAATGCTCGATGCCCTTCGGAAACGCGCTGAGCGCGCCGGGCTTTCGGAACGCATCATTCTCCAGCGGGCAACCCGGGACGATATTCACGCGACCGGTCCGGCTGATTTCGCCCTTGCCTTCTGGATGGCGCACGAGGTCGCTGATGTACAAAAATTATTAGACCAGATTTTTTCGACGCTGAAGCCGTCTGGAAGCGTGCTCCTGGTCGAGCCGCGCATTCATGTCACGGAGCGGGAATTTCAAAGGATCGTTGCGCTTGCCCGCGACGCCGGGTTTACGGTTGGAGAGGCCCCCCCGGTGAGTATCAGCAGGTCGGCGATCCTCAGGAAAACCACTTAGCCGGGACAACTGGAACCAAAGCCAAAATAAAACAACGTCTCACGCATTCTTCATTCCGTCAATTCCTGCTTGTCATTCAGCATAACCCCTGAAAAAACTAGTGCGGAACCACCCCTCGAAGTTGTATGATACTAAAGTCCTTCAGGAAGGGCTGCACGTTCCCGAAAAGTGGACAACACAGGGGTACCAGCATATGAAATTCATCAATCTCCATAAAGCGATCCTGAACAGCATGAGCGAAGCGGTGTATGTTGTCGACCGGGACATGGACATCCTTTATTCAAACCCGGCGGCTGAGCGGTTGACCGGCTTTTCTCCGCAGGAATCCGTGGGGCAGGTTTGCCACGATATCTTCTGCGAGCGGTCGGCGCTCTGCAGCGGCATCTGTCCGCCGAGGCGCGTCATGCAGGAACAGACGCCGGTCCTGCACAAGGACGCGGAGACGAGGACCAAGTCCGGAGAGGTGCGCCAGACGCAGATCTCGATCTCGCCTTTTTATGAAAAAGAAGAATGTGTCGGCGCAGTGCTGATCATCAAGGACGTTACGGACCTCAAGGTCGCCGAGGAAAAGATCCGGAAGCAGAATGTCTTTCTGACCGCGGTGATCGATGCGCTGCCGCACCCCTTCACGGTCATTGACGCCGAAACCCACCATCTCAAACTGGCGAACTACGCCGCCTACCCGGGCAAACTGCCGGAGAATATGGCCTGTCATGAGCTTTCTCACCTCAGCGATGCCCCCTGCAGCGGCAGCGATCATCCCTGCCCCTTTGAAAAGGTCAAGGAAACGGGCCAGCCCGTTACCGTGGAGCATACGCATTGCGGCGCTGACGGAAAATGCCGCGACATGGAGGTACATTGCTTCCCCATCTTTGACGACCGGGGAACGCTCGTGCAGGTCATCGAGTATTGCATCGATATTTCCGAGCGGAAGCAGGCGACGGCGGAGCGGGAAAAACTGATCAAGGACCTGCAAAAGGCCGTCGATGACGTCAAGACGCTGCAAGGGCTGCTGCCGATCTGCGCCGGCTGCAAAAAGATCCGCGATGACAAGGGATACTGGAACACCATCGAATCCTATATCAGCGAGCATACCGACGCCGAGTTCACCCACGGCCTCTGCCCCGACTGCATAACCCGTTTGTATCCCGGTTATGCCAACCGCAGGAAACAGGGGTAGGGCGGGATTGTCCCTGTCAAAGGGTATATTCTCTGGTTGTGGCCGGAGGCCAGGCTATGCTATAGTATGCCGTGGAAAAAACATCGATCTAAGGAGAACAGTTGGTATGTCATTACAGTGGAGTGAAAATCTTGCATCGGGCTCGTCGGACATCGACACCCAGCACAAGGAACTGATCGTACGCGTGAACAGCCTGCTTCTTGCCGTTGACAAGGGGACCACGGCCAGGGAAGAGATCTCAAAGATCGTTCAGTATCTGACCGACTACGTGGTGTTCCATTTCGGGAACGAAGAGAAGTATATGGCGAAATACAACTACTCCAGCGCCACGGCGCACAAGGCCCAGCACGAACAGTTCGTGAGGACCTTCATGAAGCTCAAGGACCGGCTTATGATGGAGGGCATCAATGCCCCTCTTGCTCAGGAGATCAAGGACCTCTGCGTCGACTGGCTGGTCAACCATATCAAGTATTCCGACCGGGCGCTTGGTATGTATCTGAAGATGAAAATGTAGAAGGACAGGGATGGTCTTTATAAGGGTTGAGAGTTTTTCTCAGCCCTTTTTGTTTTTAGAAGCAAAATGGAAACAATAGCTTTGCCACGAAGGCACGAAGGCACGAAGAAATGCCGGATCATGATCCTGGTTTTTATTAAACATTTAGTCTAAGGTTCTCTTAGTGCCTTAGTGCCTTCGTGGCAAAAATGGTTTTGCTTGTCTGGGGGTATAATGGTTGGGACTTATTGGTGGTTGATCGGCGCAAAGGTGTTCTTTTCAGGTCCCTGGTTCCCGATCTTTCAGATCGTCATGATCGTCTGGGACCATCGGCGGCACGGGGACTGGCGCAGCACGATACTGGCGGTCGTCTGGCCGCTTATGTGCATCTCCATGATCTATGTGCTGCAGGGGAGCATGGATCCGCCTCTGTTCGGCATTCCCCTGGCCATGTTGTTCCTGACAGCATGGTGGAGGAATATGTGGGTGTTCATGTCCGGCGTTGTTCTCTACTATATGTCGAGCGCCGTTGTACTCATTGTCTCTGCGCAGCAGGGCTCTCAAGTCCACTGGCCCTTTCTGCTGCTCTGGCCCATATCCTTTGCGCTCCTGTTCATGTGGCGCTATTTGAGAATGCGGGCGTTGTTCATGGCGGAGCACGCACCGGGAAATAGGAGCTAAAAAGGTCAAGGCAAAGGGCGTCTCTCGCAAAGCTCGCAAAGGTCGCCAAGAAAAGCGTAAACCACGGCTTGCTTTAGGTTTTAAACCACAATAAGACTTTACTTCATGGTTTCCTTTGCGTTCTTTGCGTACTTTGCGAGAAAAATTCTTGCTGTTGATCCTGGTCAGGAGGCCCTTATGAGCGAGCGATCATCAATCGTACAAGAGCAGTCTCTCACGCTTTTGGGACAAAAGGTTCACTTCTGGAAAGGCGGCTCAGGCCCGGCTCTGCTCTTGCTCCATGCAGCATGGGGAGACGCTGAAATGTCCTGGAGCGGGGTATGGGACCGGCTTTCGCGATCCTACACCGTCATTGCGCCCGACCTCCCGGGGTTCGGCCAGTCGGAAAAACTATCCACGCCCACGTTGTCAGGCATGGCAACGATGCTCAAGGAACTTCTTGGTGCTCTGCATCTGGACCGTGTTACGGTCGTTGGAAACTCTTTTGGCGCGGGAGCGGCAATCAAGTTCGAGAACGATCATCCTCAGATGGTCTCCCACCTTGTGCTTGTGGACGGTGGATATATGCCGATCATTCCCGGTTTCATGAGAAAACTTATTTCGCTGCCCGGTGTGAACCAGGGATTTCGCGCGCTTATCCGCAACGCTACTTTTTCCAGAAAGACCCTGAACCGGTCCTTTGCAAACCCTCCCAAACTGCCTGCCGGTTTCCTCGAAAAGATCGAGCAGAACACCATGGCTTATTCCAGGATTTCCTTTGACACGATCATGAACCATAGTTCATTGCTCACGAAGCCGACGGCTCCGACGCTGCTCATCTGGGGCGCAGAGGATGGTCTTTCGACCTTGAAACAGGCTGATGCGATCCAGAAGTGGATACCCGAAGCCAGGCTTATCACGATCGATGGTGCAGGCCACATGCCGCAGGTGGAAAAGCCGGAGGAGTTTGTTGCGGCGGTGATGGGAAAATAACTCAAGCTCAATTAGTGGTCTCAAAGCAGGTCGCAGATAGCGGCGCATCAAGGGAGATTCTCTAAACAGTGATAAATCGGGAAAAGGATCGCATTCGGCGCTGGTTGAAACAGAACTTAAAAAGCGCCCCCTTGCCGACTTCCATCAAGGAAGCACGAACCAATCTCGAAGGGCTTTCGAGCTGGGTGCCGCTGCAGCCTGATACCAAGGTCGAGCCGGTCATGGCAGGCGGGGTGCCGGGCGAATGGGTCAGCGCTCCTGGTGCGGCTGCGGATGCTGTCATTCTCTGTTTCCATGGCGGCGGCTATACCATGGGATCGAGCAAGGCGACCCAGGTGAACGCATCATTTCTCTCGGCTGCCTCGGGTTGCCGTGCGCTGGTCATCGACTACCGCCTGGCGCCGGAACATCCTTTTCCTGCCGCGCTTGAGGACACGATCGTTGCTTACCGCTGGCTGCTTGAGCAGGGCATTCCGCACAGCCGCATCATACTCGTCGGGTTTTCCGCTGGCGGCGGCCTTGCCTTGTCCACGCTGGTCTCTTTGCGCGATGCTCATGTTGCGCTCCCGGCAGGAGCCGTGCTGATCTCGCCTTGGACCGACCTTGCAGGCACCGGGGAGTCGGTTGTGACCCGCGCCGAGGCTGATCCCTGGCTCACCGATGAGATGAACCGGTATCACGCCGCGCTCTATGCAGGCGGAAAAGACCTGCGCCATCCGCTCATCTCGCCGCTTTATGCCGATATGCAGGGACTACCGCCGCTCCTAATCCACGTGGGCAGCGACGAGATCATGCTGGACGATTCGAGGCGCGTGGCAGAGCGGGCGAAGGCCGCCGGCGTCGAGGTGACGCTGGAGGTCTGGGAGGGTTTGTGGCATGTGTTCCACGCTTTTGCTTATCGGCTGGCGGAGGGGAAGCAGGCGATTGAAAAGATCGGGCAGTTTATTCGGATGAAGTTGAGGTAATATCCCTCCCCCTTGATGGGGGAGGTTAGGAGAGGGTGACGATCACGCGGTACTTCACCCTCCCCTCAGTCCCCTCCCATCGAAGGGAGGGGATTTTAAGAAGCAATTTTCGGAAATCGGAGAAAAATAGATGGGCAGCGTGGCTTCAACAATTAGCGTAAGGATCAAACAGCTCCTTGCCTGGCTCCTGTTCCTGGCCATGACCTGCTGGGGAACCATGGCGATCGTTTTCTCCAATCTCCCGGACACTCTGCGTTTTTTTTCAGCAGCGGCTTTTGGAATAGCGGCGCTGGTCAGTGTCATGCTCCCCCGGCGGAACAACTGGAAAGCGATCTGTTTTTCATCCTTATTCGCACTGGTGCTGGCATGGTGGCTGTGGCTGCCCCCGAGCAACGATCGGGACTGGCAGCCTGATGTGGCAACGCTTCCCTTTGCAGCCATATCGGGCAGTACCGTTACCCTTCACAATATTCGGAACTGCAATTACCGGACCGAGACCGATTATGTGGTGCGGCACTATGACCGGACCTTCGACCTTGGGACCCTGCGCAGTATGGACCTTTTTCTGGTTGACTGGGGTCTGCCACATATGGCGCATACCATGCTCAGCTTCGGGTTCGGCAAGAACGAGTACGTCTGTTTCTCCATCGAGACCAGGAAGAAAAAAGGCGAGGAGTACTCATCGGCTAGGGGTTTTTTCAAGCAGTACGAGCTGACCTATGTTGTTGCCGACGAGCGCGATGTGGTGCGGCTTCGCGCTAATTACCGCAAAGGAGAGGACGTTTATCTCTATCGCCTGAAAGCTACGCCTGAGCTGATCCGGCTGGTCTTTCTGGACTATCTGCGGAGCGTCAACAAGCTGAGGGAGAAGCCGGAGTGGTATAACGCCCTGACCGGGAACTGTACCACCGATATCTGGAAGCATATTGTGCCCTACTATCCAAAAGCAACATTCGACTGGCGCATTCTTGCCAGCGGCCACGTCGCAGAAAAGGCGTACGAGCTGGGAACGATGGATCAAACCTTCCCTTTCCCGGAGCTCAAACAACGCAGCCTCATCAACGAGCGCAGCAAGGTTGTTGACGGGGACCTGGCATATTCCCGGATCATCCGGCAGGGACTGCCTGGATTTGAATAAGGTTTCATCGCTATTCTTGTGATCTTAAAAAATCCTGTTCTACCGCGGAGACGCTGAGACGCGGAGATGCGGGAGGGCGGTGAATGCCCCCCTCACCTCAGTCCTCTCCCTCAAGGGGAGAGGATGTAAATGGTGCTTTATCCGCCCTTATCCGCAGTTCATCCGACTTTTCCGTGTCAAAGATTCTTTTATGCTTATCTCTCCTGCTTTTCCTTGCCACCTGCGTGAAATTCCGCTACAGTAACCTTATATATCTTAACTATCTCATGAAGGAGAGACTATGCAAAGCAAGAAAACACGGGGGAACCGGGGGCTTATCATTGCCGCTATTGTGGGATTCATTCTCCTGACCGGCTCGCGCCAGATCATCGCTTTTATGGCTGATTGGCTGTTCTTCCACGAGGTCGGCTATGGCGCGGTCTTCAGCAGGACCTTTCAGGCGAAGATGCTGACCGGGTTTCTGTTCGGCGGGGTAGCGTTCCTTGTTTTCCTCATCAACTTGACCATGGCCCGGCGACGCTCCTTTCCGCTCCGCGGCGTGAACCCGCTCTGGCAGAGTGCGCCGCAGTTGCAGCACCTCGACCTGGACCGGATCATGGGGTGGCTCGTTTTTGGCGTGTCCGGCGTTATCTTCCTGCTCTCGTTCACCGTGGGTACGCAGTACTGGGAGCAGGCGCTGCTTTTTCTGAACAGCGTGCCGGCCGGTCTTATGGACCCGATCTTCAATAAGGACATTTCATTCTATCTCTTCACCTATCCCTTTGTGGACATGCTGAACACCATGGTGCGCAGCATGCTCGTGCTTTCCGCCCTGCTGACCGCTGTCCTCTATCTTTCCCGGGGCGGCATCGTGTGGCTCGGCAAATTCCTTTCCGTGGACCCGGCAGTGAAACTCCACCTGGGCATACTGGTGTCGCTGTTCCTGCTCAGCCTGTCGTTCAGCTTCGCGCTCGACCGCTTTGGCCTCTTGACCACGGAACACGGCGTGCTTTACGGCGCGTCTTATACCGATGTGCACGTCCGGCTCATGATGCTGTCCGTCATGGCCGTGCTTTCTCTTGCCATTGCGATCGTACTGCCGTTCGTTGCACCGCGACGGTCCTTTGTGGTGCCGCTCATTGCCCTGGCCGTGCTCGCCGCCGTTTATTTTCTGGGGCTCAAGGTCTATCCCCAGACGGTCCAGAGCTTCCAGGTCTCGCCGAACGAGAGCGTGCTGGAGCAGCCCTACATCGCGGACCACATCAAATTCACGCGGTACGGCTATGGCCTGGAGCATATGGAACTGCAGCCCTTTGCCGCGAACAAGCAGCTGACCTTCACGGACATCAGGAAGAACCTCTCCACGATCCAGAACATCAGGCTCTGGGACGAGGACCCGCTGCTCAAGACCTACAGTCAGCTGCAGCAGATCAGGACCTACTATCACTTCAGCGACGTGGACAACGACCGCTATACCGTGAACGGCAAATATCTGCAGACAATGCTGTCCCCGCGGGAGCTGTCCTACGCGGACCTGCCGAACAAATCGTGGATCAACGAACGGCTCGTGTTCACCCACGGTTTCGGCCTTGCCATGGGGCCGGTCTCCGGCATTACCAAGGAAGGGTTGCCGGAGTTCTATATCAAGGACATCCCGCCGGTTTCGAGCGCAGGGCCGAAGGTCACCCGTCCCGAGATCTACTACGGCGAAAGCCCCAATGACTACGTGATCGTGAACACCAAGACCAGGGAGTTCAGCTATCCCACCACCAAGGAGAATGTCTATACCGTATACTCGGGAAGCGGGGGAGTGCGGCTCTCGTCGTTCCTGAAACGGCTTCTCTATGCTTCCTACTTCGGGAACCTCAAGATCTTCCTGTCCAGCGATGTGACCGACGACAGCCGCATCATCTATAACCGCACCATCCTGGACCGCGTGGCCAGGATCGCGCCGTTCCTGTCCTACGATCCCGATCCCTATATGGTCGTGGGCGACGACGGCAGACTGTCCTGGATGATCGACGCCTATACGCAGAGCAGCAGCCTTCCCTATTCAAAACCGCTTGCCGGCGGCGCCAATTATGTACGCAATTCGATCAAGGTGGTCGTCGATGCCTATGACGGCAGCGTCATGTTCTATGTGGTCGATCAAAAGGACGTGCTGGCCCGGGCCTATGCAGCGGTCTTTCCCAACGTCTTCAAGCCGCTGACGGAAATGTCCGCCGACCTCCGGAAGCACATCCGCTATCCGCGGGGCCTGCTCCAGATCCAGGCGAGGATGTTCACGACCTTCCACATGACCGACCCGGCGGTGTTCTACAATAAAGAAGACCTCTGGGAGATCCCGTCGTACCGCGAAAAGACCATGGAGCCCTATTACCTCATCACCAAACTTCCGGGCGACAAGGCGGAGGAGTTCATCCTGCTTCTGCCCTTTACGCCGTCAAAGCGGGACAACCTGGCTGCCTGGATGGCTGCGCGGTGCGACGGCGAGAACTACGGCAAGGTCACGGTCTTTACCTTCCCCAGGGACCGGCTGGTCTTCGGGCCGCGCCAGATCGACGCGCGCATCGACCAGGACTCCTACATCTCGCAGCAGCTCACGCTCTGGGGACAGAGCGGTTCCGATGTGATCCGCGGCAGCCTTCTGATCATCCCGATGGAGGACTCGCTCATCTATGTGCAGCCGCTCTACCTGGTGGCCACGGACAAAGGGGGCCTGCCGGAGCTCCGCAGGGTCATTGTCGCCTACGGGAACGATGTGGTCATGGAGGAAACGCTGGATGCCTCGATCCAGCGCCTGTTCAGCGGCACGCTGCCGAGCATGCGGATGACGGAGGACGGCTCAAAGACGGTCATTATCACTCCCAAGGAGCTGGGCTCCCGGGCGCTGGAGCAGCTGCGCAAGGCGCGCGAAGCGCTCCGGAAGGAAGACTTTGCCGCGTACGGAAAATATCTGAAAGAGCTGGAAGAGACGCTTCGGGGAATGGCGAAGTGATAAACCGGAAAAGCGATTGTCCGCAGATTTCGCAGATGGCCGCAGATGAAATCTGATGCACACAGATGCCCCCCTCACCCTACCCTCTCCCCCGGGGGAGAGGGTAAAGGTGAGGGGGTTTTTAGTTGTTCCCGCTTGATCATAAAAAATCAGTCCTGATCAGTGTCAAAAGTTTTTATGCCTTGTTTTATCTGCGATGATCTGCGTCGCTTAGAAGCGCCTACTTTTGGTATCTGCGGCCAAAGTTTTTAGTACCTGAGATTTTCACTCCCGAACGACAATGACCGTCGCCTCGTCCAGCTTGAACACGAATATCCGGACCTATTCACTCCTTATAGTTCATAATATCCGCATTTAAAGCGGTGTTTTAAAATGTGATTTTTTTGTATGTGCTTTTTGTCCTGATTTTATGCCCCTTTAGCGAATATCAATTGGTAAAATTCAACTATATATGGTATAAAAATCGCCTTGACAATACAATATGTTGTAGTTATACTCCTTAAGAGTTCGCGTAAGCTAGTAGAGTAATTTCTATTGATTTTTCTTCTTCCAGCTTAAAATCAAATATCGTAATAGGCAGCACCCTAGGAAAACACATCAGGGCAGGGCCATATGAACATCTCGCTAAAAAACTGTTTTACTTTGGCAGGTCAGTCGGGTAAGTTGCAATATAATGCATAATGCCGGGGCGATCATACGATCGCCCCGCATTGATTTGTATTTATAATTTTTATTCCAGGGAGGAAAATTTATGAAAAGCGCTGCATCTGCTTCAGCATCCGGCACGGGTCTGAATCTGTCCGAGAACTGTCTTAAGGTTCTTGAAAAACGGTATCTTAAGCGGAACGAGGACGGGACCGTGGTCGAAACAGCCGTGGACATGTTCACGCGCGTGGCCAGGACCATTGCCGATGCCGACCGGGCTTACGGCAAGTCCGATGCCGAGGTCGAGCAGACCGCAGCCGAGTTCTACCGGCTCATGACCTCGCTGGAGTTCCTGCCGAACAGCCCGACGCTCATGAACGCGGGCCGCGAACTGGGCCAGCTCTCTGCCTGTTTTGTGCTGCCCGTGGGCGACTCCATGGAGGAGATCTTCGACTCCGTGAAACAGGCGGCCTTGATCCACAAGTCCGGCGGCGGCACGGGTTTCTCCTTCTCGCGCATCCGCCCCAAGAACGACGTGGTCAAGTCCACCAAGGGCGTCTCCTCGGGCCCCATCTCGTTCATGACCGTGTTCGACGCAGCCACGGAAACGGTGAAGCAGGGCGGCACGCGCCGCGGCGCCAATATGGGCATCCTGTCGGTGGACCACCCGGACGTGCTCGATTTCGTGACCTGCAAGCAGCAGAACGACAGGCTCAATAACTTCAATATCTCCGTTGCCATGACCGACACCTTCATGGATGCCGTGGAGAAGGACACGGACTACGATCTCGTGTCTCCCCGGAACCGCGACGTGGTGCGCACCTTAAGCGCCCGCCGCGTCTTCGAGACCGTGGTGAACATGGCCTGGAAGAACGGCGATCCGGGCATCATCTTCATGGACCGCATCAACCAGTACAACCCCACGCCGCATATCGGCAAGATGGAGTCCACCAACCCCTGCGGCGAGCAGCCGCTGCTTCCCTACGAGTCCTGCAACCTGGCCTCGGTCAACCTGGCGAAGATGCTGGCGCCCCACGGCAAGGCCGTGGATTTCGACAAACTGCGCCACACGGTGCAGCAGGGCGTCCATTTCCTCGACAACGTCATCGACGTGAACCGCTATCCCATCGATAAGATCGACAAGATGACCCGCTCCAACCGCAAGATCGGCCTGGGCGTCATGGGCTTCGCCGATATGCTGCTCGAGATGGGTATTCCCTACAATTCCGAAGAGGCGGTGAAGCTCGGAGAGCAGGTCATGCAGTTCGTTACCGACGAAGGCCGGAAAATGAGCGAAGAGCTTGCACGGGACCGCGGCCCCTTCCCGAACTTCAAGGGGAGCATCTACGATAAACCAGGGCTCGCGCCGGTACGGAACGCCACGGTCACGACCATCGCGCCCACCGGCACACTGTCCATCATTGCAGGCTGCTCCAGCGGCATCGAGCCGATCTTCGCGCTTTCCTATATCCGCAGGGTCATGGACGGCGCCGAGCTGATCGAAGTGAACCCCATCTTCGAGCGGGTAGCCAAGGCGCGGGGCTTCCATTCCGACGCCCTGATGAAGGAGATCGCCGAGCACGGCGGCTGCACCGGCATCAAGACCGTGCCCGAGGACGTTCAGCGCGTGTTCGTCACGTCCCACGATATCACGCCTGAGTGGCATATCCGCATGCAGGGCGGGTTCCAGAAATACACGGACAATGCTGTGTCCAAAACCGTGAACTTCCCGCACAGCGCGACCCAGGACGATGTGAAGAACGTGTACATGATGGCCTACAAGCTGGGCTGCAAGGGCGTGACCATCTACCGCGACGGTTCGCGCGACGAGCAGGTGCTCTCCACCGGCGCCACGGACAAGGCACGCAAGGCGGCAGCCGCTGCAGCGGTCCATCCGGTCACGGTCGCTTCCGCCTCTCCCGAACTGGCCGAGGAAAAGAAGCCGCGCCATCGGCCGGCCCTTACCACGGGCGTCACGCAGAAGCTTCCCACGGGCTGCGGCAACCTCTACATCACGATCAACGAGGACGACGAGGGCATTTGCGAGGTCTTCTCGACCATGGGCAAGTCCGGCGGGTGCGCCGCCAGCCAGTCCGAGGCGGTCTCGCGTCTGGTATCGCTGGCCCTCCGGTCCGGCGTTTCCATTGATTCGATCATCAAGCAGGTGAAGGGCATTCGCTGCCCGTCGCCGGCCTGGGTCGAGGGCGGCTCCATCCTGTCCTGTCCCGATGCCATCGGACGGGCCCTGGAGCGCTACACCAAGGACGCAAGCCATAAGCACATGCCGAAGCCCAAGGCCGTGTCCCAGCAGAACGTGGGCTATGCGTCTACAGACTGCGGCGCAGGAACAGGGGACGGCAAGAACCATCTCGGTATCTGCCCGGAGTGCCCGGACTGCGGCGGGCTTCTGGAGTTCGGCGAGGGCTGCGCCTTCTGCCGCGGCTGCGGTTTCTCCAAGTGCGGGTAGCATCGCAGTGCAGGTGCATTCCAATGATCGATCATTGATTCGTAAAAAGTATTTTTTAGCCACATAAGTCACAAAAAACAGAGAAAGAATCCTTTGTTTATGTGCCTTATGTGAATTATGTGGCAAATCTTGACTGCGTACGAGTTCACCCATAATGGTCCGGAGGCATTCTTGAACGATCTCCCTCGGTATCTGGTTTGAAAAGTTCCTCTGCATAACACTATCCGGGAGGGTTTTCTCCCGGTTTTTTTTCACAGGGCCCTGCCGGGAAATATGCTTTAACTTGTTGTATGTAAAGGAGATAGAGGATGAAACTCGATGACGTGATCCTGGAATTGTACCGGTTGGCCGAAACCAAGGAATGGGACGGCGCGGTTACTGATGAGGCGCTCTCCTCCGCCATCGAAGGGATGGAGCAGATATGGGAAGTGCATCAGTCGGACAGAATGAAGAACGCCATGGTCAGGGCGAATAAAAAACAGCCGAGGGTGTGGTCGTAAGCGCTTCAAGACCGCTCAAAAACGACATAATTCTTGACATTTTATGAATATGATTCTACAGTAATAACAAGAATAACAAGCGCAGACTGCATGAACGCGCGGTTCTCTGAGTATTCTCACGAAGCTATCGTCATTGACCAGTGACCACACCCCGCGCGAATGCTCGGGACCATCAGCTTACCAAGGAGGAGAATGCATATGGGTATCGAAAGAATTATGCAGTATGAGTGCAGGGTTTGCGGCAGAAGGATCGATGTAACGAGGACCGGCGAAGTGTACGAGGAGCCGGTGTACTGCTGCGGCATGGAGGCCGCCGGCGTAAAGGCGCCCGAGCAGTTTGGTCTTGCTGCTGCAGCGCCGAAGAAGCCTGCTGCCAGGAAGAAACCGGCCAAAAAGGCGGCAAAAAAGGCTGCAAAGAAGCCGGCCAAGAAAAAAGCGGCTAAAAAGGCCGCAAAAAAACCGGCCAAGAAAAAAGCAGGCAAGAAAAAAGCGGCAAAAAAAGCAGTGAAGAAAAAGGCAGCGAAGAAAGCTGTAAAAAAGGCCACAAAAAAGGCGAAAAAGAGAAGATAACATCATATCGCGATCATCCTGAAAGGCCCTGGAGAGGACTCCGGGGCCTTTTTTATTGCCCCGTTTCACGTTATTCTTTGTGATCTTTGCGTTCTCTTGCGGCCACATGCATTCCCGGGCATAAATATATTGACTTCTCTTCCGTCACTCCGTAGGATTTGGCCATGAGCACCACCGATTACCGCGAACGACGTATCCGGAAACTTGTCGGCAAGGCAATTGGCGATTTCGGGCTGATACAGAACCATGACCGCATCCTCGTTGCCCTGTCGGGCGGCAAGGACAGCTGGACCCTGCTGCGTGTCCTTACAAGGCTCCAGGAGCGGGCACCGGTCAGTTTTTCGCTTGTGGCGGTCACGGTCCATACCGGCTTCCCGGGATTCCAGACCGGACCCATGGAGGCCTGGCTTCAGGAGCAGGGATACGACTATCGGATCGTGAAAGCGCCGGTCCATGAACTGATGCTCGAAAAACTGGGGCCTGACGATACCCCTTGTTCGCTCTGCGCCCGCATCAAGCGAGGGGTGCTCTACACCCAGGCCCGGGAGCTCGGCTGCACCAGGATCGCCCTGGGGCATCACCGCGAGGATTTTATCGAAACGCTGCTGCTGAACCAGTTCTACAATGGCAAGATAAAGGCCATGTCGCCGCTGCTCACCGCGGACGACGGCCGCAATATCGTGATCCGGCCGCTGGTGTACGTGCCCGAGGACGAGATCATCCGCTACGCTTCAGGGGCGGGTTTCCCCATTACCTGCTGCGCCTGCCCCGCCTGCGGCGACCAGGACCTGAAGCGTTCCCGGATCAAACAGCTTCTCTCCACCCTGGAGCGGGAACAGCCCGGCATCAAGGCCAGCCTCCTGGCAGCGCTCGGCGCCGTCGAACACAGGCATCTGCTCACCAGGGCGACGATGCCGCAAGCAGCGTTGCATGATCCCCCTTGCGACAAGGCCGACCATGGCCGAATGGTATAAAAGGTTGACATCCCTTGCGTCCGTAGCTTATAATTATGGCTTAAATATTTATTGTGATAACCATAAATATTGTGATACGGAGGGCCCATGGCTGAAAAGAAAAAGCTCGGTGATTTTTTGAAAGAAGCCGGCCTCATCGATGACTTTCAGCTCCAGACGGCGCTGTCGCACCAGCGGAACTGGGGGGGCAAACTGGGCTCCATCCTCGTTGAAATGGAATTCATTCGCGAGGAGGAGCTTGCCAGGGTGATCGCAGAAAAAATGGGCATCCCCTATGTGAATCTGTTCGATCCTGAAATTCCGGCGGCATCGGTCTCGCTTATCAAGGTCGATGTGGCAAAGAAATACGGGGTCGTGCCGGTCAGGAAAGAGGGGAGCTCGATCGTGATCGCCATGTCCGACCCGATGGATATGGAGGCCATTGACGACCTCAGGTTCTGCACGGGCCTTATGGTCAAGCCGGCGCTGGCGCTGGAGTCCGAGATCAATGACGCCATCAGAAAATATTACGACGGCGAAGAAGTGGTCCGTAAACCGAAAGAGGTCTCGTTCGTAAAAACGGGCAAAATGGAGACCATCTTCGGAAGCGACCTCATGACGAGCAGCAATGAGGTGCAGGTTGCGACGGCAGCTCAGGACGAGGCTTCCCGCCAGTCCCAGGATGACCGTCTCCGCCTTGATGCGCTTATCACCCTGCTGATAGAAAAAAATATCATTAACCGCGAGGACCTGGTCAAGATGATCTACCAAAAGAAGATCGGGTTGTAGGCGTTCAGGAAGGGCGTACATGAAGACCTACCGGGACTTTATCAGGATAACGACTGCAGACAAACGGGAGATCCGGGACATCACCCGGGAAGTGTCCCAGATCATCGCGAAGAGCGGTGTGCAGGACGGAATGGTCCTGCTCTTCCCGCACCACACCAGCGCATCGGTCTACGTGAGCGATTCGGACGCAACGCTGACCGAGGACTTCATGGGCCTCATGGAGAGGATCGTTCCTGCCGGCGAGTATAAGCATGACCTTACCGATGCCAGGCGGAACGGCCGGGCGCATCTCATGTCGCTCCTGTCCGGCCACAACCTGACGCTTCCGGTGACCGAAGGGGCGCTCGATCTGGGCGTGTACCAGACGGTGTATTATGCAGAGTTCGACGGCATGCGCGAAAAAGAAATTCTGGTCAAGGTCATGGGCGAGTGATGCCCGTGCTGACGGACGGAAAAAGGAGTTATACCATGAAACAACAGGTGTTTGCGATCATGCTCGCGGCGGTGGCAGCGGGTTTTCTCGCCCAGCCGCTCTGGGCCCAGGAACAGAAGGGGCCCCAGATAGAGATCAAAGAGGCGACCTACGACTACGGCAAGGTTGTCGAGGGGGCCAAACTGCAGCATGTGTTCGAGGTGAGGAACACCGGAGATGCCGCGCTCGATATTGAGCGGGTCCAGCCTTCCTGAGGCTGCGCAGCCGCGGTGATTAGTTCTAATCACCTTGAACCGGGAGACTCCGGCCGCATACAGGCAACGGTGGACACCACCGGCAGGGGCGGTATCCTGGTAAAGAAAATATCCATCTACTCCAATGACCGCATAAATCCGGTGCGGACGATCGTTATGACCATGGACATTATCCGGAAACCCCTGCCGTAGGGGTCCGGTTCTCCGGCCGGCCGCTGTACGGTGAAAGGGAAAGCGTGCGGAAAGCGCTGTTCTTCCTGGCGTCTTCTTTCTCCCCTGTCCCCGGGGCGCCCGGTGTCATCGTATTATTTTCTTGACAATTTTCAGCCCCGTGTGCTAATTTC
The DNA here is from genome assembly GCA_001803705.1 of Nitrospirae bacterium GWC2_56_14. Lineage (GTDB taxonomy): Bacteria > Nitrospirota > UBA9217 > UBA9217 > UBA9217 > GWC2-56-14. Next base: position 12,330 of record MHDY01000247.1, on the reverse strand, counting down.
ATGGGGCTTTTTGACCAGAGTCACCTAAGGAAAGGCAGTTCTCCGTGAAACAGCACAGACATCCGCACTATCCCAGCGACACGCCAACCCCGGGCATAGGTCCCGTCCCGGCGGGCCTGTGACTTCTTCGTTGTGACAGAAACCTTTTGTGTTTCAGCGCTTGTGTACGATAATACAAAAATTTAACCCATAATTGCTATTTACCCGTAAGAATTGGAGGAATTCCCATGCAGAAAAAATATCTCCTTGCCCCTGGACCGACACCGGTGCCGCCTGAAGCGCTTTTGGCCATGGCCATGCCGATCATCCATCACCGCGCACCGGACTTTTTGCCCGTGCTCGATTCCGCGAAAAAGGGCCTGCAGTGGCTCTACCAGACGAAGAACGACGTGCTGATCCTGTGTTCCACCGGGACCGGCGGCATGGACGGCGCGGTCTCGAACTTCCTGAGCCCCGGCGACGACGTACTCGTGCTGAACGGCGGAAAGTTCGGCGAACGCTGGACCAAGATCTGCCAGGCCTACGGCATGAAGGTGGAAGAGGTCAAGGTGGAATGGGGATATGCGGTAAAGCCGGAGCTGGTCGAGGCGAGCCTCAAGAAGAACCCCAAGATCAAGGCCGTGTTCGTCCAGGCCAACGAGACCTCCACGGGCGTGTACCACGACATCAAGTCGATCGCCGCAGTCGTCAAGAAGACCGACGCGCTCTTTGTGGTCGATGCCATCTCGGCATTGGTGGCCCATGACATCAAGACCGACGAGTGGGGCGTTGACGTCATGATCGGCGGATCCCAGAAGGGCGTGATGCTGCCCCCGGGGCTCGCTTTTGTATCCGTGTCCGACAAGGCCTGGAAGATGGCCGATGTTGCGAAGACGCCGAAATTCTATTTCAACTTCAAGAAAGAGCGCGAGAACCTGGCCAAGAACCAGACGCTCTTTACCTCTCCCGTGACGCTCATCATCGGCCTGAACGCCGCTATTAAAATGCTTCAGGACGAGGGTCTCGAGAACGTGTTCAAGCGCCACGAGAAGCTCGCGCAGGCGACCCGCGCAGGGGCCCTGGCGCTCGGGCTCAAGCTCTTTCCCAAGGAAAGTCCGAGCAATGCGCTCACGGCCATCGAAGCGCCGGCTGGCGTGGACGGCCAGGCGATCTACAAGGACCTGCGCGTAAAGTACGGCATCACCGGCGCAGGCGGCCAGGACCACCTCAAGGGCAAGATCTTCCGCATCGCGCACCTGGGCTATGCGAACACTTTTGACGTGATCACGGCGATCGCCGGCATCGAGATGGTGCTGAAGGGCCTGGGCCATCCGGTGAAGCTCGGCACGGGCGTGGGCGCGGCGCAGGAAATATTGATGAAGTAACGACTTAGTTGATGGCTCATAGTTCTTAGCTCATAGCAGCCGCCATCAGCCATCAGCTATAAGCTGTCTTACATAGGAGGCTTCATGAAGGTTCTGATCAGCGACAACCTCTCGCCCATCGGGGTGGAGATCTTAAAGAAGGCCGGGCTCGAAGTGGACGCCCGGAGCAAGACCTCCGTCGAGGAGATCGAGAAGATCATCGGCGATTACGACGCACTGGTCATCCGTTCAGCCACCAAGGTGAACGCCGCGCTGCTGGAGAAGGCCATGAAGCTCAAGGTCGTGGGCCGCGCAGGAAGCGGTCTCGACAACGTGGACATCCCGGCGGCCACCAAGAAGGGCGTGGTCGTCATGAACACGCCCGGCGGCAACACGGTCACCACGGCGGAGCACACCATCGGCATGATCTTCGCCTGCGCCCGCATGATCCCCCAGGCCTACTCGTCGCTCAAGGCAGGCAAGTGGGAGAAGAAGAAGTTCGAGGGAATCGAGCTCTACGCCAAGACCCTGGGCATCATCGGCATGGGCGCCATCGGCGGCGTGGTCGCGAACCGCGCCATCGGGCTCGGCATGAAGGTCCTGGCCTACGATCCGTTCATTTCCCCGGAGAAGGCGAAATCCCTCGGCATCGAGCTGGCCGATCTGCCGACGATCTACAAACGGTCGGATTTCATCACCGTGCATACGCCCAAGACCAAAGAAACGGCGAACCTGATCAACAAGGACACTCTTGCCCAGATGAAGGACGGGGTGCGCATCATCAACTGCGCCCGCGGCGGCATCGTGAACGAGACGGACCTCTATGAAGCCATGAAGAGCGGCAAGGTCGGCGGAGCCGCCTTTGACGTGTTCGAAAAGGAGCCGCCGGAGAACCATCCGCTGCTCACCCTCGACAACTTTATCGCCACGCCGCACCTGGGCGCGTCCACCCTGGAGGCCCAGGAGAACGTGGCCGTGGCTGTTGCCGAGCAGATCGTGGATTATCTCATTGCCGGGACCGTGCGGAACGCCGTGAACGTGCCGTCCGTGCCGGCGGACCAGCTCCCGACGCTCAGCCCCTACATCAATCTTGCGGAGCGCATGGGCCTGTTCCAGGCGCAGCTCTGCGAAGGCGGCCTCACCCAGGTGGTCGTGGAGTACAGCGGCGAGGTGTCGAACCTCAAGCAGGAGCCGATCACGCTGGCAGCGCTCAAGGGCCTGCTGACACGCAGCGTCAACGAGAACGTGAATTATGTGAACGCGCCGCTCATCGCCAAGGACCGCGGCATCGAGGTCAAGGTCTCCAAGTCCACGGACACCACCGAATACACGAGCCTGATCACGATCAAGGTCAAGGCCGGCGGCAAGGACCTTGCCGTTTCCGGCACGCTGAACAGCAAAAAAGAGCCCCGCATCATCCAGGTGGACAACTTCCCCATGGAGACCGTACCCGAGGGCGACATGCTGGTGCTCATGAACAACGACAAGCCCGGCGTCATCGGCGGCATCGGCACGCTGCTCGGTCAGAACGGGATCAACATCGCGCGCATGCAGTTCGGCCGCGAGAAGCAGGGCGGCATGGCCATGTCGGTCGTGAGCATCGACAGCACCGTGTCCGATGAGCTGATGACGAAGATCCGGCAGATGCCGAACGTCCTGTCGGTGAAGCAGATAAAAATATAAAAAGCGAGTGCAAATTGAAAAATGCAAAGTGCAAAGTGCAAAATGGAATGTTTTTTGATTTTGAAATTTGCAATTTAAAATTTGCATTTTGCATTGAGGAGAACCAATGCCAGTATTAGTCGTCGTCGGCGCCCAGTGGGGCGATGAAGGCAAAGGGAAGATCATAGACCTGCTCACGGAGCGGGCTGACGTGGTCGCGCGTTACCAGGGCGGCCACAACGCCGGCCATACCGTGGTGGTGGGGATGAACGAGTTCATCCTGCACCTGGTCCCCTCGGGTATCCTGCATAAAGGCAAAAAGTGCATCATCGGGAACGGTGTGGTCGTGGACCCGGCGGCGCTCCTTGAAGAGATGGATGCCATGACCAAGCGGGGCATCAAATTTGATAAAAACCTGCTCATCAGCAAAAACGCCCACCTCATCATGCCGTACCACAAGGCCCTCGATGTGGCCAGCGAAAAGCTGAAGGGCAATAAGAAGATCGGTACGACCGGCCGCGGCATCGGGCCCGCGTATGCGGACAAGATCAACCGCAAGGGCATACGGATGGCCGATCTCCTGGACGAAAAGACCTTTCGCGAAAAACTGTCCTGCAATACCGGCGAAGCGAATTTCATGCTCGAGCGTTTCTATAACGCGCCGCTGGTGAACCAGGACCAGGTTTATGACGAGTACCAGGGTTACGCCAGGAGACTCAAAAAATACATCGCCGATACGACGCTCTATCTCAGCGAAGCCATCGCCGGGAAAAAGAAGGTCCTGGCTGAAGGGGCCCAGGGAACGCACCTTGACGTGGACCACGGGACCTATCCCTTTGTGACCTCGTCGAGCCCCACGGCCGGCGGCGCCTGCACGGGGCTCGGCATCGGGCCGAACACGATCACCGAGGTCCTGGGCATCGTCAAGGCATACACCACGCGGGTCGGCAGCGGCCCCTTTCCCACGGAGCTCAACGACAAGACCGGCGAACTGCTGCGCGAGCGCGGCAAAGAATATGGGGCGACGACGGGCAGGGCGCGGCGGTGCGGGTGGGCCGATACGCTCATTATCCGGCATGCCGTGCGGGTGAACGGCATGACGAGCGCGGCCATCACCAAGCTGGATGTGCTCGATACGCTTGAGGAGCTCAAGATCTGCGTGGGCTATAAGTACAAGGGAAAACTGTACGAAGAGATGCCGTCGGAGCTTGCGGTGCTCGAGCAGGGCGTTCCGCAATACATCACCATGCCCGGCTGGAAGCAGACGACGATCGGCATCAAAAAATACGAAGACCTGCCGAAAAAGGCCCGGACCTACGTGGAAAAGCTCTGCAAACTCAGTGGCGTCAAGCCGTCCATCGTTTCGACGGGCCCGCGCCGCGACGAGACCATCATTCTTGAGCGGCCCTTTCAGACGGTAAAAAAACGGTAGAGCGGCTCCCTCGCGAAGCCGCGCAGAGAGCATGCAGCCTTGCGGATTTCCTGACCGGTGTTTCCGGTTGTGTCTTGTTTTTTGTTGACAACAACCCGCTTTCTTTGCTAATATACGCCTCTTCCATCGAGGTCGATGGGCCGGTAGCTCAGTTGGTAGAGCACCGCCCTTTTAAGGCGGGTGTCCTGGGTTCGAGTCCCAGCCGGCTCACCAGTTTTTCAATTTTCAGAAATACCATGTCCCCATCGTCTAGCCTGGCCCAGGACACCGCCCTTTCACGGCGATAACGCGGGTTCGAATCCCGCTGGGGACGCCATTTTATCACGCAAGAATCAGCGCATATACAGCGCTGATTTTTTTTGCGCAAAATTCATGGAAATAATTTAATGTGTTTCGAAGCAGCAAGCCTGGAATGCCAAGCTGATCGGTCTGTTGCGGGTGTCTGAAATCCTGCACCTCCTGAAGCAGGAGCTTCACAAGCGCGCTGTTATGGGCGCCAACGCCTTGATTTGTTGTTGTAAAAGCAGCTCTGTTCCTGGCATGGGCATTGCTGTTATAATAAATACAGAAACAGAGTTGCTACCCTCAAGGAGGAAATACAATGAAAAAAACATTCCTGGTAATGATGGTCGTGGTCCTCGCCGCCTCGGTTCTGGCCGGATGTACAAAAGGGTATGAATCGCAAAAGCAGGTGGGAGATGTGGGGATCATGCTTAAGGTCGACCGGTATCCCCTGGTAAAAGGGGACAATACGCTTTCCGTGCAGATAGTCGATCAGAGCAAAAAAACAGTGACCGATGCAACGGTCGACGTGCGCTATTACATGCCCCCCATGTCGGGCATGGCCCCCATGGAATTCAACACGCAGGCAGCTCTCAAGGGCAGCGGTTATTCCTTTTCCGCCAATATCCCCATGGAGGGCGGGTGGAAGGTCGACGTGACCGTGACGCAACCGGGCAAGACGCCGGTCAATGCTACGTTCAACGTTGATGCTCGGTAAAACCGTGGCGTATTTCGCGGCAGACCGGGCAGGTCGGAGGGACAATACAGCTGTGCCTGCCGACGGAGGAAAGGCGGCGTCCATGAAGGTAGCGCATTTTACGGTAGATAAAAATCTCTGCGGCGAGTGCTCCCTGGCACTCAGGCGGTTCATCGGCGGCATGGATGGCGTGGACTCTATCGAGGTGGAGAGCGGCAGGATCGCGGTAACGTTCAACGAAGCCGAGATCGAAGAGGAAACCCTTTCGAATATCACGAGGGACAGCATCGAAAAACTGGGATACAAGATCGAGGGGTGATCCTGCGGGCCGGTTCACCCATTGGTTCAGCCCGGATTATTCAGCGTACTTTCCTCACGCGAGTCCTTCGCGGAATGGACCCTCTCCTGTTGCACTGCACAAGCGGTTTCTCCGCGTGCGCTCCATACTCCCTGCCCCTGCTTGACCGAGAGGCTGCAGCTCGCCGCAGCGCTCTGAACGCTGAAAAATCCCGCTCCAGCCCACCTTCAGGAACAGTTCCTTCCGCAGGCCAGCCCCTTTGCTTGACAAAAGATACAGGCATGTTAAGCTGTAGGCACTCCTTCGCGACCGGATGCCTGCGGTGCGATTTTATGCTATCGGTAAGGACAGATTGCCATGGACAGAGAGGTCCGCACCGTTATGGTCGTGGACAGCAGCAGTTCGATGCTGTTCTTTCTCGGATTGCTCCTGAAGAGGTTTGAATACCGGGTCGTGACGGCCCGCTCCGGTGAAGACGCGCTTCACCTCATGGACGAGTCACTTCCCTCGGTCGTTCTGAGCGATGTGGCGTTGCCGACCATGAGCGGTGTCGCCCTGCTCAAGCAGATCAGGGAACGTCCGGACTGCGGGGCCGTGCCCGTGATCATGCACACTGCGGAGGACGACCCCGGGATCAGGGATACCTGCATGCAACTGGGCTGCGCAGCCTACCTCCTCAGGCCGGTGGAGCCCGACCTGCTCTATAGGACCATACAGGCCGCTTCAGAATCCGCGCCGCGCGCGAACATACGGCTGCGCACCTCTCTTAAGGTCATGGTCGGGGATGGATCGGTACTAGGCGGGGCGGCCAGAACAGAATATGCAACAGCGCTTTCCGAAGGAGGGTTGTTCATCACGACGCGCTATCCGCAGCCCCGGAACGCCGTGACGCCGCTCAGGATCACCATCGATAACCGGGAGATCATTGCGAAGGCCCTGGTCCTGTATATCAACGACCAGGGGGATGGGCCCTCGGTGGAGCCCGGCATGGGCATGAAGTTCGTCCAGCTAGCGGATGCTGACCGGGCAGTGCTGCGGCGTTTCATCAGGGAGCAGCTGACCCATGATATCGCTGACCATGGCCTGGGAAGGTCGCGGGGGGCCACGTAGCATTCAGGCTGGCGGCTCCCATGGCATGCATGTTCGAACGTCCCATCCTCTTCATTATGAAAAAGAAGGCTGCAGAACAAATAAAGAAGCAGTGGCTGGTGTTCATTGAAGCGCTGTCGTCGTTCAGGCGGAATAACGATCTGACCGCTGCCTCGTCGCTCGCTTTTTCGGCCATGCTGGCGCTCATTCCCACGCTGTTCCTCCTTACCTATCTCCTCAGCCTGGCGGTCGGCTCCTCAACGCAGGCGCTGGCGCGAACGCAGGAACTGCTCATGCGTTTGCTCCCCGCCTACAGCCAGGACATTGTGAAGGAAGTGCGTCTTCTCGCTGCCCATAAAGGGGCGGTAGGACTGGTCAACACCGTTGTTCTTTTCTGGACCATGACGCCCTTTGTGGCGGACATGCGGTTCGTGCTCGGAAAGGTTTTCAGACGGAGGACGGGCAGGCCGTTCCTGCTCGAAAAGTTGTTTGACGTCGTTATCAGCATGGTTTTCCTCGTAGGGCTCGCGGCGGTCATGGTCGCCGGCATCGCGTTCCAACTGCTGGAGAAAGAGAACCTGGTTCGACTGCTGCCCCGCAGTATGGAGACCGTGGTCCTGTTCCTGCTGGTCATTGCCGTTGTTTTTGTCTTCTATTTCATCTTTTCCACTCGGATGCGCTACCGCTATCTTCTCGCCGGTGCGCTCGTCACCGCGCTCATCTGGTTCGCCATGCGGCCGGCCTTTCATCTCTTCCTGACCTTCAATCCGGGCTACGGTTTCGCCTTCGGCTCCTTCAAGTCGCTCTTTGTGGTCATCATCTGGATCTACGCTTCCCTGGTGGTATTTCTGCTCGGCGCAGAGATCGTTGCGGGCCTTCACCAGCACGAGACCGTGTCCATAAAAAAACTGCTGCAGGGGAAGCGGAATGTCCCTGCCGCGGTATATGAAAAATATGTGCGGTATTTCGATAAAGGGACCGTCATCTTTCGCGAGGGCGACCCCGGCGTTGAGATGTTCTCCGTGCTGAGCGGAACGGTGGCACTGCACCAGCGCGAGGGGCCGGTCGTCGAGATCTCTCAAAGAAAATGTTTTGGCGAGATATCGTTCCTGTTGGCGTCACCCCGGCTGTCCACGGCCATCGCGACCGACGACGTGGAGCTGGTAAGCGTCAACAATGAGAACGTGGCCCTGCTGATGAATGAATATCCGGAGTTCGTGGTGGATATGCTGCGCGAGATGGCGCTGAGACTACGCGAGGCGGGCAAGCTGATCGACTAGGAATCAACGGAGCCGCCATAACGAGATACGGGGCGCCGAAGGTCCTGTGGTCGGCATGCTGCTGCTTTTTGTTAGTTGACGCCGCCGGTTCCGGGTGCGCTGACGGGGGCTGCTGCCTTGTTCTTTATCTGTTCGTACAGGGCCAGCAGGGGTTTGGTGTCCAGATCAAGGGCCTTGGCATAAAGCTTTAAATAGCCTTTGTCGAAGACGTTCGGGATGGTTTGGAACCGTCCTTCTTCCATGGCCTTGAGATAGTGGGCGCTGATGCGGGTGCTCCTTGCAATATCGCCGATCTCCAGACCGCGGGCCAATCTTCCTTCCCGTAATGCCAGACCGATCTCACGCATGGTTGCTCCCTCCGGGCAATTGAACTGAGAATAAAACGGTAAAGCGTACCAGGATGTGAAGAGCCAGCCGGGAACCATGGCCCTTTTGGTCGACGATGTACAATGTTGGTATCACGAAACATACATAAAATCAACGTAAAATTCTAATTTTACATTGGTATCTTTATGCGGCAGCAGTAGGCCACAACATATTGTGGCGATGTTTCCTAGGCCCCCTTTATACTGTTTTTCCGGCCGGATGACTCGCCTGAAAAATCCACGGCCAACCCGGTTCTTTCGCATTGATAAACAGACTGCGATCATGCTATAACCACGCAGGTACTGAGCCTTGAGCAGAAGGGAAAATATGGCAACGCTTTTGATGGGGTCGGCGCAGAAAAACAACAAGCTGTATGCGTGGGCGTCAACGCTCGCCGTTATCACGATCTTCTACAACATCGCCGAAGGTTTTGTCTCGGTCTTTTTCGGGATTGAAGATGAGAGCATGTCGCTCTTCGGGTTCGGTCTCGACTCCTTTGTCGAGGTGGTGTCCGGCGTCGGCATCTGGCACATGATCCGCCGGATCAGGCGGCATGGGGCCGAGGACCCGGACCGGTTCGAAAAGACCGCGCTCAGGATCACGGGAAGCGCTTTTTACGTCCTTACCGCCGGGCTGGCAATCACCGCGATCATCGATCTCTATGGCGGCCACCGGCCGGAAAGCACCTTCTGGGGCATCGTCATCTCGGTCATCTCCATCCTGTCCATGTGGCTGCTCATTCGCGCCAAGGTTTCGGTAGGGACGAAGCTGAACTCGCCGGCCATACTGGCAGACGCGGCCTGCACGCGGGCCTGTCTACAGCTTTCGGTGGTGCTGCTGGTCGCAAGCGTGGGATACCGGCTTACCGGCATCGGCGGACTTGACTCGGTCGGTGCGCTGATCATCGGAGGCCTGTGCTACCGGGAGGGGAAAGAATCGTTCGAGAAGGCGAAATCGGGAAGTTTCGCCTGTACCTGCGGAGGGAGTTGCGTTGCCGAAGGCCGGGAGCAGGAAGCGAAGGGAGTTACCAACAGGCTTTTGAAATAGCGCTTTAAGGCGTCATCCTGAACGAAGTGAAGGATCTGAAGTTTCTACTCAAAACGGCAAGAATATGTCTCGCAAAGCTCGCAAAGAACGCAAAGGGAACCTTGAGTCAAAATCTTTTCCGGTTTAAAACCAAAACGCAAGCCGTGGTTTAGGATTTTCTTGGCGTTCTTTGCGCGCTTTGCGAGAGACGCCTTTTGGTTCACGCTTGTCCGGGTTAGGTAATGCTGCATTCATGAAATACAAAATCGACCTGCATGTTCATTCAAAATACAGCACAGACAACGATGCCGAGCCCGAGGAAACGATACTGAGGGCTATCGAACTCGGCCTGCAGGGCATCGCGTTTACCGAGCATTATTATTACGGCGCCTCTGAGCCGATCGAGCCGCTGCGCGAACGGTACCGGGACCGCATCCTGATCTTCCGCGGAGTAGAGTTCTCGGCGCAGGAAGGCCATTGTCTGGTCTTTGGCGTGGATACGGACAGCCTGTCGCTCAAATACGCTCCGATCCGGGACATTATCAGCGTGGTCACGGGAAAGGGCGGCGTCGTGATCCCCTCCCATCCCTACCGGTCGGTGAACGGTCTGGGCGATCTCGTGAGGAGCGTCGACGGGATCTGCGCTCTGGAAGGCTATAACGGCTGCAACATGCACGGCTTCAACGCCCGGGCGATTGAAGCCGCCGCGGCGCTGGGGATCCCCTTTACCGGGGGCTCTGACGCCCATACTCCGCAGGAGGTCGGCGCCTGCTATACGGAGTTTGACGATGCCGTGACCGCTGAGAACCTTGTTGGACTGCTGAAGGCGGGGAAGTACCGGGGGATCGATACCCGGAAAATATCGAAGTTGAGTATGAAGTTCTAGCGCCCGCGTTGAGCAGTGATGCGTTCTGCTGTTGTTCCTTCAGCCTGTGCTGATGCATTCGTAATAAGTCGAAAAAGCCGTCTTTGCGAGCGTAGCGAAGCAATCTCGTAGTTCGTATCTGCCTGTTAAGTCGAGTTTGCCGCGTCGCTCCGCTCCTCGCAATGACAGCACTGGAGACTTTTTACGAGTCTATCAATGCTGTATCCCGTTTTATCTCCCTTGTTGACCACAAACTGCTGCCACCCCTGCTTATTGAACACACAGAGGCGCCTCACAGGAGAAATGCGGGTCAGGAGTGCGAGGGATGGTGTGGAGGACAGAAGGACGTTTTCCGGCGGCAGGGCGGCGGACCTTATCCGCCGATGTGATAGGCGGTCAATGCTTTCTCGATGCCCCACGCCAGGGCAATGCAGAACGGCAGGGTCAGCAGCCAGGCCATGACGATCTTGCCGGCAATGCCCCAGCGCACGGCAGAGAGGCGCTTTGTCGCGCCCACGCCGAGGATGGCGGTCGAGACGACATGCGTGGTGCTGACCGGCATGCCGAAATAACTTGCAGCCATGATGATGCCGGCCGACGAAGTCTCGGCGGCAAAGCCGTGTATGGGTTCGAGCTTCAGCATCTTGACCCCGAGGGTCTTGATGATCTTCCACCCGCCGAAGATCGTGCCGAAGCCCATGGCAAGCGCGCAGGTGATGACGACCCAGGTCGGCACATCGAGCGTCGTGATCTTGCCCGAGGCGAAGAGCGCCATGGTGATGATGCCCATGGCCTTCTGCGCGTCGTTGGAGCCGTGGCCGAAAGCCATAAAGGAGGACGACACGATCTGGAGCCGGCCGAAGTACTTGCTGATGGTGCCGGGGGAAAGATGGCCGAAGAGAAAGAGGATCAGCTTCATGAACGCGTAGCCGATGACGAACCCGAAGAGGGGCGAGATCAGGAGCGACGTGAAGATCTTCATGATGCCGTCGCTGTTCAGGATGCTTATGCCGCCGTGCGCCGCCGCCGCTCCGATGAGCCCGCCGACGAGGGCGTGGGACGAACTGACGGGCAGGCCCATGAGGATGGTGATGAGGTTCCAGATGATGGCCGAGAGCAGGGCAGCGATGATGACCTGGTCGGTGATGCCCGCGGGGTCCACGATGCCCGTGCCGATGGTCTTGGCGACCGCCGTGGTCAGGAAGGCGCCGAGGATGTTCATGAACGCCGCGATGGCGACCGCGGCCCCGGGCGACAGGACCTTGGTCGACACCACCGTGGCAATGGCATTGGCGCAATCGTGCCATCCGTTGGCGATGTCGAACAGCACCGCAAGGACGATGATGAGGATGAGGATCTCAGGCATGTTTCAGGACGATTCCTTCGAGAATGTTGGCGATGTCCTCGCAGCGGTCCGAGGCGTCCTCAAGCAGTTCGTAGATGTCCTTCCACTTGATGATATAGACAGGATCGTGGGGACCGTTGAGGAGCTTGCCCAGGGCGTCGCGGTACTTGCGGTCGATCCGGTTCTCCAGCCGGTTGATCTCGATGCAGTGTTCCTGCACATGGGCGTAGGATTTGGCGCGCAGTTCCCGGAGCGCCTTTTTCAGGATCTCGGCGGTCATCTGCAGGTCCTCGGCGATAGAGATGGCCTCCGAGGTCGGTTTGTCGATCCGGTAGACCATCATGCGGTCCGTGGCGGCCCACAGCAGGTCCAGCACGTCATCGATGCGTGAGGCAAGGGCATGGATGTCCTCCCGGTCGATGGGGGTCAGGAAGGTTTTGTTCAGCTCCTTCATGATGTCATGGGTCAGCATGTCGCCGTCCTGCTCGAACTCGTAAATGGCCTTCGCCTTTTTTTCAAAGGTCTCGAAGGTGGTGTAGTTGGTCAGGATGTCGACCAGGACGTTGGCCGAGCGCGAGAGGTTTTCCAGCGCCCGGTCGAAGATCTCGAAAAAATCGATGGATTTAGGGAATAATGCCATAGGTC
>MHDY01000246.1 GCA_001803705.1 Nitrospirae bacterium GWC2_56_14 | reverse complement strand
TACGGCATCACCTGCAGCTACGGCGGATTTCGCCTGGCAGTAGGCAATGAACGCCTGATGGAGGAAGAAGGGGTCAACCTGAAGTCATTGGCGGACAAGGCCAAGGAACTGGCTGGAGCCGGCAAATCTTTGATCTACGTGGCGGCCGGCACAACCCTGGTAGGCATCGCCGCCTTTAGCGACAGACTCAAGCCCGGCTCGAAAAAGGCCGTGGCAGAACTGAAGCAGATGGGTATCCGGACCTGCATGATTACCGGTGACCATACCGACGTGGCCGAGATCGTGGCGCGCCAGGTTGGGGTTGACACCTTCGAGGCCGAGGTGCTGCCGGGCCGCAAACAGCAGGTGGTCAAGGAGTACCAGCAACAAGGCTTCATCACCGGCATGGTCGGCGACGGCATCAACGACGCCCCTGCCCTGGCCCAGGCCGAGATCGGCATCGCCATCGGCGGCGGCACGGACGTGGCCAAGGAAACCGGCGACATCGTCTTGATGCGGGACGACCTGCTGGATGTGGTCCGCGCCATCAGGATCGGCCGGGCCACACTGGTCAAGGTCAAGCAGAACCTGTTCTGGGCCCTGTTCTACAACATCCTCGGCATCCCGGTCGCAGCCGGACTGTTTTCCCACTACGGCATAACACTAAAACCGGAATACGCAGGTCTGGCCATGGCTTTTTCTTCGGTCTCGGTGGTGTTGAATTCGATCCTGCTCAGGCGGGTGGAAAAACAGCTCTGATTAACTGAAATTACATTCAAGGCTATGAGTAATTTATTAAATCGTAGGCTATACCAAAGAGAGCGGCAGCAATGTTGCTCTCTTTGTTTGTATGGCAATTAATCCTTCATTTTGCTATAAGACGTCATTATGTTTCCCCAACTGGAGCCCGAATGTCCCTTTCTCTGAATAAACCTAAACTCGACAATCTGGCCAATGAAATATGGAAGTCCGCCGAACGCCTGCGCGGCAAATTCAAGGCCTATGAATACCAGAGCATTGTCCTACCGATTATCGTCATCCGACGACTAGAGTGCGTGTTGCTGAAGTGGCGCGAGGATAAAGCCGCTAAAATGCGAGAAGAAAAGACGGTACGCTCCGAGCAGGAAATCTACGAGCTGGTAAAAAAACTGGAGCAAAACCCGCAACAGGCCCCTTTTTCCAACCAAACAGACTGGACCCTGCGCAAGGTCTATCAGGAAGATCAGGCGCTCCTCGAAGCAAATTTCCGCGCCTACATCAACGGTTTTTCCAAGAATGTCGATGACATCATTGAGCACTTCAACTACCGCGCTACCATCACCCAGATGGTCAAGAACAACCGCTTAGCCCCGATCCTCAACCAGTACAAGGAACTTGACTTAGGTCCCGATCACCTTTCCAACCTGGAGATGGGCTACATCTACGAAGAGTTGTTGCGGCGGTTTTCGGAGCAGAGCGGCGAGGAGGCCGGGGAGCATTTCACCCCCCGCGAAGTGATTCGCCTGATGGTGGAGCTGCTGGAGATCCCCATACCGGAAAAAAAGAACATCGCCATCTATGACCCGGCCTGTGGCACCGGCGGCATGCTGTCAGTGGCCAAGGAACATCTGCTGGACCGGGCAGCTACCGAAGCGGAAAAAGAACTGGTTGAGAAGTTTGTCACCGTTCACGGTCAAGAGCTTTCCCCCACCAACTACGCCATCTGCCAGGCCGACCTGCTGATCAAGAGCGACCGGCAGGCCAAGGTTTTTCTCGGCAATTCGCTTATTCCCCACGAAAAAGAGAGCAAGGAACCGGGCGACCAACTACCCGAGAGCACCTTCCATTTTGACTTTATGCTCAGCAATCCACCTTTCGGCGTCACCTGGGGCGGCAAGGACGGCTACGAGACCGAGGCCAAGAAGCTAGCTAAGACCCGCTACAAGGCCGGTATGCCCCGCGTCAACGACGGCGCGCTGCTCTTCCTTCAGACCATGCTGGCAAAGATGCAGCCGCCGGAAAAAGGGGGCAGCCGCATCGCCATCATCTTCAACGGCTCACCGCTCAGTAACGGCGACTGCGGCTCGGGCGAGAGCGAAATCCGCCGCTGGATTCTGGAGAATGACTGGCTCGACGCCATTGTCATGCTGCCGGACCAGCTCTTCTACAACACCGGCATCTTTACCTATGTATGGCTGCTCAGAAACGAGAAGCCCGCATCCCACAAGGGACTGGTGATGCTGATCGACGCTCGCAAGCAGTTCGAGAAGGAGCCTAAATCCTTCGGCAACAAGCGCAACCGGATCACCGACGCCCACCGGGGCTGGATCGAGGAGCGTTACCGGGAGGGCTGGGCTAGCGAGTATGCGGATGAGGATGTGAAGCTGTTCAAAACCACCGATTTTGCCTTCCACAAGGTGAGCGTAGTTTTCTGGCAGAGTGATGAGCATGACAAACCAGCGATTGTTGCTGAGCCTTACGAAAAGGCGTTTACTGCTGCTAACTTGAAAAAAGAACAGGAGTTTTACGACAGCGAGCAGACTTTTCGTGTCCGGTTCAAAGACGAGACAACCAGCACTCTGCTTCTTACCCCAAAAGACAACGCTGCCAAGAAGTACAAGGAGTTGCGGGAGAATAAGTCAGAGATCCTTTCGGTCGAGTGGACCCACCGCCACTACGTCAAGGATGATGAATACATCCCTCATGGTGAGAATATCGAGGAATTCCTGAAGCGCGAAATCGGCAAGCCAGTCATCCGCTGGGCCGACAGTGCCCAGCTCGGCTACGAGATTTTGCCGAACAAGTATTTCTACCGTTATCAGCCGCCGACGCCTGCGAATGAGCTGTTAGCGGAGTTCTGGCGGTTGGAGAAGGAAGCGGAGAAAATGTTGGCAAGGTTGACACAATGACTTTTTCTCAACTTAAAGAGCCTTGGATCGGCGAGATCCCTGCTGAATGGGGGTTAACTGCCATCAAGCGACTTGTATCAGTCAAGATAACGGATGGGCCTCATGAGACTCCCGAACTTGATGACGATGGTATTCAATTTATTTCAGCTGAGGCAATCAAGAATAATCAAATTGATTTCAACTTGCGAAGAGGGTTCATTTCCCCCGAACTCCACGAACTATATTGTCGCAAATGCAAACCTCAAAAGAATGACATATTCGTCATAAAGTCAGGAGCAACAACGGGGAATGTTGCTTATGTTAATGTAGATTTTGAGTTTAGCATTTGGTCTCCATTAGCACTAATACGATGCGACGAACGACTTGCTTTCTATAAATTTGTCTTTTATGTGCTTCTCTCAGAAGTTTTTAGAAAACAGATTGAATTATCTTGGTCATTTGGAACGCAACAAAACATAGGCATGGGGGTTATTGAAAGACTCAAAGTTCCGCTTCCGTCTCTGCCTGAGCAACAAAGGATTGCCGCCTATCTGGACACCAGTTGCGTGGCAATTGACGCGGCAGTAGCGGCGAAACGGCAACAGCTTGAAACGCTTGATACGCTTGCAGCAGCCATTATCCACCAGGTAGTAACCCAAGGACTGGATTTAAACGTCAAAAAGAAGCCTTCCGGTTTAGATTGGCTTACCGAAGTGCCGGAACATTGGCAGGAAAAGCAAATCAAACGTATGTGTAGTCTGGTTCGTGGCCAGTTTACTCATCGCCCCAGAAATGACCCGGCTCTTTACGATGGCCCCCACCCCTTCGTGCAAACCGGAGATATCACATCCGCAAAGAAATACATTATGACGTACTCGCAAACCCTCAACGAGCTTGGTTTGAGCGTGAGCAAGCGGTTCCCGCGTGGAACTTTGGTCATGTCGATTGCTGCAAACATTGGCGACGTGGCTATCCTAGATTTTGAGGCTTGCTTTCCAGACAGCATGATCGGTATGATTCCTGGCCACAAAACCAACCTTGACTATCTCTATTACCTCATGAGAGCAATGAAGAGTATCATGCTTCGGTCAGCTGTTCTGAGTACCCAGCTCAACCTGAATTACGTTCGTATCGGTACAAACTTTGCGGCCTTTCCTCCCAAAAAAGAGCAGGAAGAGATTGCCGAGTATCTGGATGCCAAGGAAAAGGACGTTCTTGCAGTGAAAGAAACGCTCAACCAGCAAATCTCCACCCTCCTCGCCTACCGCAAATCTCTCATCCACGAATGCGTGACCGGACAGAAGCGGATAACTGAAGCGGATGTTAAACATTTAACAATGACAACAAACTGAAAATAGGGTAATTTCCGCTACCATGAACACACCTGAACTCGATTACATAACCGTTAAGGGTTTCAAGAGCATCGCTTCCGTCGAGAAACTTGAACTGCGCCCGATCAACGTTATCATCGGGCCGAACGGCTCTGGCAAGTCGAATTTTATTGGCATCTTTTCTTTTCTCCACGAAATCAGAGAAGGTCGATTAAACGAATATGTGCGCAAAGCTGGGGGTGCCGAGAATATCCTGCACTTTGGCTCCAAGACAACGGAAGAACTCAAGATAATGGTTTCGTTTCGGCAAGAGGTTAATCAGTACGAACTGACGCTTAAACCGACATCTGATGACGGCCTTTATCCTGCTAATGAATGGGCAAACTTCTGGGATAAGGCGCGTTACCCGCAGGGGCCATTCAATAAATCGCTGAGCCCACTTGATGGTGGTCGGGAAGCTGGCATCAGCGACTCCAGCCTCACAAGGACAGCTGATTGGGTACGAACTAGGTTAGGCAGATGGCGCTTGTATCATGTCCACGACACCAGCTCATCGTCTCCACTGAGAAAAACAGCCAAACTGAACGATAACAGATTTTTGCGGCCAGACGGTTCGAACCTGCCATCCTTTCTTTATCTACTACAACAGAAATACCCGGAATCCTACAGCCTGATTCGCCGCACAGTGCAGCGGGTGACACCGTTTTTCGATGATTTCATGCTCGCGCCCGATACTCTGAACGAAGAGTTTATACGGATGGAGTGGCGACACAAAAACTCCGATCAATATTTCGGCGCTTCCAGTCTGTCGGACGGCACCATCCGCTTCATTGCTCTCGCTACGCTCTTTTTACAACCAGAGGAGTTGCGCCCCTCCATAATTCTGGTGGATGAGCCGGAATTAGGGCTTCACCCAGCTGCTATTACCAAATTGGCTTCACTGGTCAAACAGGCGTCGGTGACAACCCAAGTAATCCTTTCGACCCAGTCGCCGCTGCTGCTCGATCATTTCCAGCCTGAAGACGTGCTGGTAGCCGACCGAGTGGATGGCAGCACCCAGTTTACCCGCCTCGATCCTGAAAAACTCGCCGGCTGGCTGGATGATTACAGCCTCGGTCAGCTCTGGGAGAAGAATGAATTCGGCGGGCGTCCGGGGGGCAGCTAAAATGGGGAGACTGCTCATTCATGTCGAAGGCGAGACAGAAGAGGAGTTCGTCAATGAGGTGTTGGCGCCTCATCTTTATCGCAATGGTTTTAGTAAGGTCAGCGCCAGACTTGTGGGAAATGCCCGTTTAAGGGATCGGCGGGGTGGAATCAAGGCCTGGAGTGCCGTTCGAGAAGACATTCTGAAGCATCTCAAAGAAGATCCTGCCAGTCTGACAACAACTATGGTTGACTATTATGCTTTGCCGCAAACAAAAGGTAGGGCTTGGCCAGGGAGAGCGGCGGCAGGCGATCTGCCGTATGCACAGAAGGCGCCCACCGTCGAGGATGCCCTTTTAGCAGATATTTGCGACGAGCTTGGTGATGGATTTTATCCGATTCGGTTTATACCATTTGTAATGATGCATGAATTCGAAGGATTGCTTTTTAGCGATTGTAATGCGTTTGGTCGTGGCATTTGCCGAACAGATCTTATAGGCGACTTTCAAGCAATCCGTAATCAGTTTGCCTCTCCGGAGGAGATTAATGATTCACCGGAAACCGCGCCGTCAAAGCGGGTGGAAGGGCTTGTTCCCGGCTACGAAAAGCCGCTGCTGGGAGCACTGGCAGCCATTGAAATCGGCCTCGATGCTATTCGTGCCGAGTGCCCACACTTTAACGACTGGTTGACACAACTGGAAACCTGGCCTCACTGAGGATCTTATGGCAAAACGGAAAGCTCCCGAATTAGCCTTTCAGGATCACATCGCAGCCTACCTTACCCGCGAGCACGGTTATTGCGTGCTCGAACAGACCGAAATTACTGACACAGAAAACGCTATCGCCGAAGACCATCTCTGGTCATTCCTCCGTGCAACGCAGCAGACATCCCTCGACAAACTTACCGCAGATTACGGCACCGACGCACGGGAAGAGTTGTTCAAGGCGCTTCGAGCTGAACTCCAGCATACTCCTCTCTGGCTTCTGTTCAGGCACGGTCTCAAGGTGCGCGGGCTGGAGTTCCGGCTGTTTTATCCCAAGCCCCGCTCCGGCGAGAGCGTCGCCAATGAACACCACGGCCAGAACCGCATCACCTTCAGACCGCACTTCTATTTCGGCGAGACAAACCAGGAAATTGACTTCGTACTGTTCCTGAATGGCCTGCCGATTGTGGCCCTGGAATTGAAGCACGAGAAGAATCAGAACGTGCATGACGCGGTAGCGCAGTTTGCCCGCCGCGACCTGACCCGTAAAATTTTCCAACATCCCTTCCTCTACCTGGCTGCTGACACCAGCGATGTCATGGCTGCCACCGATCCCGGCCGGGAGCAAAACTTCCGCTGGCACAATACCGGCCTGAATAATCAGCCAATGAAAAAAGACGAATATCCGGTGGAGTTCATGTACCGCGAGGTGTTGTCTAAAGATCACCTGCTGGAGGCGCTGTCGTTCTTCCTCGTTCGCGTACCCAAGCGCGACGCCGAGGAAAATCGCCCTGCGAGCCCGGCATTCACGCTCTTTCCTCGTTATCACCAGAGCCGCATGGTGCGGAAAGTAGCCGACACAATTCAGACGCACTTTACCGACACCGGCAACATCGGGCGAAAATTCCTCATCAACCATTCTGCGGGCAGCGGAAAAACCCTCTCGATCTGCTGGCTGGCCGACCGTCTGCACAGCCTCTACAAGCCGGGTACCGGTGAAAAGCTGGTGGACCTGATTTTCATCCTCACCGACCGCAAGTCTCTCGACAAGAACATCAAGGACGACATTGAAAACTTCACCCACCTGAAAGCGGTTATCGGTCTAGCGCGGAAGGCCGACGATCTGCCACGCTTCCTGGCGGAGCGGAGATCAATCATCGTCACGACCCAGCAGAAATTTGAGTGGGTGCTGGATGAAATCAAGAAGAACAAGGAACTGAAAAACCTTCGTGTGGCCTTCCTGATCGACGAGGCGCACCGCTCCCAGGAAGGGAAGATGGGTGCCGCAATTCGGACGCCGTTCCGCTCTGCCGACGCCCCCGACACCGATCTACCGGAAGAGGATGAAGAAGAGAAAATTGCAAAGATCATCCGCGAACACGACCTGAACCAACTTTTCGTTGCCTTCACCGCTACCCCAGCACCTGCTACAGTGACGCTCTTCGGTGAAGCGTTTGATACCTATAGCGAGGCGGAAGCCATTGCCGAGGGGTACATCGTTGACGTGGCGGCCAGTATCCTTTCCTTCAAAACTCTCTATCACCTTCACTGTCCCATTGTTCCAAAAGCGGATGAGGAAAAGCTCTACCCCGCCGGGGTAGTGGCCAAGGCGCTCAAGAACGTGGCCTATCAGGATGACGGACTTATTCAATACAAGGCCGAGGTGATGCTGCGTATCTTCGAGGAAAACGTGAAGCAGCTTATTGACGGGCGAGCCAAGGCGATGATCGTCACCAGCTCCCGCGTGGCAGGGCTGCGCTATTTCCGGATCATTCAGGAAAAACTTAAGGAGCGGGGAGCAGACTACAAAGTGCTTTACGCCTTCTCAGACTTCGTCCACCCTGAAACGAACGCCGCCATCAGTGAATACTCCGTGAATGACCTCAATGAAGGAGAGCAGATCGAAGAGCGTTTTGAGGGTGAAGACTGCCGCCTGATGGTTGTGGCAAACAAATTTCAAACCGGATTCGACCAGCATTTGCTGGCCGGTATGTTCCTGGACAAGCCTGTGGTGGACCGTAATGCCGTGCAGACTGTTTCGCGTCTGAACCGTTGTTGCGAAGGCAAGTCGGATGTGGTTGTTGTTGATTTTACCAACAACGCTAATGAGATCCTTAAGGCGTTTGCCAAATACCGGAAAGGCACCCCGTTTGAGCCCGGAGACCCGGACGAACAGCAATGCGTGAAACTGCACGCCGAGATTCTGTCGTTAGGCGTGTTCACACAGGTGGATGCCAACGAATTTGTTAAGCTGCTGGCGACCGGAACAGATGCCCGGATACAGTTTACGATGAATGCCCTGCGTGTCCGCTTTCAGACAACGATAACTGACCTGGAACAACGCAAGAAGTTCGTTTATCTGCTCGGGCGGTTTGTGAAGAGCTACCATTTCCTGACCTGCTTTTTCACCTACCCTGACGAAGTGAGGGAGTTTGCCACTTTTGTTGAGTACCTCGGCCCGCAACTCATCAAACAGGGGAATATTTCCGAGTTGATGCAGCTGATTCGGCAGACTGAAGTCGTTAAGGCAGCTGTCCAGTTCCAGGGCGAGGTGAAGGGCGGCGGTACGGTGAAGCTCAGGCTGGGCAAAGGTGGCAACAGTGCAGGGCCACCACCGAAGAAAGTATCAGTACAGGATATGATTGCTCAGATTCGTGCAGGATTCGCTATATCCGATGAAGAAGCGTTGCTGATCCGTCAGGTGACTGAGGAAAAAACCGGGGATGAGGAGATACGTGCAACCGTGCATGCCCATCGCGACAACGTGATTTATCTGGAAGAAACCTTCAGAGATCGGGTTGACGGTATGATCCAGAATCGATACGAAGAGCTCAGTCGCTTCGACGAGCTTACCGATCCGAAATACACAGACCAAGGCGCGATTTTCGATATCATGGCTGTTACGGTGATCCAGCACCACTTGGCGCAGGCGGTCTAAGTCCTATGACCAAACCTATCAAACAGATTCCCAAGCAAGACCGCCCCCGCGAGAAGCTGCTCGCCAAGGGACCGAGAGCACTGAGCGATCAGGAACTACTCGCTGTTCTGCTGGGCAAAGGAACGCCCCAGATGGACGTTATGACGCTTGCGGCAAAGGTGTCCAGGGCTATAGACGAGAAAGGGCTTGATGTACAGGTGGATGACTTGACCGGTTTCGAGGGGGTCGGCGATGCCAAGGCCACACTGATACTGGCGGCCATCGAGTTTGCCAGGCGCCGAATTAAACCGGAAGGGGTAAAGATCACTACGCCTGCGGATATTCTCCCGCTCATCCGGCATTTTGCTGACAGAAAGCAGGAGCATTTCCTTGCGATCACCATCAACGGTGCCAATGAAGTTCTCAATGTGCGTGTTGTCTCCATCGGACTGGTGGACCGGACTCCGGTTCATCCGAGAGAGGTATTCGCTGATGTGGTGGCGGATAGGGCTTCGGGGGTGATTGTTGCCCACAATCATCCATCGGGCCACCTTGATCCTTCGACGGCTGATATGGAAACCACACGGCAACTCCGGCAGGCCGGTGAGATTATGGGTATTGATCTTCTTGATCATATCATTTTTAATCGGAGCAGCTATTTCAGTTTTTTAGAATCGGGTCGGCTGTGAACTATTGCTATTAAATTAGGAGTTTTGCCAAGTAGATTTTCATCTGCTTAGTTACTGCACTCGTCACCTTATCACGCCGCCAGCGGCAAAATCTCCACATCCCCCATTTCCTCGCGCGCGATCGATCAACATTATCGCAACAGTCAAACATCGGAGTTTTTTGTTTGCCAACCGGCACTTGCAAGGGTATGATTTCAGTATCTAATCAAGTACCAAAAGGAGTCATCATATGAACGCCATACCTGCACAGGAGATTAAAAGGCGCGGTATTGCCGCGGTGGACGATCTCATTGCAAAAGGCGATCTCCATGTCATCCGCAACAATCAGCCGCAGT
>MHDY01000245.1 GCA_001803705.1 Nitrospirae bacterium GWC2_56_14 | reverse complement strand
CCGGATAGGGCACCAGGTCGAGGATGGAGAGCGCGGTCACGGTCTTGCCGCAGCCGGATTCGCCGACCAGGCCGAGAACACGGCCCCGCTGGAGGGTGAGGTTCAAGCCGCTCACGGCCTTGATCACCCCGCTTCGGGTAAAGAAATGGGTGGAGAGGTCTTTGATCTCCAGAAGGTCCAAGCGCGCAGCTCCGGTCAGGATTTCTGAGGTCGTACGAAATTGAGATAGGTCTTGATCGCGGCATTGTCGGGATTGATCTTGAGGGCTTTTCGCCATTCTTCTTCGGCCAGCCCGTAGAACCCCTGGGAGTAATAGGTGATCCCCAGGTTCAGCCGCGCGGGAATGAAATTGGCATTGATCTCGATCGCCCGGTTGAATTCCTTGATCGCTTCATTGTGCTTTCCCTGGTCCCGCAAGGCGATCCCGAGCTGGGTAATGATGTCGGCAAAGGTCGGAGCAAGGCGGAGGGCTTTCTGGTACTCGTCGATGGCCTCATCGAGGAGCCCCATGTCGTAGTACAGCTTGCCTACGCGCCGGTGCTCGTCGGCGAGCTTGCCTTTGACAAAAGGATCAAGGGCGGGCTTCATGGACTTCGTCTTGTCCGCAACAGGTGCAGCAGCGGCTTTCTCGGTAAACTGCGCGGCCTTTTCAAAGACCTCCCGGGCCTTTTCATAGCTTCCGCGGTCACTGAGGGTTACGGCAAGATTAAGCGATGCTTCGGTATACCTGGGGTTCAGTTCAACGGCTTTTTCGAAGGCCCTGACCGCCAGTTCGATCCTGTTCGTCTGCTTGTAGATAATGCCCATCTTGTTCTGGACGTCGGCAAAATCAGGCTTAGCGCTCAAGATCTGCAGGAAGGCCTGCTCAGCGATAGCGTATTCGTTCTTGTTGAACGCGTCCATGCCCTGCTCATACAGCTCTTCCAGCTTTGGCGGCATTTTTTCTCCCTGATTGCCCTCGCTCTTGAGATAGTTACACCTGCATAAAAAATTTAACATAGGTGACCACCCCTGTCAATTAAAAACCGGTCAAAGCATATGCAGGAGAAGGAGTATTTCGCCGGCGAATCGGTCTGACAATTGACTTGGAGCGGTCACTACCGGATTCGGGTGAAAAGATTTTCGGAAAAAAGCCGCAGCGGCGTTATTTAGCAACAAAGAAACCTGTTCGTGGTCATTTTTACCACACAGCAGAGATCTCCTGGGTTGTTAACTTGTTGTTTGCAAGCGAATTAAACAACAGGGCCATATGGCATAGGGCTTGCTAGGGCTAGGGGACATCCAAATGCTTAGACCACAACGTACTATTAAAAAAGAAATTCAATTCGAGGGCATCGGCATGTTGTAGCGCACAAGTCCGGTCATAATCTGAATGCGCAGATGGTCACCAAGCTGTTGAAGAATTCGCAGCACTGGATCGTGATGGGCGCAGAAGAAGCGGCGGCGGCCGCAAGACAACCGGAGATGCAGTATCAGACTGCGTCGATGTAGCCTGATCATGGCTTAAAAAACGGAAAGGATTTATGAGAAAACCAATTTTACTATTTCTGGTCATCATGTTAGCTTTTCCCTGTCTGGTATCGGCCGAGATCGACACGGATTTACGCTTTAAATTCGGCAGTGCCACAGGAGCTGACGAGATAGAATTCGAAAACGCAATCGGGCATGATTCGAATAGCAGTGGAACCAACGCCCAGGTTGAAGTGATCCTCAGTCGGCATCAGGACTCGCTTTTCAGGTTTATTATGGGAATTGGTCTTTTTCACAGACATCATTCGGGAGAAATTCAGGATCTGTCGATTCCGATCAAGGTGGACTACTCGGTTAACGGCATGAGCATCGCCCCGGGAGTGCGTTTAAGGATCAACGATGCATTGAACTTTGAAGTAAAGTTCGAAGCAGGGTTAGGCGACGCAGGTCAGGTGACGTTGAACAGCCCTGGAGTAAACTGGAATGCCACGAAAAGAAGCAGCTACAATTCGATATCGCTGATTGTCGGCGGGTACTATTTGTTTAAAAGTCCGTCGATTCGAGTCGGAGTTGAGGTTGGTATGCAGGAGTTCGAAGGCAATTTCGAAATATGGTCAAATAGCGGCAGCTGGTCTTCCGGAAGTGTGTCTGGCGAAGGCGGCACGGCCAATATAGTTTGTGGTTTTCAATTCTAATAAAAATGCAACCTGTACACTTTTTTGTTTGCTGTAATCTGCCCGGTTTCTTCAGGATAGATGCGTTGGCAGCATAATACGACAGGAGGCTGAATTGCATGATTGACGATGCTTGTTCGAGACGCGAGTTCCTGAAGAAGTTTGCCACACTATCGGGCGGTGCACTGATGCTGAGTGCAACGTCGATCGCCTGTTCTGGACTGCCAAAGACAGCGCTTCCCTCGCTCATCGGCATATTCTTCTACGATGGAGATATGCAGAGGGTCGAACTTCGGGACAATCAGACTGTCCCGGTTCATACGCAGTTTGACTTTGTTTTCTCAACGGATATGAATACGGATTTGCATCTTACGTCGTATAGGACCGGGGTAACATTCGTGGATTCGAACAATAACCCTATCGACTTCTCAATAGGATGGGTGAACGCTCGGACGCTTCACCTGACCCCGTCTGCCGATTTATCATTCAATACGGATTACATCTTTACGGTTTATAAAGCCGAAGATAAGGTCGGCAATCCTTTGAACGACTATGCGGATGCGTCCGCAGCTTTCAAAACTACGAGTATCTGACACGGGAAACCGGCCCTTCATCCATGGTGTAAAACAGGCTAAGAATAAGTTAAAGCCGATGTTCATTCATGATCATCGGCTTTTTGTTTTGAGAGACCGAGGTCGTGGCCATATATTCAGCATGAGTGCTTATTAAGAACGCAATAACCGATACCTACCACAAGTAGCTGAGGGGGTTCTGAGGAATGCCGTTCTTCCGGATCTCGAAGTGGAGATGGGGGCCGGTTGTACGTCCGGTATTGCCGACCTTGGCGATGATCTGCCCCTTCTTAACAGTCTTTCCCGGAGTTGTCAGTATCTGGGAGCAGTGTCCGTAGATCGTGGTGTAGGAATCCTTATGGCCCAGGATGATGAACTTGCCGATATATTCGCCTTCGCCGGTCTGGAGCACGGTGCCTGCCGCCGCAGCGTCGATCCGCGTTCCCGGAGAAGCGGCAAGATCCAGGCCCGTGTGCCTGCCGCGGAAGCCGCCCACCGGGTGTTTGCGCATGCCCATGCCTGACGTGATCCTGCCGGGCAGGGGGGAGCCGAAAATGCCGCGCAAGCTGTACTGCGCGGTCATGTCTTCAGTTAATCTGACCGGCTTCGCGCCCGGGATGAAAAGTTCGCGCCCGGGAACGAGAATGTGCTTTGGCTGGAGGTTGTTCATTGCAGTAATGGATCCGACCGGCACGCTATAAAGCCCGGCAATTGCTTCCGCGCTCTCCCCGGGTTCCATCTGATGAACAACGCCCCGCTGATTGGGGACACGGAGCTTCTGGCCCCTGGCAGCGGTCAATTTTTTCAGGCCCCGGTTCGCGCCGATGATGGAGTCGATGTTCACCTGGTATTGTTTTGCCACCTTCCAGAAGTTTTCCTTTTGTGCGATGGTATGCGTGACGAGCTCCAGACCTGCGGCTTTCCATCCTGCTTCGATCTGTGCCTGCGTCACGGTGCGGGACTCGATGATCCAGCGATTGACCTGCGTGCCGAGCAGCGCCATGCACGTGACGACGCTGACTAACAGCGCAAGTGACTTCCAGCGCATTTCAGGGCTAAGGAGTTTTTTAATAAGGGTCGTCATAATTAGTTTCTACGCCCGTTCTCTTTTGTTCAGATACTCCTCCATGATCGAAGCGCCGGCGCTCGTGCCGATGCGTTCGGCTCCAGCCTCAACGAACGCTGTCAGCGTAGCCAGGTCCTTGATCCCGCCCGATGCCTTGATGCGGCACTGGGAACCGACAGCCTTGCGCATGAGCAGCAGGTCCTCGATCGTTGCGCCGCGGGCGCCGAAGCCAGTGGAGGTCTTGACGAATTCGGCGCCGGCTGCCGCCGCGATCCGGCAGGTGCGGGTTATTTCGTCCGGCGTGAGCAGGCCGGTCTCGATGATGATCTTATGGACCTTCTGGGGGGTGAGGACGAGGACGTTCTTGATGTCGATCTCGACAAAATCGAACTTGCCCGATTTGATCATGCCGATGTTCGCGACAATGTCGAGCTCGGACGCGCCGTTCTTCATCGATTCCATGGCCTCGACGATCTTGACCGTCGTGGTCGATGCGCCGTGCGGGAACCCGACGACGGCGCAGACCTTGATCAGCGTGCCGTTCAAAAGTTCCTTGGCCCGCGCAACATAGGAGCTGTTCACCACAACGCAGGTAAACCCGTACTTTTTTGCTTCGGCGCAGGTCCGTTCGAGGTCGCCGAGCGTCGCGTCGGGTCTCACCAGGGTGTGGTCGATGAGCTGGGCTAACTGGCTTGCATCGGTATACATCGACCGACCTCCCTGGTATAGGCCTGACTCAGCACGGCGGTGATCGGCCCCGGTTTGCCGCGTCCGATGATTTTGCGACCGATCCTGGTCACGGGCATGATCTCCATGGTGGTGTTGGTGATAAAACATTCATCAGCTGCGAGGAAGTCCTGCGGTTTCAGCAGCGTCTCCTTGACAGGAATATGCTTCTTTTTTGCCAGGCTGAGCACCAGGTCGCGTGTTACGCCCTTGAGTATGCCGCTCTTCAAATGCGGGGTGTACAAAACGCCTTTTTTTACCATTCCGATGTTGCTGATGGTTCCTTCGGCAACAAAACCCTCCCAGTTCAGCATGATGCCTTCGTAAGCACCGGCCTTGATGGCCTCGATCTTTGCTTGAATATTGTTCAGGAAGTTCGTGCTCTTGATGGAAGGGTCAATGGCAAGGGGGTGGTTGCGGCGCGTTTTTACGAAAGCGACCCTGACGCCGCGGCTGTAGTTCTCAGCAGGATAGTCGTGAAACGGTTTGGCCACGATGACCATGGTCGGGGCGCTGCATAAGGCCGGGTCCAGCCCGATCTCACCCGGTCCTCGGGATATATGGAGCCTGATGTATGCATCCTGCAGTTTGTTGATATGAACGGATCGGTTCAGCGCATCGTCAATCTTTTTGATCGGCAGGGGAAGTTTGAGGGATATGGCCGCAGCCGAGTGCTGCAAACGGCTGAGGTGCTTGCGGAGCAGAAAAATTGTCCCCTGGTACGCGCGCATCGTTTCATAGATACCGTCGCCGTACAGAAAACCGTGGTCAAAAGCGGATACAACTGCTTTTTCCTTTGGTACAAAACGTCCGTTTAAGTAAACAAGCATGCCGAAAAGTATCATTAATGCCCAGGGGTGTCAAGGAGAACCATTGCGGAATTCGGCCGACCCCTCACCCTTCCCTCTCCCCTGATGGGAGAGGACTAAGGTGAGGGGCGTAATGTGGCGGATTGCGGAATGACAACCTGGAGGCACAGCAGGGTCAGGGGTCAGGGTACAGGGTTCAGGGGGCAGGGAAGCGAGAAGCAGCAGCCAAGGGACAAGCAGCAAGGGGCAGGGTCAAGCTGGCTTGTGCAGCCATCGCACGATGGCGGGCGGGAGCCATCGCGGCGCGGTCCTGAGGCTCAGGGTCGTGAGCTTGTTCAACATGCCGTGAACAGCCACGACCTTTCCCTGCATCATGGCTTCGTAACCATAGAGAGCTACGTCTGCTGATGACGCCGGTCTCATGAGCGTGAAGAGCCTTGATCGTTCCGCGCCTGCGGTCAATGCAAAGCCGGTGGCTGTAGGGCCCGGGCAGAGCGCGGTAACCGTGACGCCGGTCCCCTGCAGCTCGCTTGCAAGCGCCTCCGAAAAAGAGAGGACGTAGGCTTTCGAAGCATAATAGACCGCCATGAACGGGCCGGGCAGGAATGCGGCCGTGGACGCCACGTTCACGATCTTGCCGCTTTTGCGCGCGACCATGCCTTTTGCAAAGAGCTTCGTCAGGTGCGTCAGCGCAGTTATATTGACGGCGATCATATCCGAGTCGCTTTGCCAGTCCCGGTCAACGAACGCGCCATGGCCGCCAAAGCCCGCATTGTTGACCAGGATGTCCACGGTGATGTGCGCCTGCCCAAGTTCTTCGTATACTTGAGCAGCAGCGCCAACAATGGACAGATCCCGGGAAATGACCTGTACGTTCACCGGAGCAATGGCCTCAAGTTCCTTCCTTACTTCATGAAGCTTATTTTCGCTGCGAGCGACCAGGACCAGTGTGCCGCAGTCCTTTGCCAGCAGTTTGGCGAATTCGTAGCCAATGCCGCCCGATGCGCCGGTGATGAGTGCGGTCGTCTTGTGCATAGTGTTCTCCTTTACTGCAAAGCAAACAGTTCGCCCCGCAGGACCGTGACCGCCTGTCCGCCGAGCAGAACGCGGTCACCCTGTACTGTTACGCGCACGAGGCCGCCGCGGGCGGAAGCCTGATACGCAGTGAAATTATCTTTCTTAAGGCGTTTTTGCCAGTAGGGGCCGAGGCAGCAGTGCGCAGAGCCGGTGACCGGGTCCTCATCGATCCCGACAGCCGGCGCAAAGAAGCGGGACACAAAGTCGTAGTCCTTCGAATCAGAGGGCGAGGTGACGATTACACCGCGCGCAGGGAGCGTTTTAAGCAATCCAAGATCAGGGCGCAGACTGCGAAGCACTGCTTCCGACTCAAGCTCTACCAGATAATCAAAACGGTTCTTGCCGATGTAGACCGGCGTTGCGCCGAGGGCCCTTGTCAGCGCAGGCGGAGCCAGGGCCGGCTTCTGCGCTTCGGCTGGAAAGTCCATTTCTATCCATCCGTCCTTCCTGGTCGCCGAGAGCAGCCCGCTGCGGGTGTGAAACCGGGCTGTTTCCTGCTTGTCGAGGATCTCCTCTTCCCACAGCACATGAGCGCTTGCCAGGGTGGCGTGGCCGCATAGATCCACCCCGGCCGTGGGCGTGAACCAGCGAAGGTCGTATCCATCGCTTCGAAGCGAGAGAAAGGCGGTTTCGGAGAGGTTCATTTCACGGGCCACGTTCTGCATCCAGCGTTCGTCGCGCGGTCCGTCAAGCAGGCAGACCGCAGCCGGGTTCCCGGCAAAGGCACGATCGGTGAAGGCGTCAACTTGAACTATGGGGATGGTCATGAGTCATACTCCTTGATGCGGAAGAAGCCTGGGAATAAAATTCTTCTAAAACGGCAAGAAGTTTTCTCGCAAAGCACGCAAAGGACGCAAAGAAAAGCTTAAGGCACTGCATTGTTTTTTGGTTTTAAAACAGAAAAAATTTGATTCAAGGTTTCCTTTGCGCTCTTTGCGAGCTTTGCGAGAGACGCTCTTTGGTTCCAGTTTTCAGGTTTAGGCGGCGAGTCCGTCTCTTACCAGAACTTCCGTACCCATTTCAAATGGTCCTTATACGGCGGGTACCGGAGCCGCACATCGAACAGAAACCCGCGCCTGATAATGCTCCGCTGATGCGAAAAGGCGTCGAAACTCAGTTTCCCATGATAAGCGCCGATGCCGCTTTCGCCCACGCCGCCAAAAGGGAGCGAGTCCGAGCTTTCCTGGATCACCACATCATTGATGCATCCGCCGCCTGCAGAGGTGTCGCGAAGTATCCGCTGCTGAAGCTTCCTGCCGCGCGAGAAGAGATAAAGCGCCAACGGTTTCGGCATTTTATTGACCACGGCAATAGCCTGATCGATTTCATCATAGGGGAGAACCGGCAGGAGCGGACCGAATATCTCTTCCTGCATTATCGCATCGCCGGTGGTAATGTTATCCAGGATGGTCGGCGCAATATAACGCGTGGGCCGGTCGCCTGTCCCGCCGAGGATCACGGTGCCGGAGCCGAGAAGGCGCATGATGCGGTCAAAATGGCCATGGTCGATGATGCGGCCGTAGTCCGGGCTTTGGGAAGGGTCGGTGCCGTAGAACTGTTGGACAGCGGCCGCAATACGCCCGAGCAATGGCTTCTTGATATCGCGCCGGACCAGTAAATAGTCCGGGGCGACGCAGCTTTGTCCGCAGTTAAAGAACTTTCCCCAGACGATCCTTCGTGCGGTGACGTCGAGATCAATGTCCTTGTCCACGATGCAGGGGTTCTTGCCGCCCAACTCAAGGGTGACCGGCGTCAGATGCCTGGCGGCCGCGGTCATCACGATCCTGCCGACGGCGGGGCCGCCGGTAAAGAAAAGGTAATCGAATCGTTCTGCCAGCAGCAGCTGGGTCGTTTCCGCGCCGCCCTCAACGCAGGAAATGTACGCGGGGTCGAAATGGTCCTTGATGAGCTGCGCAAGCAGGTGCGACGTGTGGAGCGCGGTTATTGACGGTTTGAGCAGTGCGCAGTTGCCGGCTGCCATGGCTCCGACCAGGGGAGTAAGCATTAGTTGGACCGGAAAGTTCCAGGGCCCGATGATCATCGCGACGCCATAAGGCTCCTGATATATGCGGCTCTTGCCGGGGAAATAGGCCAGCGGGGTCGTGACGCGCCTTGGCTTCGCCCAACGATCGAGATTTTTCAGCGCACCATCGATCTCCCTGACGACAAAGCCGGTCTCTCCCCCGTAGGACTCGAAGGCAGGTTTGCCCAGGTCCTGTTTGAGCGCTTCGAACAAGGCGGCTTCGTTCCTGACGATCATATGCCGGAGCTGTTTCAGCTGCTCTCGCCGAAAGGAGAGGTCTTTCGTTCTGTTGGCCGTGAAAAAGGCCCGATGGTCTGCAAGGAGAGCGGCGAGCGTTGTTCTGTCCATAAGATTTCCTTCACCGCAGAAAAGGTCGATAAGGAAAGGTCGGGTCGAGTAGCGAGTAGCAAGGGTCAAGCAGCAAGTAGCCGGGAAAACGTAAGGCAGGAAGGCTCCTTGCTGCTATTCCTTACACCTTCCCGAGCTTTTTCAGGAACCCGTACATGTCGAAACCCGAGCTGATGAGCTCTTTGACCCGTTCCATTTTCTTTTTTTCGCGGATGCTGGTCTTGCCCATGCGGAGCTCGATCTTGTTGATGGCGCTGAACGTATCGTCCGGCACGGACAGAATGGGGACCCCCCGCGCCTGCGCCTTGCCGAGCACCACTTCGTTGGTCTGGAAGCCGCCGGTCAGGATGATGCACTTGGTCGAGGTCTCCAGCGCGGCCAGCTGGATGTCGGAGCGGTGGGCGCCGGTGATCACGGCCTTGTTCGGCGTTCTGCGGAAATAATTGAGCGCACTGTCCACATCCATGGCGCCGATGAGGAAATTTTCCACGAACTCATCGAGTTTGTCCTCGCAGCAGAGGACCTTGCCGTTCAGGATCTCGTTCAGTTGCGCCACGGTCGTGGACTCGAGGAACTTGTCCTTGGGGATAACGCCGAAGACCGGTACGCCTTTCTTCTCCAGGAACGGCTTGACCGTCTCCTTGATATGGTCCACCATGGTGAGCGGTATCTTGTTCAGCACGCCGCCCCCGAAACGGTCGCCCAGGAGGGTTCGTGCGCCGAAGAGCGCGTCGACAGAGTCATCGCCGCGCCAGGGCTCGACCATGAGGACCTGCGCCTTTATGGCGTCCGATAGGGAGAGCGTGTCGAGCCCGAGCAGCGAGCCGTCAAAAAAATCGCCTCCGCCGCAGAGGATGACGAAGTCCTTCTTCTTGAGCAGCTTGAATGCCGTGAGGACATCTTTTTGCGCGTCCCTGATCTTCCCCTGGTACAGCAGCGTCTGGTTCTCGTAGGTCTGCATAAAAGGAGTGATCGCCTCGAGCGGTTCGTCCAGTTTCAGGACCTCCTTGATGAACAAGGCGTCGGCATCATAGACGCTGCCGCCCGATTTTATCGGCACGGTCCCGATGGGTTTCATGAACCCGACCGTGTGGCCCATTTCCATGAGCTTCATGGCAAGGCCAAGGGAAATGAACGTTCTGCCTGCGTAACCGGTGTTGGATGCTACTAAGATGGGAATCATGTTTTCCTCCAAAATAAGGGTCCGGGGTCCAGGCGTCAGGGTGCAGGGTCAGGCCAGAGACTTTATCAACCCGTTCAAAAGTCGTGCTGTTTCACTTCTCTTGTTTTCGATCGCTGAGTATTCTTTTTCCGATAAGTAGCCAAGGTCTTTTGCTAATAGTAAGTGCGTCTCTACTTCACCTAATGAGCCTTTTGAAACAAACAAAAACTGGACATATTCTTTTCGATGATTTCTTTCATAGCCTTCTGATATATTCGCCGGAATTGAGACCGCGGCGCGACGTATTTGCGAAACGAGCCCGTACATCTCATCCTTCGGAAATGCTTTGGTGGCTCTGTAGATATCTAACGCAAGTGCATATGCTTTTTGCCAGACAATAAGTCCTTTAAACCCCTTGTCCTTTTTCTCCACGACCTGCCCTCGTTCTCCCTGGCTACTGGACCCTGGACCCCGGACCCTACTGTTTAAAAATTATTCTCGCATCCAGCGCCATGGCGCCGTCTTCCCTCACCACGAGCGGGTTCACGTCCAGCTCCTGGATCTCGGGGAAGTCGTTGACG
>MHDY01000244.1:6955-10011 GCA_001803705.1 Nitrospirae bacterium GWC2_56_14 | reverse complement strand
ACCGCAGCCGCCGTCTCGTCAAGGCGCTTCTGCTCTTCGCTCACTCCATCGACCCGTTTATAGGCAACGGTATAGTCATAGCGAAGACTGCCGGGCTCCTGCGAGACCTGGTCCGGCAGCGATGGTGCGATCACGGTTTTGCTCTCAATGATCCATCCCTGGGGCGCAGGAGGCATGGCGCGCTCGATCGTCGTCAGCGCAGGCACGACCACGCTGGTATAGAACGCTTTCTCCTCCTGGGTCGGCGAATGCATTTCCCCTTGGGCAATAACAGGACGGGAAGCGCTTGAGGCCAGGAAAACAAGAACAGCGAAAACCGCGACAATACGTTTCATAGCTGATAACACCTTTACTTCTACTTCGGACAGGAATGCCTGCTGCAGCATCGTTTTCTCGGAAGAAGTTACTACAAGTCGCTGAAAATGGCAAGAAAAAGAGATGACCTTTATTGAGGTGTATTGCGGGTGGGCATTTTAGCGGGGAGGGGGAGATTTCCCGGGCCAGGTCCACAGCGTGTCTCTGCAGCGTGACGGGACAATGAGTGCTCGTGGAGCATGGACCTCACCCTGAGACGGCGAAAATCAGTCCAGTACGCACCGAACGGAATAGGCGCCCGACTTTCCGTAATTATAGCGCTCGACGTTCGCGCCGGTGTTGGTCAGGATGTGGACCCAGGCCATATTGGACGCGCCTTCGGTGGAACTCCAGAAGCAGCCGGCTGTGCCCAGACCATTGTAGAGAAAGTTGTTAAAGCCTCCGGGCAATGCCGTAAAACCGCTGCCGTTGTCCGCACCTGCATTCGGAGCGACCCAGTGCCCGGTTCCCGCTTCCTTCATTTTCCCGCCGGCCACCGCAATCCCGCCGAGATAGTTTTCCAGGATGCCCCATTCCGCGTCGCTCGGCAAATGCCATCCTGTCGGGCAGACACCCTGCACGTTGCTCGGCACGGCATCGCTGCTTTTCGCCTTGTCCATGGCTGTCTGCCAGTAAAACAGCCTGCCGTAAGTGTCGGCGTTCTTTTCCTCTTTGTTAAACGCAAAGGACCCTTTTTTTGCCGTGAAATTCAGGTTCTCCGCCATCCAGGTCTGCGTGCCGATGACCACGGTCTTATAGGTCTTTTTGTCGCGTGGATCGGTCATGGAACCGAAAGACAGCGGGGCGGCAGTTCCTGAAGCGGCAGCAGGAGGCGCTGCGACAACTGATGGCGACACGGCCGAGACAACCGTTGACGGGCTTGCTGCGCCCCCTGCCCCGGCTGCGCTCACGCTGCCGATACACCAAACCAGGGCAATGCATGCTGCCGCCAGGACCAGCCTGGTATTCCGCACTCCTGCCATCATGATGATTTCTCCGTTTTTCGGGAGCGCCTTCTCGAGCATGAGCCTTCCTCCGGTGTTATTGAGCGCCCTTTGACCGCAAAAAACGCTCCATATCGGCACGGCGCATTTGCAACGCCAGCATTAACGGCGTCATGCCGAAACCGTCCTTCCTGTTGACATCAGCGCCTTTTTCGATCATCAGGCCCGCCATGTCAATAAGTCCGCGCATGGCTGCCAAATGCAGCGGCGGTGTTTTTACACTGCACTTCTCTTTATTGACTTTATATCCGTGATCGAGAAGCAGTCTGGCCATCTGCAGGTCACCATTCCAGACCGCCGCATACAGCGCCGTTTCATTGTCTTCAGAACCGGATGGTGCCATTTTACAGGCATTGACATCAAAGCCGCTGTTGATAAACAACGCCACAACTTCGCTGTTCCTGTTTTTTACGGCATCGACAAAAACGTCCGCAGTATAGGGGATTCCTTTTCCCTCCAGTTCGAGACGAAATTTATTCGTACATGCCTGGAGCGCAAGTACCGTTATCATAATGAGCAGTGTGCAGGTGATCTTTTTTGCCGATCGCATCTTTTTTCCTCCCGGGGTTTTGATTTCAGAACATCCGTTAAACGGCCTCGCCTGGTTTGCAGCATCAGGCTGCCTGACATTCCACAATTGCTTTCACTGCCGCATTCCGATGCGCTTTCAATATATATCACTTCGGGGAATAAATCAAAGGAGTTTTAGACGGATGTTTGAGAGTTCCCGGAGTCGGTCCTTGGTGACATTGTCACAGACTTCCCTTTCCTTGTGCGGTATAACTCATCTCAACAGAACGGCAGACAGCCGCCAAACTATCTATCACAAGGAGGAGTTGATCATGAAAAGGAACGTAGGCAATCTGGATCGGGTACTCAGGATCATTGCAGGCGCGGCAATACTTTCCTTCGCCTTCGTAGGTCCCCAGTCCCCCTGGGCGTACCTGGGCATTATCCCGCTGGCAACAGGACTGGTCGGCTGGTGCCCGCCCTATGCGCTGCTGGGCATTTCGAGCTGCAAGACCGGAGGATGCGGCAATAAAGCCGGCGGATCTCCCTCGGCTGGATCTTCCTGCTGCGGGAAGAATTAAGGGAACTGCTTTGCCTGCCGGAGAGCTGTCAAGGAGAACGATTTCGTATTTTCCCTGTCGCTCAAGTAAACACTCCAGCAGAAAGGCCCCGCCATACGGCGGGGCCTCTTTTGTTTTGGAAGTTCTCACTCGTAATGCGGAATCGTCTAATGGATACCTGACCAACAACTGCAAAATCAAGTCAGCCTCTTGCATCCTTCCTGCGGTAATTCAGAGGGCCGTTAAAAGAGCACCAGACGTTCCGGTCGCTGGTCAGCATCCCGCAGGTTTCCTGAAGTAGGTCGCCACGTTCTTGCCGTCCTTGACGACATATCTCACCTTGACGTCATCGTCCTCCCTGACCCTTTTCTCTTTCAGCTTGTTCAGGGTGGAAGTGTCTTCCGGGCTGATCGTGATCGTCACCTCCTGCCCCTCATAGGTGGTCACGACGACCGCATTCGTTTCAAGGTCTATGCTCTTCACCCTGCCGCTGATCTTTTCTTCCGCCCCTGCTGCGTTGGCAAGGAACGTCAAACAGAGCGCAACCAACATGAACACCAGTTTTCTTTTCATTTTTCGTCCCTCCTTTAATGCACGAATGCTCCGTCATCGTAAGCCTTCTTTACAC
>MHDY01000244.1:0-6945 GCA_001803705.1 Nitrospirae bacterium GWC2_56_14 | reverse complement strand
TTTTTTGTTCTTTATTGCCGGCAGGGCAAAATTTCCCTTGAGGCCCCAGGCATCCTTGAGCAACGCGAGTCCCTCCGGCATGGTCCCGCCTGCACCTTTAAAATCAACGACCCGGAGGCCCTTGCCGTCGGCGATGATCGTGTACTCGCCGTCTTCGACGTCCTTGTACGAACCTCCGGCGAACGTGACCGGGATGTTCTGTGTCGTCGACGCGTGACAGCTTTCGCAGGTCCTCGCCTTTCCCGTTCCGTGAGCGATCCTGTCGACATTCAGCCAGACCATGGTGTCCCGGTCCCTGTCGTCCAGATTTTTTATGAGCCCGGTCACCGCGTAGGAGTCGTTCGAAACGTAGCGCCGCTGCATGTCAACATCAGGCTTATTCCTGAACAGGAGCCTGCGCGATATTTTTACTTCTTTCTCCTTGACGTTGCCTGAAATATGGGGAACCACATGCACCGGTATCCACAGGCCTTTGGGGTTCTTTATCAGGAGGGGCGTCGTCGCGCCGGTCAGATAGTCCTGAATCCTTGTCAGCGGATTTTCCTTGCCCCGCGGGCCCACGGCGGACCAGAAGTTAAAGGCATATCCGCCGATCAGGGCGGTGTGGCATGACGCGCAGTCCACGTTTTTGTGCAGGCCGTTCTTCTGTGCCCGGACAACAGGGGCATGGCATTTTCCGCACGCCACGTCCCTTCTCAGGTCTCCGTGATGCCCGGTCTTCCTGTTCGGCTCATGGCAGTCCACGCAAGCGATGTTCTTTTGCATATGAATATCGATTTGCTCCTTCAGTATCGCTGTGCCTTCAGGGCTCGCCATGGTGAACTCCTGCCGGAGATATCCGTCTCCCCGCCGCCTTTCCAGCGGTCCGGCGTGGCAGGAAAATGCTCTCCCGCCGCCGTAACAGGCAAGGGGCGCAGGCTTCTTTACAAAGGTATGGGGCCCGTCACCCGGGTTCTCCGTGTTCTTCTTCCGTACCTCGAGGTGGCAGTCCAGGCAGCCGACGTGACACTGGTTGCAGTTTCTCTGCGAATTGTACCCGTCCTTTTCGGAGAGCGGCATGGTGGAATGCTTGTTATAATTCCCGACATTCTCATTGCTAAAACGCGCCTGATCCGGCTTCGAAAGCACGCCCATCCAGAGGCCGCAGCTCTGGGTCCCGGTCTTGCCGGCCCAGGTCCGGTACTGACTCTGGGTATGCGCGCCGCTTCCCCCGCCCATGGGGCTCTTCAGGAAGCTTTGCACGATCTCGGCGTGGCATTTTCCGCAGGTCTTTTGGGCGATGACGGGATTGAACGCAAGGGTCTCGGGGTTCTTGTCATGGTAGATGATGGTTTTATAATCAGGGTTGTCTTTGAGTACGCCTGCATACCGGCGCTTCGGGAAAAGCTGCGTCGCCCTGGTATCACCTCTCTGTTCGAGATACGGCCAATCCCTGACATCCTCCGTCGCCATGCTGCTTCTGGGTATGGCCTCCCAGGTCTTTTGTCGCACTGCCCTGATCTGGAGCATCCCTCCGTGAGCATCCTCCCGGACAGCCGAGCCTGCATTGCCCAGATGACAGTCCGAACAGGATGCGGGCATACGGGTCTGGGTCAATGCCTGTTCCGAAGACAGGGTGAACTGCGGATAGCCTGACTCGCCCATCTGCCGGGCATTCCCATGACAGTCTTTGCAGCCTTCTTCAGTGCCGGCATACGCGGTGTTCATCATGAATGCCACCATAAACAGCAGAAACCATTTTGACCTTCTCATCAGAGCCGCCTTTTTCCTCTTGGAGTTGATAGCTTAGTCTTAAGTATACCCCAAAATACTTGCTTGCTGAAATTACGAAAGTATCATACCCCTGCAATTACCGCCGACATGAAAGAGAGCTTGCATAAGCCTGCTAAGGAGTGTAGCATATATGCATACTGTATTATTCTTTCGTGGAACGGGAGGATGTGTATGGGAAAACTCGTCGACGTTCAGAGCACGGTTATAAAAACCGCGGTAAAAAAACTGAATTGCTGGGAGTTCAAGAAATGCGGCAGACAACCGGGCGGTGAAAAAGTCGCGGAACTTGGCGTCTGCCCTGCGACCATTGCCGGGGAACTGGACCAGGCTCACGACGGCAGGAATGCCGGAAGAGCCTGCTGGGTGGTGGCAGGCTCGCTCTGCGGAGGCAAGATCCAGGGCACCTACGCGAAAAAGCTGCTGAACTGCTGGCGGTGCGAGTTTATGAACATGGTCAAACAGGAGGAAGATCCTTCCGAATTCGGCTTCTCTCATACTCAGCTGGGAATGCACAACGCGCTGGAGAAACAGAAGGCTAAGGAAACCAAACCCCAAAAAACGCTTTCGGAGCAGAAAAGTACGCAAAGATAACAGTTCGGGCTTTCCCGCCATGGAAAACGATTGTATCTTTTCCAAACCGCGCCAGATCTGATAACAGAGAGGCCCCGTCATATAACGGGGTCTTTTTTTGTTTTGAAGTTCTTCGTCAAAACTACAGAGATATGTCTAATAATCTTTTGAAGGACCTTACAGTCGCACCTCTCTCTCCGTGGTCATTTCCCCGTCATAAAGAGTCTCACGATCCTGCCTAAAACAGTTACGCCTAAGATAACACCAAGAACAACTGCAAGGAAGACAGCGAAAATGAGCGTGAGTTTGAAGACCATAAAAAAAAGCGGGATCAATACTATGCAGAGGATGATCGTCAGGCAACCGGTGGCAAAATCTTTTGCTTCCAACATAGGGGAGTCCCTCCTGTTTCGTTTTCAGATGGAACCTGGTGAGGATTCCAGAAGATGCAAGCACGGGATCGGAAGCGGTAATTCCTAATCCCTGCAGTAACCGGCGATTGCTTCACGGGAGTCTTTTCTGCCGAGTTGCGCAGCCTTTCTCCAGTCAGAGCAGGCTCCGGTTTTATCGTTCTGCAACCACTTGATCAAGCCCCTGTTATGGAAGGCG
Organism: Nitrospirae bacterium GWC2_56_14; assembly: GCA_001803705.1. Classification (GTDB taxonomy): domain Bacteria; phylum Nitrospirota; class UBA9217; order UBA9217; family UBA9217; genus GWC2-56-14. The sequence continues at coordinate 3,993 of MHDY01000244.1, read as the reverse complement.
TCATGATGAGCAGGTGCAAGCTGGATCACTTTGGTATAGTCCTCTATGGCTCCGGCATTGTCATTCAGCAGATGCCTGATATAGCCCCGGTTGTTTAAAGCGTCGACATTGCCGGGACTGAACTCGATGGCTTTGGTGTAGTCTTTGAGCGCAGCAGTAAAATCTTCCTTTATCATATGAATGTAAGCCCTTCGGTAATATACCGAGCCGCCGCGGTACGGGTCGAGCTCGATTGCCTTGTCGTAGTCTTTCAGCGCACTGTCAAAATCCTCCCTGATCACGTGGACCGCAGCCCTGCCGTTATAGGCGATGGAATATTCCGGGTCTGCCTCGATGGCTTTCCCATAATCAAGAAGCGCTGCGTCATACTCCTGAAGCGTTTTTTTCAACTCTCCCCGGTTGTTATAAGCGGCAGCCAAACGTAATGCTGCGTCAGGGTCCCGCTTCTCCCTTCTGCTGTCATTGCCGCCGGCAGTTCGATCGTTGAGTGCTATTGCTTTATCAAAATCACGCAAAGCGCCCTCGTAATCTCCCATGCTTACTTTGACATTCCCCCTGTTGCTGTAGTAGTCCGACCCCAAACCTTCCAGGGAAATAGCCTGATCAAAATCTGCCAGAGCTTCCTTGTAGAATTTTTGCTGCCAATAGGCAAGGCCTCTGCCATTATGCGCCGTGGGTACGTTGTGATACTTCCTGATGATGTCGCTATGCAGGGAAATACTATTTTTCCATACCGGATTGCGGCTATAGGACATCCATGAAAATAAGATCACAGAACCAACCAGCAGCACTCCTGCGGCCCTGACAACATTCGGTTTTCCCTGCAGACCGTTTTCCTTCGCCTCATAGAATATGCATACGAGCGTCATCAACAGGCCCACAGTCGGAAGGTAGGCATACCGGTCGCAGACCATCTCGTTGCCCATGGGTATGATCTTCAAAACAAGGACAATATTGATAAGGTAGAACAACGAACCGAAAACGATCAGCTTCCGGTACTTCTTCGCCTTGAACAGCGCCCAGATCGTGACGAGCAGCGCCGGCAGGGCAAGATAAAACTCGAGGGGCAACCAATCCCCTGCCTTTGCAGGATAGGGGTAATACGCGGAGAGGTTGACCGGAAGCACCAGTTTGACCGCGTAAAATAACACCGAATACGCTGTGAGAAATACCCGGTCAACAATGTCGAAGGAATAACTGCTCCCGAGGTGCCGTGCATCTTCCCGGAAGACGAAGGTCAATATGCCGAATAGCAGCGACAGGGCGAAAAATGGGACCTTTTCGGCTATAGTTCTTTTGTCGATCCTCCTGCCGTAGTAATAATCGGTCAACAACATCAACAAAGGAAACACCACTGCGGCCGATTTGGACAAGAGTGCCAGGACAAAGAGGATTCCCGCACCCAGCAGGTATTTTCCTTCATACAGACCCTTCTTGACGTACTTGATATATACGATGAAGGCCCCGAGATAAAACATGGTGTACAAAAGACTGCTCCTGATAGACACCGGCGTTACCGCCGCCGCATTCAGGGGATGGATTGCAAAGATCAGCGCAACGATCGCCGCTGCTCCCAACCGTTCCGTAAGCAGAAGGATCACAAAAAATACGAGCGAGACATTTATGAGGTGCAGCAGCAGGTTGGTGGCGTGGTATCCTGTCGGGTCCAGCTGTGTTATCTGGTAATCCACGGCGTAGGACAGGTACACCAGGGGCGTGTACATGGCGACGAGGGGTTTGGTAAAATACACTTTCAGGTTCTGAAGACTTATCTCGGGAAGATATTTGTTCTCGTAGACATTTCTATCGTCATCCCAGTTAACAAAGCCGTTCTGAAAGCTGTTTGAAAAGGTTATGGCAGCGAGCACTAAAATAACGCCCAGAAGGAGCGCGGCCTTCTTCCGGCTGATCCCCCCGCCGGCATCCCCAACAACAGCCGCCCCGGACGCCTTCTGCACGTCGCCCGCTTTCCTTCCTTCTTTTATCTTTTGTTTATGCTTGGACATGGCTTCTCCATTTTTGCGACGTACGGGCAGGCCCATCTGCTTACCTTTTCAGATGGAAACTAGTGGGGATTCTAGCAGATGCGAGTAGTGGAAGGAAGCGGTAAATTTAAGCAAAGTCTGCAAGCGCCTACACTTTTTTGCTATTGCATGCAGAAAAATGTCTTTTCCCGCATCACCATCGCTGGCATTCCATCGCAGTAACGGTCTTTTCCCCGCTGCACACCGTATTTTGTAACCTTTTCTCCTTTCAATCGTCATATAAATATTCCTATGCTCATCGATGGAGATTAACTATCCCGCGAACAGTGAAGTCAATTTTGTTGTTATCCCGGCAGCGAGTCGCGAAGCAGACCGAGCCCGTTGTCTGCCGGGACAGCAGCAGAAAGGAGAGAAACACAAGGAGTGGATAGAAAAACTATAAAAGGAGGATTATCATGAAACTGCTGACGTTGACAGGTGCAATGGTTCTCGTAGTGTTCAGCCTTTGGTTGCCGCTCCCCGCCCTGGCCGGTGTTCTGGACGCAGGTGAAACAGCGCACCTTATTTTTATGCGCGAGGAGGAAAAGCTCGCCCGGGATGTGTATTTGACCATGGCGTCCCTCTATCCTGACGCTTCCACCTTCTCCACCATCGGTACGCAATCGGAGCAGACCCATACCGATACGGTCCGCGATATGCTGGCAAAGTACGGCATTCCCGATCCGAACCCGGACGCCAATAACCTTCCGGGCAGCATCGGTGTCTTCACCGGAGAGGACTACGGCTGGTACTTTACGGAAAAATATCTGGCGCTGGTAGAGCAGGGAAGGACCAGCCTGCTTGCCGCCTTGTATGTCGGGGCCTTTATTGAGGAGCTGGACATGCTGGACATCGTGGGCTGTCCCAAGGTGATCGTGGAGACCAGCAGCAGTATTGACGAGGGACAATGCGGGCTTACGTACACCGATGAGCCGGCGCTCCAGAACATGTATACGCATCTGGTGGAAGGCTCAAAGGATCATTTGCGGTCATATGTAAAGAACATCGAGGCCATTATCGGTGCGGGAAATTACGTGGCCCAGGTGCTGACCCAGGCCGAGGTTGACGCGATCCTGGGGCGCTGAAATGTGGCCGTTGGAAGGACAGGAAACGATCGCCCCGCGATCGGCATCTTCTCATGAGCATGCCTGCTTCGCGGGAGCGGGCAGTTGCGTTACTGCTGAAGAGGAACCCAACACAAGGAGGCACCCATGTATACACGCGCTCGGAATAGGATCAGCATTCTGTTTCTCGCAGCGACCCTGCTTGCGGGTATCGCAGCGCTCCCGGCGCATTCCGCCACACTGGACCCCATCAAGCTCACTCAGGACCTCAATACCCTCGTGCTGCAGGGGGACGATCTCGTGGCGGCAATGAATAAGATCACGCTGACGCCGCTCACCATGAGCACGCTGCTCGCGTCACTGGAGAGCTCGTCCGCTACCTACCTGGCGAATGTGGGAGCAGTGTACAAGACCGTCGCTGCCGCCGTCGGTACCTCGACGTTCAGCGTTACGAACGAGATGCTCGTCCCGCTGCAGGCCCTTGCGACCATCACCGCTTCCCTGGGAACGGGCCTGCAGACCCTCTCCCAGGGTACCGTGCTCCTGGCGGCGACCACGAGCTTCACCACGCTCCAGAGCTCGATGGCCGCCATGCTCAGGCTGTCGGACGATATCGGGATGATGGCAGACCGGATCCTGGAGATGGCGGACAAGATCCTGATCATGGCAGATAACATCGGCCTGATGGCAGACCGTATTCTTGCAACGCAGATCATCCAGAGCGATAACCTGCAGGTCGTCGTCGACGCCGTGCTGCAGTCCCAGCAGAACGCGATCATGCTCATCGCGATGTTCAAACTGTAAAGACGCATAAGAAATTGAAGGGCTGGGAAAGGTCCAGGATCGTTTCGCACAAGACTTCTCCCCTGGTGAGCCCATACTGCGGCGAGAAAAGATCCTTTTCT
>MHDY01000243.1:484-9509 GCA_001803705.1 Nitrospirae bacterium GWC2_56_14 | reverse complement strand
ATGGGTGATGTATACGGCAATTATTCAAATACGATAGCCTGACCTTTGCTCAGTGCTTTCGCAACCTTTTTTCTCGCGACAGCAAGTGTTCTTTGAATGGTCCCGCGCGACACGCCCATCCTGGCGCCCGCCTCCGCTTGCGTAAGGTCATCCAGATCGCAGAGCTTTAATGCCTCAAGTTCCTCGCGCAAAAGGGGTATCTGCTCGACCTCGGACATCGGGATGCAGGTGGGTTTGAAGGCCTTGCCTTTAAACCTGCATTTGCAGTTCCGCGGCTTCTTGCACCTCGGCGACATGTCTGCCTCCTTTCGTTTTGTGCATATGCTCACAACGATAACAGGAGCCGGCGGCAATGTCAAGCGCGCTTCCGGGGCTTTTGGATCTTAATAAAAAAGCCGCGGAAATATAATGTCGTTATATTCCAGGCACGGCTCGGTTTATGTGGTACGAGCTCTGTTCACGGCAGGATGCGGAAGGTGGCGATAATCGCCAGAGGAATGCCGGCGCTCATCATATGAGGACCTTCCCATAGGGGGTACATGACATGCCTCCTTATTGTGAGGACATGAAAGCTTCTCTTGTTCAATGTATTCTCGCTCCGCTTGTGAACGGCTGTCCCAAAAGGGGCAGCCGTTCGAACCGCTTTGCTCTATCCTGCGAAGCGCAAGCAGCTTCGCCGCGGGTTAAGCCATGGTCTTCTCTTCGTTCAGGGCTTCCAAACCTCCCAGACCCTGCCGACCAATGCCGGCCCCGGCTTCAGCGTGGCTGCTCCCGGCTGCCAGCCCGAAGGGGTGACCTCTCCGGTCTTCCGCACATGCTGGAAGGCCTTGATCTGCCGGATCAATTCCTCGGGATTTCGTCCCACCTCGGGCGTCAGCACTTCCATAGCGCGGATGACAAAATCGGGGTCAATGATAAAGCGCCCCCGAATATCGACACCGGCGGCCTCATCGTACACACCGTATACCGCGCCGATCTGGCCTCCGGCATCAGAGAGCATCGGGAACGGAACGCCGCCGTCCACCATCTTGGACAGTTCATGCTCCTGCCACATCTTGTGATCAAACCGGCTATCGGTGCTCATTGCAAGCACCTCTGCATCCAGCGCCTTGAACTCCTCGTAGCGTGCGGCGACCGCCGCCAGCTCCGTCGGTCAGACAAAGGTGAAATCTCCCGGATAGAAGCAGAGCACGACCCACCGACCCTTATAATCCGAGAGCTTGACCGGCTTGAATCCCACGCCTGCTACAAAAGCATTTGCTTCAAAATCAGGGGCTTCTTTGCCAACACGTGCCTGCATTTTTCTTACCTCCTGTTGAGATGATGCCGCGCCAGCCATCGGGGCGGCAGATGCGGGCTTAATTGGCCCGTGTGCAGCCTTGACACAACCATCTTTCTGTTCCGTCATAGCAACCTCCTTTCCGGTTTTTTGGAGATCAAGACGCGCCCTGAGTACATTGAGTTCCATGCGGAATGCCTCCCGCTCCGTCGTCATAAAAGAGAAAAGCGAACGCTGTCGAAGCGATGCGCCGGCGTCCGCAGCATGCTCATGATGGGGGCCGCCCCCATGACTTTACGCGGTTTCGCCCGGATTCTTTCGCATTGTAGAGGGCCTTGTCAACATGGCGCAGTGTTCCGTCAATAGTATCTTTTAGCTTTAATTCCGCAATACCGATCGAAATCGTCATATGGAGCATTTCCCCTTCGATCGACCGCATTCTCATGTTTTCGACTTTTTTACGTAATCGCTCCATGACATTCCTCGCAGATGAGAGCGCCGTATTGGGGAGACAGAAAATAAACTCCTCGCCTCCGAACCTGCCCACCGTATCGTACCGTCTTAGTTGCTTGAGAAATAAGTCCGCCAGGCCCTTCAGAACAGCATCGCCGCTGGCGTGCCCGTAGGTATCGTTGATGTTCTTAAAAAGGTCAATATCCACCATGGCAACGGTGCAGTGTCGCTTATTTCTTTGCAACATATTGAATTCGTACTCCAGTATCTTTTTAAAGGCCCTCCGGTTCAGGAGCTTGGTAAGGGGATCGAACTGATATTGGGCAAAATTTATCTCCTGAATGAGATCTGAGAGTTTATCCGTAAAAAGATTGTACGTTTTCAGGAAACGCTCGTAATCATCGGCAGCGATCGGCCCGTCATTCCGGGCCTTTCTCAACAAATACCTCATGACGGCGTGTAAATCCTCGTGAATTTTCCCAAGTTCGACGAACTCTTTATTCTCTTCTATCTCCGGGGCCGCCTGGGAATAATACCACTGTCCGAACGTGCAGGTGCGATGGACATTGTCTTCCTCGTAATCGTAATCTTGAAGAAGCAATCTTGTTATGAGGGCCTTGTGAAACTGGCCGATTCTTCTAAAGTGGCTGTACAATATCAGTTGAAGATTTGCAGCCAGCAAATCGAATTGTTCGGCATTAAATTTTTCCAGCAACTGAACGAGCATGGCATTATTCCATCTCCCGGAAATAGGTCCGGTTTATTCGCTCCCGTCAGTGCGACTTTCTCTATAAGGAAGTCAGTGATGTCTCAACGTTTTGCTCTTTTGCGCATGTTTCCTTCCTTGCCTCGTGCGCGTCAATACTAAAGCAGATGATCTGTGCGACTCAGGGCCTAGCGCTTTCATATGGCTTTTTATCCCTGGTGCAGCCTGAAAAATAAAATCGTTCCGATTCCGGCAAGAAGAAGAAATATTTGTTCGATACTTGCGCCTAAACCCGCATTCCGATGGAGCTTGGGGATAAGATCAGCCGTGGCAATATAAATAAAACTGGCGGCGGAGAAAGCGAGAATATAGGGGACTGCCGCCTGCACCGTGGTGAGATAAAAGTAGGCAATCATCGCTCCGGGCAGGGTGGCCAGCGAGGAGTAAAGATTATACAGGAACGCCCGTTGCCGGGGATACCCACTGTCGAGGAGAACGGCGAAATCGCCGATTTCCTGCGGGACTTCGTGCGCTATGACCGCCAGGGCGGTTGCCGTTCCCAGGGGGATGGATATGAGAAACGCCGCCGCAATGACGACGCCGTCGACAAAATTATGAAAGGCGTCGCCGAAGAGAATGAGCGGCCCCGCCGTATTGTGCCTCTCGCATTCGCCGTCGTGACAGTGCCGCCAGATCACAAGCTTTTCGAGCAGGAAGAAAAGGACGATACCGGCAAGGACCGTGGCGAGTACCGGTCCGGCATAGGCGCGTTCGAGGGCCTGCGGGAGCATGCCGAGGAAGGCCGCGCCGAGCAGCGTGCCCGCCGAGTAACTGACGAGAGCGGGGACCACCGTACTCCTCATCCGGGAAGGGAACGCAAGCAGCAGAAGCGCTCCCGCAAGCGACCCGACGCTTCCCAGCAAGCTGAAAACAACGATCCACGTGAGCAGCACAGCAGTCTCCTCCTCTCATATGCTTGCATCGTGCCTTCCTGCATGAGAGAAAGTCCTCATCTCCGCCAACTTTCTAACCCTACATCGGAACAGACCGGACAGTCTGCCTTTGCCGGCAATCGGGTTCAATCAGTTACCGCGGCAGAAGCGCACTGTTTTCCCTCGGAGGTTCCCGCTCTGACGACCAGAACGCCGCAGCTTGCGCGACCGATAACCTTTTCCGTCGAGCTTCCCATGAGAAGTTTCTTGAGGCCTGTTTTCCCGTAGGTCCCCATAACGACCAAATCTACGCCCCTGCCGCCCGCAGTCTCAACGATAACATCGTGAGACCTGCCGATGGGGGTCAACGCTTCCACGGGTATGCCTTCCTTTTGCGCCATTTCCACGACTTGCTTCACATTTGTTTTTGCCTCTTCTAGTTCTCCTTCCGAATAGGCTGAAGAAAGCGCGATGATATTGCTGCCGCAGCGCTTTGCGATCCCGATTGCCTCCGAGGCCGCAGCAGCACTGTGCTCTGATCCGTCCGTGGCAACCAGGATGTTCCTGCATTCGATTTTCGCGGCCCGCGGCACAACGAGTACCTTACAGGGCGCATGACCGACAACTTTTGCGGCCACCGGCCCCATCAACAGCTTCATTAAACCGCGGCGGCCGCGCCTGCCGATGATTATCATGTCGGCCTTCTTTTCCGCGGCCTCATCGATAATGGCCTGGCAGGGCTCGTCCCCGTATTCAAGGATGCTTTCACAGCTGAATATTCCTTGTTGTGACGCTCTCGCTTTCACGGATTCAAGATACTTCGTTGCTTCTTCCTCTTCTTTTTGATAAACACTGGCCCCGATGGTCTCATATTCGGGATTTGTTTCAAGGACCGACATCACACAAAGCCTGCTTGCGCATTTACCGGCAAAATTGAGGGCTTCCCGTACGGCCCCCTCGCTGAATCCGGAGCGATCCGTTGCCAAAAGCAAAGTATCCAGTTTCGTCAAAGGACAAGCTTGTGCAGAACTCATAGCGGCACCTCCAGGGAATGCATGTTTGTGGGATTGTGTTCCATAATCTTTTTAAGATTCTGCTCATCGGTTTTTCTTATTTCGATCCCGGCATCGGAAAAAACGTATTCAGGGCCTTTGCCCTCGAACAGTTCCTTTGTGTACAGGACGTCCACCTTCCTGGTTGCGAGAAATTCGGCGAGCCTGATGCCCTTTCCCTTTTCAAGTTCCGCGAAGGGATTGTCCCGGATTTCCTGGGAAATCACCGCGCCATCCGAGACCCTTTTATCCCAGAGGGCGATTAAGGGCGCCTTGGCAAAATGCTCGGAAAGCGCGCCCTCTTGGTCCGCAAGCGGCGCGGCATAGCGCAGAAACTCTTTCTTTTCAGGCTCGACATGGACGATCGCCCTTTCCACAAAGGGAATCGTGCCCTTGATTTCTCTTTCCAGGCCAAAGGCGATCTCATAGGCTTCTTTCAGCCGGGTGAGCGCCAGGTTCACGGATATCTCGACAAATATGAACCTTCCGGAGTTTCTCGCCTGGATTGAAAAAGGCTCCTGGACCTGGGGAAATCTTTTGACAACTTCCCGTATGAGGTCCTCTGTTTTATTATCCACGGAGGCGTCGAGAAGGCTTTTCATCGAATCCTTGAGAATGCCGTACCCCGCTTTCACCACGAGCACCAGGACAAGAACCGCCGCGATGCTGTCAGCGGCGGGGAAGGAAAGCCGTGCACCGCCGATGCCTGCCGCCACGACCGCAAGGGGCGCCAGGTCCGTTCTCCAGTTTTCCGCATCGGCCATGAGCGACGGGGAATTTATCGCCGCCGCAATTTTTGCCTCGTACCGTGAAAACAGAACGATCGGGAATGCCATCAGCAACAGGACGATCATCGTACTGTCGAGATTTCGGAGGGCGAAGGGCGCCGGACGAAAAATCATTGAAGCGATCTCGAACGCGGAGAGGAAGATCAACACGGCTGAAAGAGCCGCGGCCAGATTCTCTATCTTGTAGAGGCCCCAGGGGAACTGCCTTGATTTTTTCTCTGACAGGTAGATGCCCCCGATCACCAGCAGACTTCCGACCACATCGGTGAGGGAGTGGACTGCCTCGGCGAGCACGGCCGTGCTGCCTGCGTACAGATAGAGGAGATATTTTGCGGCCGAAAGAAGCATGTTGAGTAAAAGGGAATAGGTGGCAAGCCTCTTCCCCCTTTTCTCGGAGGGTTTGTCCCGCCTCCCGGGCCCCTGGTTCATTGATGATGCAGGCCTGACCGTGGTCACCGCTCACCTCGTCATCGGCTATTCTCGCTCAGCGCTCCTTTGTTCCGCCCGTTGTTTTCCCGATGAGGACTGAACATGCTGCATGCCCGAGGACGCGCCGGGACACGCTTCCGAGCATCCCCTTGAGTCCCCGCATCCCGCTGCTTCCCAGCGCGATGATATCCGCTCCGATCGAATCCGCCGCGTTCAGTATCATCTCAGTGGGGTCGCCGTTCTCGACAAGGTTCGACACCTTCGCGAATTTGCCCTCGAGAAATGAGCGGGCATCGTGCATGATATGCTCAGCGTTCCGATATTCCATCTTGGTTATCATCGCCGCTATGTCCTTCACCCGGCCGGCCACTTCAAGGTAAAACTGCTCCGCGATGTCCGCCAGGGAAGATCCTGATACATACAGGATCGTAACTTCGCTGTCCGCAGGGAAGGGTATCCTGGCCAGGAGCCTGCCCGTTTCCAAGGCGAACTCAGAACCATCCGTGGCGTACAGGATCTTCATCGGCCCCGACGCCTTCCATTGCGGCGTTCTGGTGACGAGAACAGGCACCGGGGAGTTGATAGCCGTCGCACGCGTCACGCTCCCCAGGAAGAGAGATTTCACGCCCTTTATTCCCCTCGCACCCATGACGATCATGTCCATACGCACCAGCAGTGCCGCGTCAATAATGGCCTTGTCAGGATGGCCGGTTGCCACCACGGTGCTGATTTTCGCCTTGAGGTCCTTCAGTTCTGCAACGGTCGCATCCAGTATTTTTGGGGCAATTCCCTTCTTTATCTGCATAAGGTCCGCATAATGCGGCCCGTCCTCATCGGAGAGAGGCGCCCCGGAAATGACGTACAATACGGTGATCTTATCATCCGATGAACAGCCGAACCGCGAGAGGAAATGCGCGGCCCCCAGCGAGAAGTCGGAACCGTCCGTTGCGAGCAGTATCTTCATATCGCGTCTCCGATTTGCGAATGCACTATACCTATACCCATACTAGCACAATCGCAAGTTGTCCGTGCTCTGCGGCAACGAGGTTATGCGAATCGGAAAACAAGGGCTTAGCGGAGACAGGTTCCATACTATGATCAAAGTATTACGTTCCGGCGTTTCTTGAGTGTTTACCGAGGCAAGGGGCCCGGTTTGGCCTCAGCACTCTTTGTTAATGCGCGCAACCCCCGTCATCGCTATGGCAGCCGCAGCATCCCCGGACCGTCAACACCGGAAGCGTTTTAACGTCAAGCACGATTCCGAAGCTTTTAGATCTTAATAAAATAGCTGCTGAAATATAATGTCGTTATATTCCAGGCATGGCGCGGTGCAGGTATTACGAGCTCTCCATTCAACAGCAACTTCCAGCCCTAGGATAATTATTCCACGAGAATAGGTACTTCTTCCAATTGTGCTATTTCCGGCTTCTGGTATACCTAAACTAATTAAAAACTCAGAAGGGAGGTGAAAACCATGTTGAGCTACAAAACCGGGCACAGAGTTGGAAAAGGAACCTACTGGGAGCTGTCGAAGGGAGAGCGCATTGATGTCGATGATGAAGCCATTCTTGCCGGAGAAGCCTCGTCGACCTATTACCGCATCCCTGCGGGCGTCATGCTGCTTGCCGGGCCTATCATCGGTCTGGTCTATGTACTATGTCTCCCGTTCATCGGCATCGCGACGATCGCATCGCTCGCAGCAGGCAAGGTCGTCAGCGGCCTGTTCAGTCTGATCGGGAAAAGCCTGTCCTTCGGATGGCGGCCCCGCGAGGCGTACCTCTCGGGCAAGAAAAAAAGCAAAAAAGAACCGAAGTAGCGTTGCAGCGGACGGGGGCCCGTGCGCATGGGGTGTGCGGGTCTCACGATGCCAGGCGGGTGATACTCCGCCGGAAACAAGGAGAAAAGGCCATGTATACACTCTTCGATTTCATGACACATGTAAAAGGTATTGAATACATCATTTCCGTTCTGTCCATTGCCGCGTTCATTGTTTTCTGGGAGGTCCTGAAGCCGAAACCCTTCGCCAGGGTCGTCAGCACCGGCAAAGAGGATCTGGCGCACCTCAAGGAGAGCGGGGATACCATAAAGTACGTCAGGCAAATGGCGGCTGCCCCGTTCATCGGGTTGGCATACATCATCATTTTGCCGATCGGATTCTTCGTCGTTGTGTTGTCCGAGGCGGTGAACCTGGGGGTAAAAGGCGTCTCCACCCTGCTGGGCAAGGATGTGTCCTTCGACTGGCGGCCTATGGAAGCCTATTTCACCGGCAAAAAACGAAAACAGAAAGAAGCCGGTTCCGACAAAGGCGCGAGGTAGCTGACTGATACGCCAAAATTCGACGAAAGGGACGGATCTATGAGAAAATTTCTCAGCATCACCATACTCTTGGGCCTTTGCCTTCCTGTTGCCGCGTACGTGAGCGCTGCAACGGAGGCGCCCGGAATGCGCGTCCTTGACAGTATCAAGGATGTCTATACCCCGGTGAAGTTCGATCACCCAAAGCACGTCTCCATTGCCGGCAGCTGCTCCGCCTGTCATCACGAACACGGCATCGCGGACGGGCTGCCGTGCAAGCAATGTCATGCGCTCACCCCGCAGAGTTTTAAGCACTCGGTCAACCACAGCTTTATGGCATGCAAGAACTGCCACACTACGGCCGACCGGGACAACGCCGCCATGCCCGGACTCAAGACCGCGTACCACAAACAATGCTTCACGTGCCACCGCGGCATGGGCAACATCGGCACGGACCCCAAGGGCTGTGCGGAGATCTGTCATGCCAAAAGAGCGGACAGGGTCAGCTTGAACATTCGAAAATAGAAAGGGTCCCGGGGAGCGTGAAGAAAATACCGCAAAGGAGAGAAGGTATGAATGATAAATCAAATGAACCCGTCAGCAAGGACAAAACCACCGGAGACAAGGCGAGCGGGGACGGCATTGAACAGAAAAAAAGCAGCGGTATAAACAGGCGGGCCTTCCTGGGGACCGTTGCAACCATCGGCGGTGTAGCCATGATCGGCTCGAGCGGCCTGGCGCGCGCGTCCGAGGACTTTTCCGGGTACCCGAACAGCTATGGCCTTCTGACCGATCTCACGGCGTGTGTTGGTTGCTGCAGCTGCGAAGCCGCCTGCAACAAAGAGAACGGCCTGCCTCAGACGGAGACCCCCTTTGACGATATCTCGGTCTTCGAGAAGACGAGGCGGCCCGATGCACATGCGTACACGGTGGTCAACCGGTATGAGAACCCCAAGGACAAGAACATGCCGGTCTACCGGAAGGTCCAATGCAACCACTGTAAAGAGCCGGCGTGCGCCTCGGCCTGTCCCATCCATGCCTACTCGAAGACACCCGAGGGCGCGGTCCGGTACGACGAGAATCTCTGCTTC
>MHDY01000243.1:0-444 GCA_001803705.1 Nitrospirae bacterium GWC2_56_14 | reverse complement strand
CGGCCTATGATTACGCAAGCGCGCTGGAGCCCAAGATCGTCAAGTGCACCATGTGCTACGAAACGCGCGTGAAGCACGGAAAGATCACGGCCTGCGCCGAAGCCTGCCCTGCCGGGGCCATCACCTTCGGCAAGCGGGAAGAATTGATCAAGATCGCCCGGAACAGGATCGAGAAAAATCCGGACAAATATGTCGACCACATTTACGGGGAGCATGAAGCAGGGGGAACGAATTGGATATACCTCTCAGGAGTGCCCTTCGAACAGGTTGGTTTCCCCACAAACGTGCCCAATAAGCCGCCCATCGAGCTGACCAAGGGATTCCTCTCATCAGTGCCGCTCGTGTTCACCATATGGCCGGCCCTCTTTGGCATGTGCTACGCTGCGGTACGCCACCAGGATGAGGTCTGTGATGAAAAGATCGCATCGCATAAGAAGAAGGAGG
>MHDY01000242.1:8485-11345 GCA_001803705.1 Nitrospirae bacterium GWC2_56_14 | reverse complement strand
GGATGCCACAGAAGAGGGGATGGGGCAGAGCATTGAACTGCTGAAGGAACTGCAGTAAACTTAAAAAATATTTTGGACGCGGATAACATCTGATGAACGCGGATACGAACGGTTAAAAAACATGATGCAATTGTAATTAGTTGAAGTCACACAATTTGTCATTCTGAGCGCAGCGAAGAATCTCGCTTTCCCAATGAGATGAGAGACCCTTCACTTCGTTCAGGGTGACACTTTCTGACTTCTTACGAGTCCATCAAATAGTATTGATGCTAATAAATATTCACCTCTGCGGTGAAAAATCTTTTCACTTGATTGTGTCGTTTTATCCGCGGAAATCAGCGTTCATCAGCGTCCAACCGGTGTTTTCGGATAAACAACTATGATTATCATCATCCCTCTTGCAGCTGAATCCTTCGGTGTCCGCAGTTCTTCATTCTTTATCGAGACCGCTGATGTGAAGGTCCTCATCGACCCCGGGGTATCGCTTGCGGCCTCGCGCTCCGGCCTTGCGCCGCATCCGCTTGAGATCAGGGAAATGAACGAGCGCTGGCGCCTGGTCAAGGACTACGCGGCCCGTGCCGATATTCTCATCATTACCCACTACCACTTCGATCATTTCGACCCCACCGAACCCATTGTGTTTAACAACAAGGTGCTCCTGATCAAGCATCCGTCGGAGGCCATCAATGCAAGCCAGCACGGCCGGGCGCGGGAGCTGATCCGGAACTACCGGACATTGCCGCGGCGCGTCGAATTCGCCGACGACCGCTTTTTCGAGTTTGGCGGTACTTGTCTGCGTTTTTCCCCAGCGGTGCCGCACGGTCCGGATACCACGGTGGGCTGGGTCGTCGAAGCCTCGATCAGGGAAGGGTCCTCATGCTTTCTGTACAGTTCCGATATCGTGGGAGCATGCCGCGATGAGCATATGCAGTTCATCCTTTCGGAAGAACCGGATACGCTTTATCTCGACGGACCGCTTACGTATATGCTGGGTCAGGGCTTCAGCCTCGATGATCTCCGCAGGTCCATCGGCAATATCAACAGGCTTCTGGATATGCCGAAGTTGAGAACGCTGATCCTGGACCATCATTTGCTGCGGGACAGGAACTGGAAGGACGAGATCCGCGAGGTCTATGCAAAAGCGGAGGCGGTCGGGAAAAAGGTCGTGACCATGGCAGGTTTTCTGGGAAGGGAAGAGGCGCTGCTGGAAGCGTGGCGCGGTCAGCTTTTTGAAGAGCATCGAGATCAGGAGCAAGAGCCGCTCATGCGGAGCAGCACCTTTCAGCTGGTGAAGGAACTGAAAAAGGAGCGATGTTAATTCCGGAGCATGAATAAAAAAACGCCATTCCGTACTTTCGCTGGAATGACGTTCTTTCATCGTACAATAAAGAGTATATTTTACGAGACAGGCACCTGCTGGCTCGTGCCGACGACCCTGGTTGCCTGGGGTCCTTTATTGCCCTGCTCCTCCTGGAAGGTCACTGCACTCCCGATCTGCAGGCTCTCGAAATCGGGATCGAGCACGCTGTTGCGATGAAAGTAGAGCTCTCGTCCGTCCGTGGTCTCGACGAATCCGTAGCCCCGCTCTGCAAAGAGCTTGATCACCCGGCCGAGAGGGACTTCGATATGGGCCTTTACCTGGCCTCGCTGTTTTCTGGCATAATTTTCCAGTTTCCTCTCCAGTGCATCGAAAGCGTCTCTGATCACAACATAAGGATCTTCATGCTCATCCCGGTTGACCACGATCTCAGAACCCGGTACGGTGAGGTCGATCTTGACATTGAACAGCTTTCCCTGATGGTGCCGCCGCTGTGATTGCTCGATGGTCACTCTGCAAGCGGTGATACGGCTGTAGAACTGGTCCAGTTTTGCTACCCGCTCCTGTATCCTGGTCGTAAGTGCTTCTGAATGCGGAAAATCCTTTATGGTGATTTTCGGTTCGAGGATCATATGCTCACCTTAATCCTTTCCTCTTCGTCCTTTTCTCTCTCTTGTCTTGATTTAAGCGTATCAAAGTTTCCGCAAAGTGTCAAATGAGTGAAATATTCTGTGTTGACGCCATCTCCAGCACGTTTTTTGGAACAAGAGTAGACAATGGCAGCTCTCTGTCCTGCAGCAACAAAGGGCTCGCGTGATCTTCCCTACGTCTGGAGTCGCTATTTCAGGTGACAGCTCTGGCAGAGGTCTTTTGCCGGGAGGCGAAGCATGCGTTCGAAGCGGTTGGAGTGCGGGTCGTGGCAGGTAATGCAGGTAAGATGGTTGTCGGCGAGCGGCAGCGCTCCTACCTTCATGGAGGGAATGATGCCGACCTTGTGCTCTGTTGGCGCCATTCGTTCGGGGTGGCACTCGATGCAGAGCTCGGCAATCGGTCTTTTCAGGAGCAGTGCTCCTCCGCTCTTCTGGTGAGAGCCATGGCAGGTCGTACAGTCCTGCTTGCTCGCCGGCAGCCTGAACGCTTCCGCCTTCGGTGCTGCAGGTGCGGTAACTCCCGCACACCCCGGTGCGCAGAGGAAGAGCGCGAAAAAAAACAGGGCGACGCTGCATGAGGAAGCTTGACGCATCATGAAAGTACACCCCGATCAGTGAACATGGCGTTACCGTATCATGGCCGCTTCCCGGTGTCAAGAAGGGCCTTATCGTGCTAATAAGTCTTGTTTTTATGCTCACGGTTGGTTATAATGACCATCCTGAATTTTTTTGGAGGATTATGGTATGCCGGTATATGAATATGAGTGCAGTGCCTGCGGCGGCCGCTTTGAGCTGATGCAGAAGTTCAGCGACCCGGCCCCGGCCGTCTGCCAGCTGTGCAAAGCGGAGGGCGTGCGCAAGGTGCTGTCCGCCACGTCGTTCGTGCTCAAAG
>MHDY01000242.1:6385-8408 GCA_001803705.1 Nitrospirae bacterium GWC2_56_14 | reverse complement strand
TCAGAACCGAAAGCGGAGCCGAAGCCTGCGTCCCCCTGCGGGGCTGCATGTCCTGCAGGTGGCTGCCCCTCTAAAGGCTGAGCCGCGATGGAACCGATCCACGTCCACATCCCCTATCCCCAGATGAAGGATTTTTGCGAGCTGGTGAGGCTCCGGCGCTACGATCTCGAGATCTATATGTCCGCGGCGGTGCTGGACCAGGTCGAGAAGGCGGACCTGGAAAAACTCTGCCGCAGCCTCGACTGGAAACCTTCGATCAGCCTGCATGCGCCGTTCATGGACCTCAACCCCGGCGCCGTGGACCCCATGGTCCGCTCGGTGACCCAACTGCGGTTCAGCCGGATACTGAACGCCGCCGCCGTGCTGAAGCCGCGCGTCGTGGTGTTCCATGCAGGCTACGACCGGTGGCGTTATAACGGACGGACGGACATCTGGCTCGAGAACAGCATCGAAACCTGGAACAAGGTAATGGACACGGCCTCGAAGATCGGCGTGCGCGTGGCCGTGGAAAACGTTTTTGACGAGGACCCCGAAGCACTGTGCCGGCTCATTGAGCAGGTCGGCCGCCCGGACTTCGGTTTCTGCTTTGACACGGGCCACTTCAACCTGTTCACCCGGGTCACCATGGAGCGCTGGTTCGAGCGACTGGGCAGGTATCTGTTCGAAGTGCATCTGCACGATAATAACGGCTCGGCGGATTCGCACTGGGCCCTCGGGAAGGGCTCCATCGATTTCAAGAAGTTCTTCGGGTTGTTGCGTGGCCACAACGCCCGGCCGGTGTACACGATCGAAGCGCACGACCAGGGCGATATCGATGTCAGCCTCGAAGCGGTACGGGGCCTGCTGGCAGATTCGTAGCAGACGCACCCGGCATCCCCGGGGTATCCCAACAGCGGGAGCGACCACCTTGACACGCTCTCTCAGGTAGCTTACACTACACCTATGAAAAAACGATATATCTCCATTTTTGCCGTACTGGCGGTGCTGAGCGCCTCCTGTGCTTCCACGTCGGCCCGCATGCCAGGGACCCTGGCAGGCGGCAGCATGAGTTCAGAGTCACGTGCGCAGGCCGATGCCTATCGTCATTTTATGACGGCCAGCCTGCTCGAACAGGACGGGGCGCTCGATGAGGCCTTCAAGGAATACGAGGCAGCGTACCGTCTCGACCAGAGCTCGCCCACGATCCTGTTGTCGCTGGCATCGCTCTCGCTCAGGAAGGGGCAGCTTGACCAGGCCGTGCTCTATGCCGGGAAGGCCGCAGCCGGCGCGCCCGACGATCCCCAGGCCCTTCTTTTGCTGGCGAGCATCTACTCGAACAAAAAGCAGTATGCAGACGCGGTGGAAGCCTATCGCAAGGTGATCGCCCTCGACCCGAAACAGGATGACTCCTATATTTATCTCGGGCTGCTCTATATTTCCCTGAAACAATACGATGAAGCGATCGAGACGTTCACGGCCCAGGGCAAGCAGAATCCCGCTTCTCTCATGTCCCCCTACTATCTCGGCAGGATCTATGCCGAACGGCAGCGGTATCCCGAGGCGCTTGCGGCTTTCAAGAAGGCTGCTTCGCTCAAGGAGGATTTTGAACCTGCCTATACCGGCATGGGGTTCGTCTATGAAGTGCAGGGCCGCGTGAGCGAGGCCATCGGGGCGTATAAACAGGCGCTGGTGGCGAACCCGCATAGCACCGACATCCGCCGCCACCTTGCCCAGCTCTACATCCAGCAGAACGAACTCGACCATGCCCTGGCGCAGCTCCGGCAGGTGACGTCCGCCGATCCCAAGGATTATGATTCCCTGGTCAAGATGGGGCTTATTTACGCGGAAAAGAAACAGTATCTCGACGCGGTCGCTGCCTTCGGGGCGGTCGCGGAAGCCCTGCCGGACGACCTCAAGGTAAGGCGCTATCTTGCATCAACCCTCCTGGCTGCGGAGCAGTTCGACGAAGCCTTCAAAGAATATGAGACGATCCTCGCGGCGGCCCCGGACGATACCGATGCCATCCTGCAGATGGCTTACATTT
>MHDY01000242.1:0-6358 GCA_001803705.1 Nitrospirae bacterium GWC2_56_14 | reverse complement strand
CGATCCCGTTCCTGGAAAAAGCGCTGGCCGATTCGCCGGGGAAGGCGGAGCTCTCTCTCTACCTGGCCAATGCCCATATCGAGGTGAAGCACTACCAGCAGGCCGTGGACGTTCTCAAAAAGGGGATCGAGCTTGCGCCCGACCGCGACGACCTGCAGTTCACCCTGGCGATCGCCTACGAGAAGCTCGGCATGCGCGACGCCATGATCGATGCGCTCAAAAAGACGATCGAGCTGAAGCCCGACCATGCCGATGCGCTGAACTATCTCGGATACACCTATGCCGAACAGGGAGAGCGCCTCGATGAGGCCATCCAGCTCATCAAGCAGGCGCTGCTCATCAAGCGCGACAACGGATACATCCTTGACAGTCTTGCCTGGGCGTACTATCAGAAGAACATGCCGAAGGAAGCGCTGGAGTACATGAAAATGGCGATCGAGCGGACCGGCGACGATCCGGTGATGCGTGAACATCTGGGAGATATTTATCTTAAGCTCTCGAACAAGCAAAAGGCCCGCGGGGAATGGCTGAAGTCACTGAAGCTCGATCCCGAGAACCGGAAACTCCGCGAAAAATTCAAAAAAACAGGCTTCGGCGATCCCGACCTGCTGCTCAAGAACCAGAAGCCGGGCGCGAAGAAAACAAAGTGAAGACCTTCCCTTTCCTGGTATTCGTCGTCCTCTCCCTGCTGTTTGCCTGCCTGCCCAAGCAACCCCCGATCCCTCTTACCGAGGTCCCTGCAGGGCCGCTGCTCCAGGTCTTGGACGAGCGGCGGCAGTCCTTTGCCGGGCTCAAGGCGGGGGCAGGTATTGAAGTTGTCAGGAAAGGCCGCAAACGGTCCTTTGACAATGTGGGCATTGTGCTCGCATCGCAGGATGGGCTCCGGATAGAGGCCTACGGGCCGCTGGGCCAGTCGCTGCTGGTCCTTGCCTGGAATGGCACGGAGGTGCTGCTCCGGCTGCCGGAACGGGACCGGGTGGTGCGGCCGGGAGCAGCCGGGCTGGAGCGGTTGTTCGGAGCAGGGCTGGACGTGCAGGAACTCTGCGCGGCCCTTGCGGGAAATATTCCGCCCGTGCCTGCGTCGGCCGTGGTTTCCGCGGCATGCGGCAGGGGGGATATCTGCGAAGTGACGATCCGCCAGGGTGACCTCGTTCGCCGCGTGCAGGTCGTGAGCCATCCTTCCGCTTCGGGGTCAGTGCCGACGCCCGTCATCTCCGAACTGTACCGCAGCGGAAAGCTCGTCTATCGGGCGCGGTTCGAACAGGTCGCGGAGATCGCGCACTATCTCATGCCAAGGGCGGTCATCATCGAAAACCCTGAAAAGAAATTTTCCCTGACCGTCGGCTATACCGACGTCGACGTAAATGTATCCATTGACCGTTCACTTTTCTCGCTTTCCGACGAAGAGCCAGGAGCGCCCTGATGCAGTCGATCACCCTGAAAGCGCCTGCAAAGATCAATCTCTGCCTGTCCGTACTCGGCCGCAGACCGGACGGCTATCATGATGTGGAGATGCTCATGCAGATGGTGGGCCTCTCTGATGAGGTGACCGTGGCCGCCCGCGACAGCGCCGGCGTGCGGATCAGCTGCGACAGCGATGCCATCCCGCCGGGCGAGGACAACATCGCCTGGAAGGCCGGCCACGCCCTGCTGAAGCGGGCAGGCCGGGAAGCCGGGATCACCATCACGATCCGGAAGGCCATCCCCGTGGCGGCCGGGCTGGGCGGCGGGAGCAGCGATGCAGCCGCCGTGCTTGCCGCGGCGAACGAAGTGCTCGGCATCGGGCTCGACCGGGAAGAGCTGGCCGGGATCGGCGCCAAACTCGGCATGGACGTTCCCTTCTTCTTTTACGGGCCCACGGCCCTGGCGCAGGGGCGCGGGGAACGGCTCACGGAACTGTCGCCTCTGCCCAAGATGCAGATATTGCTCGTAAATCCCGGTTTCGAGACCTCAACGGCCTGGGTCTATAAAAACCTAAATTTGAGGTTGACAAAAAAAGTTGACTGTAATAAAATCCTACGGCTTACGGTCGGGAATATCTCAGCAGGGCTGCATAATGATCTTGAGACCGTAACAGCGGCTGCGCATCCTGAAATTCATACGATCCGGCAATCGCTCTTGGAACAGGGAGCAGCGGGAGTCTTGATGAGCGGGAGCGGGCCAACGGTATTTGGCATATTCGAGACTGGGACGGGCTGCATGAACGCAGCGGAGAATCTATCAGACAGAGGATGGAAGCTCTTTCCCACCGAGACCCTGGTGGCGTCCCCCTTGAGCGGGCATATTCGGTAGGGAAGACCCGGGTTCCGGCCGGGGGATCGGCGGAGGGAAGCGCATCATTGCTGTAAACCGGCACGGAGGTGAGTGTCTATGGATATTACAGAAGTGAGGGTATTCCCGGTCGCCAGCGAAGAACGGCTCAAAGCCTATGCCACGATCACCATCGATAATGTTTTCCTAATCAGGGACCTTCGTATCATCAACGGCAACGCCGGACTGTTCGTTGCCATGCCGAGCCGGAAGATGAAGGACGGGACCTTTAAGGACATCGCCCATCCGTTGAACAGCGAAGCGCGGCAGATGATCGAGTCCAAGGTCCTCGCCGAGTATGAGCGCGAGCTGGCAAACCCGGCAAAGCGGGAACCAACGTCGAAAGAGAGCGACGCGGCTTAGGAGCTGATCGACCGGAACGAAGTGCGTACTGCCGATTCTGAATCTCATGCGAGAGGATAGGAGAGCCTATCCTTTTCAATTTTTAGCCGGCCGAGAGAAGCGGACTTCACCGACAGTCGGGGATCGTCTAATGGTAGGACAGAGGCCTTTGAAGCCTTTAATCGGGGTTCGATACCCTGTCCCCGAACCAGCATGCGAAAAAGAGAGTGGGTAAAACAATGGTGAGTGCTCGGGAAATAAAGATCTTTACCGGCAACGCGAACCCGGCGCTGGCGCAGGAGCTGTGCCAGAAGATGAACATTCCGCTGGGGAACGCGCTGGTGGGGTGCTTCAGCGACGGCGAGATCAACGTCCAGATCGTGGACAATGTCCGCGGCATGGATGTGTTCGTGGTGCAGCCCACGTCAAGCCCGGGGAACCGGCATTTGATGGAGCTGCTCATCATGATCGATGCGCTCAAGCGGGCCTCGTCCGCGCGCATCACGGCGGTCCTTCCCTACTATGGATACAGCCGGCAGGACCGGAAGGTGCAGCCCCGGGTGCCGATCACCTCGAAGCTCGTTGCCGATCTTATCACCACTGCCGGCGCGAACCGGGTGCTGACCGTGGACCTTCATGCCGGACAGATCCAGGGGTTCTTCAATATTCCGGTGGACAACCTGTTCGCGGCCCCCGTGCTGCTGGACTACATTCGGGCGAAGACCTTCAAGAACCTTGCGGTCGTTTCGCCCGATGCCGGCGGCGTGGAGCGGGCCCGGGCCTTTGCCAAGCGGCTCGGCGCTTCCCTGGCGATCATCGACAAGCGGCGCGACAAGCCGAACGAGGCGCAGGTCATGAACATCATCGGCGACGTGAAAGGGCATGACTGCCTGCTGCTCGACGACATGGTCGACACGGCCGGGACCCTGGCCGAGGGCGCAGGCGCGCTCAAGGCGAACGGCGCCGGGAACATTTACGCCGCCTGCACCCATGCGGTGCTCTCCGGTCCGGCGGTTCAGCGGATCAACGATTCGCCGTTATCCGAGCTCATCACGACGAACACCATCGCGCTCGACAGCAAGCAGAAAGAATGCAAAAAGCTGAAAGTGCTTTCGGTGGCGCCGCTGCTCGCCGAGGCCATCACGCGGATCCATGAAGAAACATCACTCAGTTCGCTGTTCGTCTAGCTGAACCGGGATATGCATACTGCACCATCAATTGTATCGGAGGAGAAATGGAAAAGATAGCATTGACAGCACAGGTAAGAGAAAAAGCAGGGAAGGGCGTAGCCCGGGAACTGCGGAGAAACGCGCGCATTCCGGCGGTGCTCTACAGCCACGGTAAATCCATGCCGATCTCTATGGGTACTAAGGAAGTCGCGACGATCCTTAACACCGAGGGCGGCAAACACGCGCTCCTCACGCTCACGCTCCAGGGGACCAAAGAGGCCGCCGAACGCATGGCCCTGATCAAGGATTACGAGCTCGATCCGATCACCAATAAGCTCATGCACATGGACCTCATGGAGGTCGCCATGGACGAAAAGGTGAAGGTGCAGATCTCCATCCACCTCACGGGCAACTCCATCGGCGTGAAGGAAGGCGGCATCCTGCAGTACGGCCTGCATCAGGTCGACATCGAGTGCTTCCCGCAGCAGATCCCGAGCCACTTCGATGTGGACATTACGGCGGTCAAGGTGAACGATTCGCTCCATGTGCGGGACATCAAGGCGCCCGAAGGCGTCAAGATCCTGAACGATGCCGACGCCACGATCGTGACGATCCAGCCGCCGGTATCCGCGGAGAAGCTTGAGTCCATGCTGGGTGCCGGGGCCCCTGCTGCAGCTGGTGAAGGCGAGCCCGAACTGGTCAAGAAGCCGAAGAAAGAGGGCGAGGCCGATGCCAAGGCCGCTCCCGCAGCCAAGGGCGGCGCTGCGCCTGCCAAGGCAGCGGCAGCACCTGCTGCGAAGGCTGCACCGAAGAAATAAGCGTGTCCTGCCGGCTGCATGAGAATGCGCCGCTCGGGGACGCGGCAAGGCTCGCATGAAGATAGTCGTCGGTCTGGGCAACCCGGGAAGAAAGTACGAGCGCACGCGCCATAATGCCGGGTTCATGGCCGTCGACGAGCTGGCCCGGGCCGCAGGCATCGACCTGAGCCAGGAAAAGTGCCACGCGCTGCTCGGTAAAGGGGCGCTGGGAACCGAGAAGGTCGTACTGGCCGAACCGCAGACGTATATGAACGACAGCGGACGGTCGGTTGCGGCGCTCCTGAAGGATTCCTACGCATCGGCTGCCGACCTCATCGTGCTGCATGATGAGCTCGATCTTGCTGCAGGCGTGGTCAGAGTAAAGACCGGTGGCGGGCACGGAGGCCACAACGGCCTTCGCTCCATCATCGAATATCTCGGGACCGCAGATTTTGTCAGGGTTCGCATCGGCATCGGAAGACCCGTGTCGTGTATGGACACTGCCGATTATGTGCTCAGCCCCTTTTTAGCAGAGGAACGCGAAGCAGCGGCGGCAGCGGTGGTAACCGCAGCAGAAGTTGCCAGGGTCATTGTTTCCCAGGGCGTTACCAAAGCCATGAACCAATTCAACCAGAAGTAAGGTCTGCAGGCCCGGAGCGTAGCAGCAAGACGGCTCCGGGTTTTTTATTGCGGTAATCGTATTTGCCGTGAGGTCGCGACGGGACAACGAACCGGTAAAACAACACGAACCTTTGGACACGGAAGAAGCGGATTAACATCGGATAAGGGCGGATAAGGCATCGCTGCCAACGATTCGACACAACGGCAAATGAACCCAAGGGTTAATCGTTGCAGGACATAATCCGCCGTTATCCGATTTTATCCGTGTCAAAGATGTTTTAAGATCCGGTCTTACTTCGTGTCTTAGTGGCAAAGATTAATCTCTTCTTCAGGAGCATACCATGGGTTTTAACTGCGGCATCGTCGGACTTCCCAATGTAGGCAAGTCCACCATATTTAACGCGCTTACCTCGGCAGGGGCGCAGGCGTCCAACTATCCCTTTACCACCATCGACCCGAACGTGGGCGTGGTGGACATGCCGGACGAGCGGATCGGGGTCCTTTCCGAGATCTATCATTCACAAAAGATCGTCCCGACGAGCATGGAGTTCGTCGACATCGCCGGGCTGGTGAAGGGCGCTTCCAAGGGCGAAGGCCTGGGCAACAAGTTCCTGGCCAACATCCGCGAAGTGGACGCCATTGCCCACGTAGTGCGCTGCTTCGAAGACCCGAACGTGATCCACGTCGCCAACAAGGTGGACCCCAAGGAAGACATCGAGGTGATCGAGGCGGAGCTTATGCTTGCCGACCTGGACGCCATCGAAAAGCGGCTCTATAAGGCCGAAAAAATGACCAAGACCGGCGACAAAAAGGCGCTGGAAGAAGTGGAGTTCATGCGGCGGCTTAAGGACATGCTTGCCAAAGGCGAACCCATCCGCAGGGCAAGCCATTCCGAGGAAGAGACCCTGTGGCTCAAGAGCTATGCCCTGCTGTCGTCCAAGCCGGTGCTGTATGTGGCGAACGTTGCTGAGGACATGGTGGACAAACCCAACCCGCATGTGGAAGCGGTGAAGAAGATCGCGGCGGAAGAAGGCGCCCGGGTCGTGGTCATCTCAGGCCAGGTGGAAGGCGAGATCGCCCAACTGCCGCTGGAAGAGCGCAAGGAGTACCTCGCGGGCA
>MHDY01000241.1 GCA_001803705.1 Nitrospirae bacterium GWC2_56_14 | reverse complement strand
GGCAGCTTCCTTGTTCTGCTTCTCGACGAGCGACGACCAGAGGATATGCGTGTAGGGGTGATAGGACTTGTGCGCAATGCGTTCCGAGAGACCCATCTCGACGATCTTCCCGAGATACATGACCGCCACCTTGTGGCTGATCAGCTCCACGACCCGCAGGTCGTGCGAGATGAAGAGGTAGGAAAGTCCGAGGTCTCTTTGGAGGTCGCGCATCAGGTTCACTACCTGGGCCTGGATAGAAACATCAAGGGCGCTCGTGGGCTCGTCGGCTACGATAAACCTCGCACCGACGGAAAGCACGCGCGCAATGCCGACCCGCCGCTTTTCGCCTCCCGATAGCTCATGCGGGAAATTGGAGAGTTTGCTTTTTTTGAGATTGACCTGCTCCAGCAGTTGGCTGATCTTTTTGTCCGCGCCCGCTTCGTCCATCTGATGATGGACCGTGATCGCCTCCCGCAGGATCTCGCGGATGCGCATCTTCGGATTCAAGGCCGCGTCGAGGTCCTGAAAGATCATCTGCATCTGGCCCCGCAGCCGGCGCAGTTCCTCTGACGGCATAGCAATGACGTCCTTGCCGTCAAAGAGGATCCTGCCCGACGTCGCCGGCGTGAGCCGCAGGATGGTCCTGCCGATGGTGGTCTTGCCGCAGCCTGACTCGCCCACGAGGCCGACGGTCTCGTTCTCTTTGAGGTAAAAGCTCACGCCATCCACCGCCGGGATCGCCTGCTCCTGTTTTTCGCTAAAAGCGGACAGGAGCCCCTTGCGCTGGGCAAAGTGTTTTTTAAGGTCTATGACTTCGAGGATCGTTTTCGGCATAAGAGTCCAAAATGCTTAATATCGTCTCAAAAAGAACCCACCTCCCCAACCCCTCCTTGCCAAGGAGGGGCTACAACGTTTCCTCCCCTTGCCAAGGGGAGGTTAGGAGGGGTGATACTTCTGAGTGATTCTGATTTCAATCGATAAAAAACTATTTACTCAAAATACAACCAACACCGAACCTTATGCCCCGGCGCAATCTCCCGCAGATCAGGCTCGTGGCGCTCGCACTTTTCTCTGATCGTATCGGTCACGCGGTTGCATCGGCTATAGAACCTGCAGCCTGCCGGGATGTTGATGGTATCGAGCACATCGCCCTCGATCGCCTGAAGATAGCCCTTCTCCCTGACGTTCCGGGCGCTCGGAATAGACGTGAGCAGCGCTGCGGTATAGGGGTGCTTTGCCGCGGCATCGACAGCAAGGATGTCCCGGGCCGGGCCGCACTCGAAAACCGTGCCGCCGTACATCACGGCCACGCGGTCCGACAAACGTGAGATGATGCTGATGTCGTGGCTGATGAGCATGGTGGTCACGCCGAGTTCGGACTTGAGCTCCGCCAGAAGGTCCACGATCTTGGACTGGATCGTGGCATCGAGCCCGGTGGTCGGCTCGTCGGCGATCAAAAGCGACGGCTCGCTGGCAAGCGCCATGGCGATCATGGCGCGCTGGCACATGCCGCCGGACAACCCGAAGGGATAGTTTTCATACCGAAGCCGCGGCGAATCGATCTTCACCCGGTCCAGCCAGTAGATGGCCCGGTCTTTCGCTTCCTGTTCGCTGGTGATCGCGGTATGGAGCAGAATGGCCTCGGCGATCTGTTTGCCCACGGTGGTAAAAGGATTGAGCGAGGACTTGGGGTTCTGGAAGATCATGGCAATCTCCTTGCCGCGCACCCTGCTCATCATGCTCTCCGACCTCTGCTGCCAGCCATCCACGTCCTTTTTCACGGACATGATCTTATTGTCCTTCTTCGTAACCGTCACATAGTCGCCCAGGTCATGCAGCAGGTTCTTCTGGACGCGGTCGGTCTTGATCCCGATCTTGCCGCTGATCACGCCCGGCCCGTCGCTGATGAGCCCCATCACCGAAAGCGCGGTGATGCTTTTGCCGCTGCCGCTCTCGCCTACCACGCCAAGCGTCTCGCCCGTCGCGATCTTGAGGCTCACGTTGTCCACGGAGCGGATGAAGGCCTGCTTGCTGCGGGAATAGAAGTAGGTGCGAAGGTCCTCTATTTTGAGAAGCGGCGCTGTCGTCATTTGCCTCTCCGGCCTTCGAGGATATTGTTCAGCCCGTCGCCCAGCAGGTGGAACCCCAGGATCGTGAACAGAATGGCGAGCGCCGGCGCTGTGGATGGCCAGAACTGGCCCTTCATGAAATAGTTCGCACCGGACTGGACCATGTTCCCCCAGGACGGCGTGGGCTCCTGCACGCCGAAGCCCAGGTAGCTCAGGGACGTTTCCATGAGAATGGCCTCTCCCATGCCGAGCGTGGCCTGAATGATCAAGAGCGATCGGCAGTTGTGCCAGAGGATGTGCTTCAGAATGATCGTCCTCGTAGGCAGTCCCAGCGCAGTATCAGCCTCGATGAAGTTTTTCTGTTTCAGGAACTGGATCTTGCCTTTGATGAGCGACGCCACGACCGGGATGTTCGTGATGCCCACGACGATCATGATGACATAGATGTCCGGCTTGAACGCCGCGATCACGAGCAGGATGAGCACGAGGCGGGGAAAGGAATCGACCAGGTTCGTGAAATAGGTGATGACCGTTTCGGACCTGCCGCCGTGGTATCCGGCGAGCACGCCGAGCAGGGTGCCAAAGAGAAGTGAAATGGTGATCGCCAGCAGCCCCGGCAGAAAGTAGGCTTGGATGCCCACGATCAGCCGGGAGAGCATGTCCCTTCCCATAAAATCAGTGCCGAGAAGATGTCCTGCCGTGCCCGGCCCCGCCATCATAAGCTCCAAATCGAGGTCCTGCGGGTCATGGGGCAGCAGGTTGAAGGACCCCAGGAAATAGGACAGCACCACGAGCGTAACGATCAAGAGCCCATATGTCACATAGGCCAGATCCACTGTGTCGGCTTTTTTCCAGAAGGGCAGGTCCGAAAACTCGCCGATCTCGCCGGATATTTGGGAATAGGATTTCATAGATTCAGGGGACAGGGTCCAGGGTCCGGGGTTCAGGGTTAGAAGCAACGCCTTAACTACTTTATCTTTGATATCTTCTTCTTTGCTAGTTCAATCTATAAGATTGAACCAGCAATTGGTTTGCTTTGCGAAACTGTTTGTTATGTTGATCCTCATTCCGCAATCCGAAATCCGCAATCCGAAATTAGAATCATTCTTTCGACGCTCTCGGATTCACCGCAACATACACCACGCTCTGGAACAGGCTGCCGAGCCGCACGAAGACCGCGGCCAGGATCGCAATGCCCATGATCACGGGATAGTCCCGGTCCTGGGCCGCCTGCCAGGCCATCCTGCCCATGCCCGGCCAGTTGAAGACCTGCTCGACGATGACGGCTCCGCCGAGAATGAAAGGGATCTTGGCTGCGACGATCTCGGTCACCGGGATGAGGAGGCCTTCCTTGAACGAGTGTTTCCAGACCGACGCGCCCTTGGCGCGGGCCGTGCGGATGTAGTCCTCGGCCATGACCCTGCCCATTTCATCGCGCAGCGAGCGGATCACTTCGCTGATCGTGCCGTTGCCCACGCCGAGCACGAAGATCGGGAGCAGGGCATAGAGCCAGCCGAACTTCGTTGAGGTCGTTGCATAGCCGAAGGCAAGGGGGAACAGACCGAGCTTGTGCGTAAAGAAATAAATGACGATATAGCCGAGCCAGAACACCGGCAGCGCCGAAACCACATAGGCGAACATGGTGAGAGGCCACGAGATCTTATTGATGCCGCGCACCACGGAATAGAGCGCGATGGGAACAGCGATCAAGAGCGTGACCAGCATGGACCCGAGTGTAAGGATGAGCGTGTTGATGCCCACGCGCAACACCTCGCCCAGGACCGGCATCCCGGTCCGGATGGAGGTGCCGAAATTACCCTGCAGCAAATTGGCAAGCCAGGAAAGGTAGCGGGCATACCACGACGGGGGAACACCCAGGACTTCATGCGCGCCGGACGGGGACTCTCCCGACGACAGCTGCCCTTCCAGCAGAGCGCTAAAGGGGTCGCCGGGCGAGAGATACAGAATGATGAAGACCACGAAGCTCACTCCAAGCAGCAAAAGCAGCGTGATCGCCATTTCCCGGGAAAGTACCAGGGCTATGGGTCTTATGGCAGACAGCTTCAATTCTTGTCAACCTCGCCGTACATTCCGCATTCCGAAATCCGCAATCCGAAATTGAATCACTTCTGGTCCTTCTCTTCCATGAACCACTCATCGGCAAAGGAGAAAAATTTGTAGGGATGGATCGCCACACGGCGGACCTTCTTATGGTATGCCGCGTAGTTGGTGAGCGTCCAGAGGAAGGTATAGGGGTTCTCCTCCGCCAGGATGGTGTGCAGTTTGCGGTTGATGGTCCGCCGCTTTTCATGGTCCAGCGTGAGCTTGCTTTCGTTGATCAGACCGTCCACTTCGGGATTCGAGTAGCCGATGAAGTTGTTCTTGTGAAGCCCGATCTCGGCCGAATGGAACAAGGAGGAGATGTCCGCTGAATCATCGAACACCCAGGAAGCGAAAACGATGTCGAAGTCATGCTCCTGGAACACGTCCTCTTTCCAGGCATACCACTCCTTGAACTCGACCTTGACGTCCACTCCGACGTTTTTGAGATAGTTCTTGAAAGCGAGCACCACGCGTTTTACCGCCTCGCTCTCTTTCTCGATCGGCACCTTGAGGGTCAAGGACAACCGCTGGCCCGACTTCTCCATGATGCCGTCAGCGCCGCGGGTAAAGCCCGCTTCCTGCAGGAGCGCCTTCGACTTTTCGGGATCGAAAGCGAGGGGCTGCACATCGAGGTTGTAGGCCCAGCTTCCCGGGGCAAAGGGCCCGGAGATAATCGTCCCCTGGCCGTTGAAGAAGGCGTCAAGCATCTCCTGCCGGTTCACGGCATGGGTGAAGGCCCTGCGCACCCGCGCATCGGCAAGCAGCGGGTTCCGCAGGTTGTAGCCGAAGAACGAATAGGAAAGGGCATTATAGGGCTGCAGAATGAAGCGCTTGTCTCCCTGGATCTCGGGTATGTCCCGCGGGTTCACGAGCACGATCATATCGATGGCATTGAACATGAGCGCCTGCGTCATGATGTTCTGGTCCGCAAAGGATTTCGCCGCCAGCTTGTCAATATGCGGCCTCCCTTTGAAATACGCTTCATTGGCCACCAGCACGATCTCCCGCTCGGCCGTGACGTTCTTCAGCATATACGGGCCGGTGCCGATGGGGCTCTGGACAAAGGGATCTTCCCGCGTGAGGTACAGGGGATTGGACGGGCCGTGCTTGGGGATGATCTTGAAGCTGAACTTCGCAAGAGCGTTCAAGATCGGCCGCTTGAGCGTGAATTTCACGGTCGCGTCGTCGATCTTCTCGACGCTGGAGATGAACTCGTAGCGCACCTTCAGCGGCGTGATGGTCTTGGGGTGCATCATGATCTTGTAGGTGAATACCACATCGTCGGCCGTGAACGGCTTGGGCTGTTCGCCTTCGCGCGGGTGCCAGGTCACGTCCTTGCGCAAATGGAAGATATAGGTGTTCCGGTCCGGCGTCTCCCACTTCTCCGCCAGCTCGGGCACGATCTCCTGCTTTTCATTGATGCCCACCAGGCCGTTGAACAGCAACTCCGTGAGCCGTAGCGAGATCATCTCGTTGCTCGTGATGGGGTCGAGCGTAGCCGGCCGGCCGTATTCGCCATAGCTCAGGCTGCCCCCGTCGGGCCGGTTGTCTTTCTTGCGGGCCGCTTCCGACGCGGTCACTGCTGCCATGGCCATGGTAACGATCAGAAGTAGAACCACCAGTATACGTTTCATATGCTCCTCCTCATGCTATTTCGGATTTCGGATTGCGGAATGCAGATCGAAAACCGGGGGAAAATCCGAAATCCGCAATCCGAAATCCGCAATGCATCAATTGATCTTCACGTCTCCTGCGCTCTTGTGCTCCATGGCATACACGCCCTGCATGGCCTCCTGAAGCTGGCGCACCTCGGGGAACTGCTTGCTCATCTCGAAATAGATCTCGAGCGCTTCGGAGAATTTTTTGGTCCTGAAATACGCGTCGGCAAGACTGACGAGCATCTCCGGGTCGTTCGACTCGATCTTGTTCTTGTTGCTCTTGTCGCGGCCGGCCTCAAGGTACATGACCGCCCGCGTTGTATCCAGCCTGCCCAGATAGTATTTGCCCAGCGCGATGTTCAGGGTCGAGAATTTTTTGCCCTCGCCTGCCTCGACCGTTGTCGCGCTTCGGCGCGCCGCGTTTGGACATTCGGCCCTCAATCGCCGGCAGGTGAACAGGATCTCCGCAAGCACGTCAGGGTCCTGGGACGGTTTCATGGCAAGCTCGTCCCAGACCTTCAGGGCATCGACTTTCCGGTTCGCTTTGTAGAGATTGGCGCCTTGCAGCACCCGGGCCTGGTCCTTGAACTGCTGGGGCAGCTGCGTGCTTGCCAGGAACGATTGCGCCGTCTTCTGAGACCGCTCCGCGGACCCGAACAACGCGTAGGCCTGGCCGAGGTAGAACTCGGCGGAACCTTTGATCTTTGGATCAACAGCCGCCTTTTCGAGACACGCAATGCTTGCCTGGCCATAGAGCGTGGCCATGTCATCCAGCAAAGAAAGGTCGTAGAAATTTATTACCTTCGTCTTGCCCAGCGTCTCCCGAAAGGAGAACGCATTCAGGTCGGCGCGCTTGAGCAGGTCCAGGCCTTTCTCGGTAAGGCCTGCACGTGCATAGACCGCCAGAAGGTTCTTCACCATGCGTATGGAAAGCGGCTTTCCGCGCTTCGTCTGGATGGCAAGGCTTTCTTCCGCCAGCGCGAGCGGGTCCTTGTCCTTAAGCCCCGCCTTGCTGTATGCAGCTGCCAATTCTGCCTTCACTTCGGGGTCGACGGTATCGACGGCCGCCCAGAGCGGCGCCGCTTTTGCGGCCTCATTGTTCACCTGATAGCTCAGTCCGAGACTTACCTGGGCGATCGCCTGGTACTGTGGTCTCAGTCCTTCACCAGCCAGGAACTGCCTGAGATAGATCGCAGCAACATCTGCCTTGCCCACCTCGATCAGGGCATCACCCATATACAGATCGACAAAACGGCTCCGGCTGCTCACGCGGCGAGCTGACAGCTTTTTCAGATAGCCCTGCGATGCCCAGGCCGAGGCCAGGTAGAGCTCGCGGTGCAGCATCGCGTTCTTGAAATAGATCATGCCCAGCGCAAGGTTCGCAGAACCCTGTTGGGCAGGACCGAGCGACGCAAGGTTCGACCGAAGCAGGCCGGCCGCTTCGTCATAGTGCCGCTTTTCGTAGAGCTTCACCGCCTTCGTCATAACATCGTCGGCGGCAGAGGCCTGCGACGCGACAAGAAGGCTCATTGATACCAGGAACAACGCGAAACGTGCCATGCAAACTCCTCTGTTCTGAAGGGGCGGGTATAACCCGCTGGGTACTGTAGGGGCGGGTTTGAAACCCGCCCTTACTTCAGCTTCATAATATAGATCTGGTCCCACTGATCGACCTGTGCCCTGAATGCAATGCTCCCGTCTGCGGAGCACGTGGCATCGTGGTTCATTTTCGTATCTGTTTTGAGCGGCACGACCGTCTTCTGCTGCACATCAACAACGTAGAGCGGATTGTATTCCTGCCGGTCGTTCTTCACAAATATGATGCGGTTGCTGTCGGGCATCCAGGCCGGCCCTGTTTCGACGTCCGGGATAATGTCCGTTGCAACGACCTTTGCCGCAAGACCTTCTCCCCCAACGGGGTCCGAGCCGTCGGCTGCGACCACGAAGAGCGACCAGATCCGGGGATCTTCTGTTGCATTGTAATTGGAATAAAAAGCGATCTTCTGTCCGTCCGGCGACCAGGCCGGCCGCAGATCGTCAGAGGCCCAGGAGGTCAGTTGTTTCTGAGACTCCGTTGGCCTTGCCACATCAGAGATAACGAGAATATCATGGTTCTCGTTGCTTCCGTGCATCATGGCGATCTTTCCGCCGTCGGGCGACCATCGGGGGTACAGGTATGCTTTCCCGCCCCTGGTCAGCCGCGTGAGCGCCCGTGACAGCAGGTCCATCATATAAATGTCGCCGTTGCCGGTGCGCCCCGACACGAACACCAGACGGTCCGCACCAGGAGACCAGTGCACCTGGCCGTCCTTTTCCTTATGTTCCGTAAGCCGCGTCGCCGCCTCTCCGCCAAGGTCCTGGAAGAAGAGGTCGTAGTTGCCTTCGCCGCCGTTGCTCATGAACACAAAGCCGTTCTCCCGGGGCGACCAGCTGATGCCGGCGTTGTAGCTGATCTCTTCCGATATGCCGGGGAAAAAGAACTTCGCGTTATTGCTGCCCGATGAAAGCAGGGTATAGACCGTCTGGACGGGCGTGCCGTCGGGCAGCACAATGCGGATCTCCCGTTTATCTCCCACGCTCCGCTCAAAGGAGATAAGCGTGCCTTGCGGCGACCACTGGGGGTTCGAATCGTTGCGCCCCTGTTCGACGGCCACCAGCGGCCTGACGAACAGCGGCTCCAGCGGCGCGGGCTTTTTTTCTTCGGGCTTTGCTTCCGTCCCGGTCGCGCCGGAGAGGATCCCGGCAGGCCCGGTCCCGTTCTGTCCGGTACCCGTTACAGTTGTGGTGAGCGCCGATGAGAGCGTGTCCTCTGCCATCCCTGCAGAGGGCAGGAAAAGCATTATCAGGCCAACTCCTAGAGCACCTACGGACTTCCGTGCGTTCACTCCACGATCCTCCTGAACGTCCTTAACCCGGACAAACCGGAACCAACACTCGCCACGAAGACACGAAGGCACAAAGAGATGCTTTCACATTTTAGTCATCGTGAAATTTTTAAGATGTTCTTCGTGTCTTAGTGCCTTCGTGGCGAAAATTTCTTCGCCCTTTTAGAGGTTCTTGATCTGGTCCCAGTACTTCTGCGCGGACGCGCGGGCCTGCTCAAAGGTATTGTTCCCTTCGAGCTTTTTGGGGAAGAAATCAAAGTACTCGCGCCACGCGAAGTTGGCGTCGTTCAGGAGGTTGCCCTTCTGGGTGAGCTGATACAGTTTGTGGTATGACAAGGCGGTGTAGTAGTAGGTATCATGCACGGCCTCGTCATAGCGGTCATTCGGGAAGAACCGGGTGTTCTGTTTTGCCTTCTGAAGGTTCTGGATGGACTTGGCAAAACTCTGTGCCGCCGCGTCCTTGTCCTTCGCAACCAGCGCGCTGCCCTTTTCATAATAAGCGTGACCCAGGTTCATGAAAGCCACGGAGAACTGCTTGAACACCAACTGCTGGTTCTCGGGCAGGGACAGCACGTTCTCGAACTCGCGGATGGCGCTGTCGAAGTCGCCCTTGTCGTCCAGATAGACCTGCGCCAGGCGGTGATGGGTCTCGGAATAATCCGGATGGCCTTTCTCGGTGCTCTGGTACGCCGCGATCGCCGCGTCGAAGTCGCCCTTCTGCTCGGCCCGTGCGCCGATCTTCAGATAATCCTTGGGCAGTTTGATCGTCGCGCTGCCGGTCCGGTTCTCTTCCTTTTTCGAGAACTCCACGACCTCTTCCCAATCGCGGTAGTCCCCGCCGACCGAGACCCTGACCGTGTGGAAGCCCAGCGTCACGGGCTTGCCCTCGCGGATCGGCGTGGTGCCGATCTTCTCGCCGTCCACGAACACGTCGGCGCCCGATGGTTCCGATTCGACCTTGAACACCGCGTTATTGACGGCCAGCGTGAACTCCTTCGCATCCTTGCTCTTTTCGATCTTCACCGTCTCGGTCAGCTGCTGGTAACCGTGCCGGTACAGCACCAGGGTGAAGTTCTTGTTCAAACGCACCGGGACCTCGGCCTTGCCGTCGCTCCCGGTCGAGCCGAGCCATTCGTTGTTCACATAGATGTTCACGCCGGCAAGCGGCGAAACATCGGGAGGCACGCCGCCCCTGGCTGAAAGCACGAAGGTGTTGCGGATGCTTACTTCCTCTCCTTCATGGTAGAAGCGCCGCACGACCCGGTCGCCGATCTCGATCTTTGCGCCTTTTTTCAGGTCCAGGACCTCGGTCCAGGATCCGTTCCCCTCGGTCTTCTTAACCTGCAGACGGCCGATCTCGCTGTAGCCAGAAACCTTGCCTGTTGCATCGAGCTTCGGGGACATGAGCGTGAAGTCCGTTCCCTTGCTGATCCTGTAGTCCGTCTT
>MHDY01000240.1:948-10113 GCA_001803705.1 Nitrospirae bacterium GWC2_56_14 | reverse complement strand
TTCTCGGGAGCTGCCTCCTGCGCCTTCGGCTGCGGCGCTGCCGGGGGCACGGCCTTCGTCATGACCTCAGGCGCTTTTGGCTGCGGGGCCTTCTCGGCCGACGGTTCAGGCGCCTTGTGGGTGGATTGCATCTTCGCGCTCGTTCCTTTTTCCCGCGAAGCGGAATACTGCTCCAGGATCTGCAGCACGCGCGGTCTGCGCGTTACCAGATCGCGCAGCTTGTCTTCGGTCACTTCAAGGATCACGGCATCCTCGGCGGTCTCGACCGTTGCGGTCCGGGGATTGCCGGTAAGGAAGGACATCTCACCGAAGAATTCATTGGCGCGGAGCACCGCGAGGTCCAGCCGCTCTCCCGAGGGGACCAGCGTCCAGACCTTGACCGAACCGTTGGCGATAACGTACACCGACTGGCCTGTATCTCCCTGCTTCACAATGGCCTGGCCGGGCTGCAGAATATGCACTGCCATCATTTTCGTAAAATCGTCGAATTCTTCCTGCGTAAGTCCTGCGAACAACGGGATGACACTGCGGGCGGGTTTCGGAGCGTCTTCTTCGACCGGCTCGGGTTTTTTCTCGGTCATGGCCTTGTTCGAGTGGAGCGAGGCCATCTTTTCGTTGGCAAGTTTGCTCTGCGGTTCGAGCCGGAGGGCCAGTTTATACAGGGCCAGCGCCCTGACAATCACGCCCGTAGCGGCAAAGAGGTCGGCGGCCTGAATATATTCCTTTACCGCTTCGATCTTCTGGCTCAGTTTCTGGTAAGCGTCGCCCATGCGCACACGTATCATGGGATCGGGATCGATGGCGAACAGTTTTTCCATTTCTGCAACAGCGGACTTCCAGTTGGACTTGCTGAGGTATTTCTGGATTGAATCGATGAGCTGTGCTTTATCCGTCGACATCCAAGTGCCTCCGTTTTCGCAAATAGGTTGTGCTGCCCGGCCGGGGGACTATATCACCTCTTTGACCTTCTCCAGCGTATTCTTGACCCGCTCCTCGTGGTACTTCTGGAGCACCTGCTTGATGCGCGGCCGTTTGGAGATCAGGTCCAGCAGTTCATCTTCGGGCACTTCCAGCAGTTCGGTCTCTTCGATGGCTTCGACGGTTGCGGTCCTCGGCTTGCCGGTGAGGAAGGCTATCTCGCCGAAGAAGTCGCTGGGCTGCAGCACGGCGAGCTGTACTTTCTTCCCCTGGAGCATCGTAGAGACGCCGACCGTGCCGCGGGTCGCGACATACACCGAGCTACCCGACTCTCCCTCGCGGATGATGGTCTTGCCCGCAGGATAGGTATGCACGACCATTCTTTTGGTAAAGTCGTTGAACTCTTCCTGCGTAAGATCGGCAAAGAGTGGGATCACGCTGCTTGCCGGTTCGAGCGTGCCGAACTCCAGTGGTTCGATCTTGTTCTCGGCAACGGTGGTATGTGAATGGAGAGACTCCATCTTTTGCTGGGCCTGCTTGCTGGTCGGGTCGATCCTGAGCGCCAGCTTGTACTGCGCCAGGGCTTTGACCACGAAGCCCTTTTCCGCGTAGAGGTCCGCCGCGTGAATGTACTCCTTCACGGCTTCCGGCTTCTGATTGAGCTTCTGGCGCGCATCGCCGATGCGCACCCGGACGATGGGGTCCTGATCAATGGCAAAGAGCTTCTCCATCTCCGCTATTGCTGATTTCCAGTCGGCTTTCTGGAGATATTTCTGAATATTCTCGCTGAGCGTTGTCTTTTCCGATGCCACCGCCGTCCTCCTTAAAAAGGTCTTTTTTCCGCGTTTTCGAACCGCGTGAACCTGTTGATGTAGGTGAGATCCACTTTCCCCACCGGGCCGTTCCGCTGCTTCCCGATAATGATCTCGGCGACGCCCCTCCTGCCGCATAAGCATTCTCCATCGGGAGGGCACTCACATTTATTATAGACCTCATCGCGGTAAATGAACAGGATCACGTCGGCGTCCTGCTCGATGGCGCCGGACTCGCGCAGATCGGCGAGCATGGGCCTTTTTTCCTTGCCCGGCCGGGTCTCCACGGCCCGGTTCAGCTGCGACAGCGCGATCACCGGGATCTCCAGGTCCTTTGCCAGCATCTTGAGCGAACGGGAGATATTCGATATTTCCTGTTCCCTGCTCGACTCGCTCCCCCGTCCCCGCATGAGCTGCAGATAGTCCACAATGATCAGATCGAGGCCGTGCTCGAGCTTCAAGCGCCGCGCTTTTGCCTGCATCTCGAGTACGGAGATGGCCGCAGAATCATCGATATACATGGGCGCTTCGTGCAGCCTGCCGGCCGCATTGGAAAGCGGCGTCCAGTCGCGGTCGGACAGATGGCCCGTCCGGAGCTTATGCGCATCCACCCGCGCCTCGGAACCGAGCATTCTCAGCACCAGTTGCCCCTTGGACATTTCCAGGCTGAAAAAAGCGACGGTCTTTGATTTTTCGATCGCCGCGTGGGCGGCGATGTTCAGAACGAACGCGGTCTTTCCCATAGAAGGGCGGCCGGCGATGATGATGAGATCGCTCGGCTGGAGCCCCGACATCATGTTGTCCAGGTCCACAAAACCGGTGGGGATCCCCGTGACCATTTCCTTCTGGTCGTACAGTTTTTCGACCATCTTGATGCTGTGGCCGACGATCTCCTTCAGCGAGAAGAAGGGTTTGCCGATCTGCTTCTGGGCGATATCGAAGATGGACCGCTCGGCCGTGTTCAGCAGTTCATCGATGCTGTCCACGGTCCGTGAATCATCGTAGCACTGCGTAATGATGTCCGTGGACGTATGAATGAGCTTGCGGAGGACCGATTTTTCCCGCACGATCCGGGCGTGGTATTTGATGTTCGCCGCCGTGGGCACCAGGCTGACCAGCGTTGCCAGATACGAGGCGCCGCCGACCCCTTCCATGGTCGTCTTGCCGCGCAGGTTGTCGCTGAGCGTGACCAGATCGATGGCCTCGCGGGCAACGTGCATATCGAGCATGATCTGGAATATCTTGCGGTGGGAATCCTTGTAGAAATCTTCGGGAGAAAGAACGTCGACCACTTTGTTGATCGAGTCGTTCTCGATCAGGATGGCACCCAGGACCATCTGCTCGGCATCGACATTCTGAGGAGGAAGTTTCTGCAGGGACACTTCGGTCTGGATGGACATGGGTCGGCCTCAAAATACGGAAAATAAAGAAGCCAGAAGTCAGAAGTCAGAAGTCAGAATTTACATCCTGCCTGCCGACCCCCATCTCCTGGCTCCTGACTCCTGGCTTCTTGTCGTTCGGTGCTACTCTTCTCCGATGACCGACACTTTGAAATCCGCAGTGACGTCGGAGTGCAATTTGACGGTGATCATAAAGTCGCCCAACCGCTTGATGGGCTCATCGAGCACGAGCTTGCGCTTGTCGATCACGACGCCCTGGGCCTTCATGGCCTCAACAATGTCCATGGAGGTAACGGACCCGAAGAGCTTGCCTTCTTCACCGACCTTCGCCTTGATCGTCACCGAGAGGCTCTTGATCCGGTCTGCATCGGCAGCAGCTTCCTTTTTCAGCTTCCGAAGACGGTCGGAAACCATCTTCTTTGCATGGTTCATGGCATTGAGATTCTTGGGAGTAGCTTCAATGGCCTTTTTTCCGGGCACCAGGAAGTTCCTGGCATAACCGTCAGCCACCTTAACGAGATCGCCGATCTTTCCTAATTTATCAATATCTTCTCTTAATATTACCTGCATTGCGATACAACTCCTTTCGAACGGTTAAATGGTGGCACGATACTACCAGAAACCGGGGTAAGGTGTCAACAAGAATTGCGCCGGAGAGTAACTCAGGTGGTCAGGCTGAAGGCTGAAGTATGATAACGTACAACGTGGTCCGCAAACCCTTCCACCTTCGGCCTACTTACCTGAATAATTACTGTCCACCTTTTTCTTGAGCTCATGCAGCTTGTTCATGGCGTCCAGCGGGGTCATGTTGTCGAGATTTAGATCGGCGATCTCCTTAAAAAGCAGCCCTGCCTCGCTGGCGAACAGCCCCAGTTGCGGCTCCGGCCCTTTCGCGGACATTCCTTTTTTCGAGGCCCGCCCGGCGGTTCCCGGTCTGCCATATCCTGCATTGTCGTGCGATGCCGCAACCGGCTCACCCAGTTCATTGAACTCGGCCTTTTCCAGGTTGGCCAGCACCTCCTTGGCGCGCTGGATCACGCTCCGGGGAAGACCTGCTAGCCGGGCGACCTGGATGCCGTAGGATTTGTCAGCCCCGCCCTCGACCACCTTGCGGAGAAAGATGATCTGGTCGTTCCATTCCTTGATGGCGACCGTGTAGTTCTTCACCCGGTCCATGGTGAGCGCCAGTTCGGTCAGCTCATGGTAATGCGTGGCAAAGAGCGTCCTGGCCCGTATCTTCGTATGGATATGCTCGGCGACAGCCCAGGCGATGCTGATCCCGTCGAAAGTGCTCGTACCGCGGCCGATCTCGTCGAGGATGATGAGGCTCCGGTCCGTGGCATTGTTCAGGATATTGGCGGTCTCGTTCATCTCGACCATGAACGTGCTCTGGCCGCGGGTGATGAAGTCCGACGCCCCGACGCGCGTAAAGACCCGGTCCGCGATGCCAATCTGCGCTTCCTTGGCAGGAACGAAACTGCCCATCTGCGCCATGAGCGTGATCACCGCCACCTGCCGCATGTAGGTGGATTTGCCCGCCATGTTCGGACCGGTCAGGATGATCAGCTGGTTCTCTTCGCTGTCCAGCAGAGTGTCGTTCGCGATGAACCGCTCTTCCGGCGTAAGCAGCTCCACCACGGGGTGCCTGCCTTCGGTGATCTTCAGGATATCGCCGTCGATGATCATTGGACGGGTATAATTGTTCTTTGCCGCTGCTTCAGCGAGCGACACAAGGCAGTCGAGGACCGCGAGCCGCCGCGCCATGTCCTGGATCCTGACGCACGAAGCAGCCACCGTTTCGCGCACCTGCTGGAACAACCGGTACTCCAGGTCGAGGATCTTCTCTTCGGCGCCGAGAACCTTTTCCTCGTATTCCTTGAGTTCGGGAGTAATGAACCGTTCCGCGTTCGCCAGCGTCTGTTTGCGGATAAAATCCTGCGGCACATTGGCGAGGTTGGTCCTGGTCACTTCGATGTAATACCCGAAGACGCGGTTGTAGCTCACCTTGAGCGAGCCGATGCCGGTGCGCTCCCGTTCCCGCAGTTCGATGCCGGCGATCCAGCCCTTGCCTTCGGAGCTGATGGAGCGAAGCTCGTCAAGCTCCTTGCTGTGTCCTTTTTTTATGAGTCTGCCTTCGCGCAGGG
This sequence comes from Nitrospirae bacterium GWC2_56_14, assembly GCA_001803705.1. Taxonomy (GTDB): domain Bacteria; phylum Nitrospirota; class UBA9217; order UBA9217; family UBA9217; genus GWC2-56-14. The sequence continues at coordinate 4,839 of MHDY01000240.1, read as the reverse complement.
TATAGGGAGGGTCATCGTGGATGGCGCTTTCGATCACCTCATGGACTTCCGCGAGGTCGTCCCAGTCCGCGGACATATCATAGATCAGGCGGGAATTGCATCGTGACAGGAGCTTATGGATCTCCGGCAGCGAGGTAAAGGACTGTTTCAGCGCAAGCAGGTCGCGGGCGTTGGCCGCGCCGAGCGAAACGCGGCTGATCAGGCGCTCCAGGTCGTAGACCGTGCCGAGCGCGGTCCGGAGGTCCGAGCGGAATTGATGGTCGTTCTTGAACTCCGCTACAACATCGAGCCGCCGCTCGATCTCTGCTGCATCCATGAGCGGGTTCAGGAGCCATTCGCGCAGCTTTCTGCCTCCCATGGACGTGACCGTGTGGTCGAGCACGGAAAGGAGCGTCCCCCGGGCGGAACCGTCATAGATGTTCCTGACCAGCTCCAGGTTGCGCTGGCAGGACGCATCGAGGACCATGTGCTCATGGGCCCTGAAGGGCGTCATCCTGCGGATGTTCGCCAAAGCGGTCTTCTGCGTTTCCTCGATATAGCGGAGCGCGGCGCCGGAGGCGGCAATGCCGGCCTTCATACCGCTGCAGCCGAACCCTTCAAGCGATGCGACCTTGAAGTGGTCCAGGAGCGCACGGTACGCGGTCTCGTAGTCAAAGGTCCAGTCATCGCAGCCGTTGATCGCTTGCGTATACTGGCGGAGCAGGCCTGAAAGCCCCGGAGTGGGCTGGTAAGCCCGCGGCAGTACGATCTCGCGGGGGGTGAACCGGGCAAGCATGGTATCCAGCTCCGCAAGGTTCTCAGCTCCGTCTATTTCAGCGACAGAAAAATCACCAGTCGAGATATCGAGGAACGAAAGACCGAACCCGTTCTTCGCGGGATAGAGGGAGGCGAGATAATTATTGTCCTTGGCATCAAGCAGGTTGGAGTCAAGCACCGTTCCGGGCGTCACGACCCTGATCACTTCGCGCTTCACGATCCCCTTGGCCAGCTTCGGGTCCTCCACCTGCTCGCATACCGCGACCTTGAAGCCGCGGCGGATGAGCTTTGCGATATACCCGTCCACCGCGTGATAGGGAAATCCGCAGAGCGGCGTCTCGATGCCCTTGGACTTGTTCCGCGCCGTCAGCGTGATCTCCAGGACCTTGGAAGCGGTCACTGCGTCCTGGTCGAACATCTCATAGAAATCGCCCATGCGGAACAGCAGGATCGCGTCCAGGTGCTGGCGCTTGATCTCGCGGTATTGTTTCATTAAGGGAGTTAGATCGGTCATATTTTTTTGAAGCAGAAGCCAGGAGTCAGGAGCCAGGAGTCCGGAGTTTTTCAAAATAGGGACGCAACTGCGCATAGGTACCTTCAAGCAGTTGGGGCACGACGCGGGTCTCATCGAACACCGTAAGGTAGCTCGTATCGCCGTTCCAGCGCGGGACGATCTGAATATGGAGATGCTCGGGAATGCCTGCTCCTGCGGATTTTCCGATATTGATCCCGACATTGAAGCCTTCGGGCTTCATGGCCTGCTTCAGGATGTTCACCGATGCCTGGGTGACCTTCATAAGATCGGTGAGCTCATCTGCAGGCAGCTTATCGATATCGGACTCATGGGTATTGGGTACAATGAGAAGATGGCCGTTGTTATAAGGGTAAAGGTTCATGATCACAAAGGAATGCGTGCCGCGGTACAGAATGTAGTTCTTGCGGTCGTCATTCTTTTTTGCTTCTTCGCACAGGATGCATCCCGTATGTTTTTTTATGTTATTCAAGATGTAACTCATGCGCCAGGGGGTCCAAAGACGGTCCATAGGTTCAGTGATCAGGAGCCAGGACAGTAGTGAGAATTCAGGAACCCAGGAGAAGCAGTACTGAACCCTGGACCCCGGACCCTGAACCCTGCCCTTCCCTCTACCCTTTCTTGATTTTATTCATCTCGGCCATGACCTTTTTGATATCTTCCCATACGAGCTTTTTATCCCCCGGGGTCCTGAGCAGATATGCCGGATGGAAGGTGGGCATGAGCGGGATACCCTGATAGGTCTGCCAGGTGCCGCGCAGCGACGTTATCCCCGCTTTGGTCTTGAGCAGTGTTTTAACGGCCACGTTACCGAGCGCAACAATGACTTGCGGCCGGATCGCCTGGAGCTGCTTGATCAGAAAGGGCTCGCATGCCTCGATCTCGTCCGGCTCGGGGTTCCGGTTCCCCGGCGGCCTGCATTTCACGATATTGCAGATGTACACATCCTCGCGTTTCAGCCCCATGCCCTTGACAATGATGTCCGTCAGCAGTTGACCAGCAGCGCCCACAAAGGGCCTTCCCTGCTGGTCCTCTTCCTGCCCCGGCCCCTCGCCGATAAAAACAAGCTTTGCCTCCGGATTTCCCTCGCCGAAAACAATGGCATTTCTGCCCTTACTCAGCTTGCACCGTGTACATTCACCCAGTTCCTCGCGAACCAGTGTGAGTGTGCCTGACGAGGCTGGTGGGGACAGCGCTACCGTGGAGTCTTTTCTTGCAGGTTCCTGAGGCGCAGGTTCTGCTGCCCTTACCGATTTAACAACCGGCTGCGGAACGAGCGCCGCAGTAGAAACAGGCACGGCAAGTGATTCAACAACAGTGACCCCAAGCGCCTTCTGGTATTCAAGATGGGTCCGCACTTGGGTCACTATTTCCAGGAGTTCCTGCTGAATATCATTCACAAAAGATGCCCCATGCCTTAAAAACATTTACTACCCGTCACTTTACATTTGAGCTGTACGGGTGAGCTGTACGGGCGGGTTTCAAACCCGCCCCTACGACCTACTCTAATTCCCCCACTTCAACTTCGTCCGCAGGATCTCATAATAACTTTTTGTGGGGTGTTTGATCAGCTTCATCTTGAACCGCGACTTTTTGATCTCCACCACGTCGTTCGGCAGCAGCGGGAACCCGATCTGGCCGTCAAGCGTGAGCAGCACATCTTCACTTTGCGAGGTGAGGCAGACCGTGACCACCACATTGTCCGGCAAAGCTATGGGCCTGTTCGAGAGTGTATGGGGACAGATAGGCGTTACGACAAAACAATGGAGCGTGGGATGCACGATCGGCCCGCCGGCGGACAAAGAATACGCGGTGGATCCCGTGGGCGTGGCAATGATCAACCCGTCAGCCCTGAGCGTGGTCAGGAGGCCGTCATCCACCGAGACCCTGAGCTCCATCATGCGTGCCAGGGCGCCCTTGTTGATCACCGCATCGTTCAGCACGCGGTACCGGGACAGGCGCTTGCCGTCGCGCAGCACGCTCGCCGTGAGCATGATCCGGTCCTCGGTCGCGAGCTTTCCTGCAATGGCCTTCTCAAGGTTATCGTACAGTTCATCCAGCGATACTTCGGCCATGAACCCCAGGCTTCCCAGATTGACGCCGAAGATCGGCACATCGCGATGCGCGTCAGCGACGAGCCGCGACGCGGACAAGAGCGTACCGTCTCCGCCGAGCACGATCAGCATTTCAACGAGCGAGGGGATCGATTCCCGGTCGTAACCCTCCATCCTGATGGCCGCGGCAGTATCGTTGTCGATGAAGACCTTCTTGCCGTGCGACTCGAGCCAGGCCGCCAGCTTTTTGGCAGCCTTCTGCGCTTCCGGGATGTTCTTTGCGATGATGCCGATTTTTTTCATGGTCCTTCGTATCCGTTCCAGCCGACAGGCCTGCCCGCCCTTACAGCGTTCCGTCCTTTTTCAGGTCCGCCTGCAGATCCACCAGCAGATTCTCGTACCGTTCACCCTCTACCAGGAACCCTATCTCGCGGCTGTTCTGATTTACCGAGGAAAGATATACGCTGAGGCACTCCGTGGGCAGCTCATTTTCTGCCCGTTCTGCCCACTCAATGACCGTTACGCCATCGGAATCAATATATTTTCCGA
>MHDY01000240.1:0-829 GCA_001803705.1 Nitrospirae bacterium GWC2_56_14 | reverse complement strand
TTCACTTCGAGCCCCAAAGCAATGCCATAGGAAAAGCTCGTTTTTCCCGCGCCAAGATCGCCGTACAGACAGACAGTGTCCCCGGCGGCAAGCCGCGCTCCGAGCATCCGGCCCACATGCCAGGTCTGCTCCGGACTCGTCGTGACCACGCTGAACATTACTCGGCCTGCCGTGCCACAGCCTTGACCACGTCGCGCTTGCCTACAATCCCGACCATTTTCCCGTTCTTGACCACCGGCAGCAGGTGGGTCTTTTTTTCGTCCATGATCGTCGCAATGTCCACGAGCGTCGTGTCTTCGGTGACCGTCAGGACCTTGCGCGAACAGATATCCCCGGCCCTGGTCGCGGTAATGCGCTTCACTTCCGCTTCGAACTTTTTCGAACTTTCGAGATAAATAGCCGCATCGAGAAAGCTGACCACGGTCGGGATGTGGAGCCGTTTATTCTGGCTGATGAGGTCGTTCTCGGTCACGATACCGTACAACTCGCCTTTCTCGTCCACCACCGGCACTCCGCTTATCTGGTGTTTGACCAGGAGGGACGCCAGTTCTTCGATGGAGGTCTCGGGTTTTACCGTAACAACATCCTTGGTCATAATATCTTTTGCGGTCAGCATAGCGTCATCACCTCTGATTGTATTTTTGCATCATTATTTGAACCTGATCAGGTCAACCCCTTATCCAGAGATTGCGTAGATTTCACCGATCAGACCAGTCCGGAATTTTATAGTTTTAAATCTGCGTCCATCTGAGTAATCTGCGGACAAAAGGTTTTTTCTCTGGTGTAAGGCATTTCTATGTTCTGCTGTGATCCAATTCACACCCATGCA
>MHDY01000239.1 GCA_001803705.1 Nitrospirae bacterium GWC2_56_14 | reverse complement strand
GCGCACTAAGATGCTTCACAATTTGCCCGGAGGTGTCGGTCTTCTGAAGTCAACTCGGTCGATTTTTCAGAAAAGACAATCGTCACTCCGCTGATCCTCCGCCAGGGAGAAGGAGCGGGTCGGTACGAGTTGCGGGGGCCTCCTGAGAGCAAACACCATAGCCAGAGGGCTGTATCCGTTCATTTAATTTCTAATTACGCGAAAGAGGCTGTGTATGCTGGTATGAAATCAAAAATGATGAAGTTTCAGGCACAAGTCTGCAAGACTTTTTCCAATGCAAAACGGCTCGAGGTCCTCACCCTCCTGAAGACGGGTGAGATGACGGTCAATGAACTCACAAAAGTGCTGAAGACAACGAAAGCCAATGCCTCGCAGCATCTCAAGGTGATGCGGATGCGGGGTATCCTTAAAACGCGAAGAGAAGGCACGAACATTTATTACCGGATTGCGAACAAGAAGCTGGCGAGCGCCTGCAGTCTCATGCAGGAGGCTTTGTCGCAGATCATGGATGGTCATTCGCAGGGATTCGACGGAGATTGACCGCAACGAACTGCGTTCACCCGTTTGAAGAACAGAAGTCAGGATTGGGAGCGCGGAATTAAGAGCCTTGAATGAGATTGTTGAATAGGACAACCTCTAAGCCATGCCAAAACAACAATTATACGACGTCGTCATACAAAACCTCCCCGTGGGTTTTTCCTTGATGGATAAAGCCGGCATCATCATGGACTTTAATTCAGCTGCGGAGACGATTACCGGCTATCGCAGGAATGAAGTGATCGGCAAACCTCACTTCGAAATCCTCCACGGCGTTTCCGACAGGGACGCCTGTCCTGTATTGAAGCATGCTCTCGCGCGAATGGAACAGGCTATTGCGGCGGAGACCACCATAAAAAAGAAGAGTGGCGAACAGATCACCATTTCGGTTACGACGTTTCCGCTTATTGACGATGACGGCAGTCTTTCCGGCGCTGTTGAGCTTTTCCGGGACATCAGCGACGCCAAACGGCGGGAGCGGGAACGACAGAATATCCTGTCAATGTTCGCCCACGATATGAAGAATCCCGTTACCACAGCGGGAGGATTTTTATCGCGCCTGCTTTCAGGCAAAACCGGCGAACTCACGGAAAAGCAGCAAACCTACCTCGGAACAATACGGGAAGAGCTTTATAAAGTGTCGGACTTGCTTGCGGATTTTCTCGAATTCTCCCGGGTCGAGGCAAAGGCATATATACCGGTTCCCCGACCGTTCGATGTGGAGAAGTATCTGCGCAGAAACATCGAAGGCGCGAAGATTGAGGCGGACAAGAAGGGATTAACCATCCTCTTTGAGGTTAATGGAGACATTCCTCCTTCGATCCTCGCTGATCCGGCAATGATAGACCGGGTCATCGCGAACCTTCTCGATAATGCAATAGCCTATACCGATACGGGCGGAACCCTACGCGTTGCGCTTTTCGATAGGGACGGCGCTCTTCATGTTTCCATTACGGACACGGGCAGAGACATTCCGGAAGATAAACTGCCCTATATATTTGACGCATTCTATCGCATAAGCCGGGACTCAAAAGGGTCCGGGCTCGGTTTGTTCATTGTCAAAACGATCATCGAGGCGCATGGCGGAAAGATAGAGGCAGTAAGCACGCCCGGGAAAGGCAGCACATTCAGTTTTACTTTGCCCAAAAGCGGATAATGACCCGTACCATGAAAAAATAATCCCGACTAAAAGGAGGCAGTCATGAGAACAGCAGGAATTATCAGCGCGGCTGTTGCTTTATCTGTGCTTTTTGTCTCTTCAATCGCCCTTGCGGGCCCCTGGAAAGGTTCGCGAGGGAGCGGAGGGTGGGGCATGGGTTCGTCCTACCAGAGGATGTACAATCCGGCAACAACGGAGGCCGTTTCAGGTGTTATTGAATCAATAAACAAGATCACGCCGATGAAGGGAATGTATTCCGGAATCCACCTCGTACTTAAGACGGACAAGGAGACCATAGCCGTTCATCTCGGTCCGGAATGGTACATTGAGCGGCAAGACGTGAATCTTGAAAAAGGCGACAAGGTCGAGGTGAGGGGATCAAGGATAAGCTTCGATGGAAAACCCGCCATCATCGCGGCAGAGTGCAACAAGGGTGGCAGTGTCCTTATCCTGCGGGATAGCGCAGGCGTTCCCGCATGGGCAGGGTGGAGAAGATAGCAAATAAAAAGGCCCGTTCTAAGCCGGGGCGGGCTCGTTCCTTGGCAAAAGTGAAAAGAGAGCAATGAGGAGGCATTATGCCTGAGAACGGAGCAAGGGGGCCTCTCCAGTACGCTGCAGGCCATACGGAGGCACATCGTACGTTTTCCAGACGATTATAGCATCTATACCATCGCACGCGGAGATGAAAGACGGAGGATCTCAGCGGAGCATGCTTTCAACGATCTTCGTCAGTTCAAAGGGGGTCGATTTCATGAGCACCGTCATGGTATATTTGCCTTCGGTCCAGGTGATGCCGCAGCAGGGCTCTTCCTTTCTGCAGAAGCCTACGGTGAGAACGGCGTTTCTGCCTTTTATGGGGTACTGCACCTTTTCCGTGACCTCGCGGATCTCAATGGGATTCTCGACGATCAAGGTCGTTCCTTCGGACTGGGAAATGATCAGCGCCGTATTCCTCTTGTCAGCGCGGGTAAATTCCATAAGCATGGCGGCAAAGGGTTTGCTCTGCGCCAGGATGGTCGAAGGCGGCCAGCTGATCTGCTGGGGAAAATAGGACGGAACATAAATCTCTTTCAGGTTCAACGCCGCGCGCACTTCTTCAACGGTCTTATAGCGCCGGACCGCATCCTGCTGGAAAGCAAGGGGGATCCAGTTGATGACCTTCAACGCCAGGACGAGCAGGCCGATCATGAGCGCAAAGGAGAGGAAGCGGTATAGGGTCTTATTCATGTCCACCTCGCCGATCATACAATAAAATAGTTGAGCACTGCAATGGTCAGCAGCGTGATCAAGAACGGCACGCCCCAGCGTTCCCCGCGGCCGTCAGCCCCTGTTTCGAGCCTCCTGATCCGGTCCCCCAGATGCAGGTTGTGGCTGTACTCTTCGAGCGAAACCGGCTGCCGGAACAGTTTCCGGGGATCGGGTTCGGGAGGGCCGTCCGTTTTCTGGTAGAACACGCTGAGCGTTGCAGCAAGCGCCGCGGGGTTTTGCGTCAACGAGACCGCGATGTCGTCGCAGATCTTTTCCTCGTCCCTGACCGCTCTCCGGAACTTCACCAGCACGATGGGATTAAAGAACATGATGATCCGGAGGAGAAAGACGGCGATCAGCAGGGGACGCTGGTTTCGCGCGATATGCGCCAGTTCATGCGCCAGCGCGGCGTGCATCTGCTCAGGGGGCAGCGCCCGGGAAAGGCCGGTGGATACGAAGATCACTGCGTCCTTGCCTGTGGTGGAAAAGAGGATCGGGCTGTCATCGTCGATGAGCAACACCTCGGGCTTCTTAATGGACAGTCTTCGGGAGGCTTCCCCCATAAAGGGATCGACGTCCAGATGCGTGCCCTCGTGCTCCGGATGTTCCGTGTCCAGCGTATGCCTGAGAACAGGGAGCATTTCCTGAAAAAAGAAGACCAGCGAGGTGGCCACGAACATGAGCACAAAAAACAGGCTGACGGGAATGAACCCCCATATCTCCAGGAAGAGCCACCTATTAACGTCGAAGAGCGCATCGAGCCGGAACAGAACCGAGCTCCTGGCGGGATTGATCAGCTGGTAGAGAGGGAAGGATACGATCGGGAAAAGGATGACAATAAGGCGGAAGCGCTGCCTGACCAGCGGGTCGTAGATGCTCCATGCCTTTAAGGCGCGGTCCGTGATCATTGCCGCAATGACCGAGTGGCAAAAAGACTGGGTAAGGTACATACCCACAACAGAGTTGAAGAAGGTTGATAAGTTCATAATACATGGTTCAGAAACCGGTGATAATCTACCCCGCCACAAGCAACGGGGAGTTCGGCCCGGGGTGGCGATTGAAAATCAGCGAGATGTCCTTATTCTTCTGCAATATTATATCGAAAACAGTAAGCGGTTGCCAGAGAAGTTTCTTTCAGAGAATTTGATGGTGAGAAGGGACAGGATTTCAACTGGCGACAGAATTGAGGTCAGGCCTGAAAATTGACCGGGAAGTGATTCTCATAAGAGGTGCGATCTGATTTTACGTCTTTTTCTTTTCACAAGCGTCACCGAGCTGTATGGCGCGGCCATCGGCGCCCTGGGGAACGCAGCAGCGGATGGCGTCAAAGGCGAGCAGGATGCGTTTTTCTTTTTCGACCCGTTCTACTGCAAGAGGTTTTTGCTCGACAGCGGCAAGCAGCTTCAGCAGCTCTTCCCGGACCGGGACCGCGCCAAAGCCTTCTCCGATGACCTTGCCCGTGGCCGTATCCAGGAATTCCGCATGCTCCGGATCGGCAACCACGGCGAACGGCACGGGCGGCACTGCAAGCAACCGCGCGGCGGCAATCGCCTGGCGCTCACGGGAATCGAGCGAGCCTGCAGAGCATTTGATCACCAGGGCCTTTTTCCCATTCAGGGTCACGAGAAAATCAACGGAGGAATGTGCGGTCTCAGCGCCCAGCGTCAAAGTAAAGATGACGTTCCGCTCCACCTCTTCCTCGGAATAGCCTTTTTTCTCCAAGAGAAGGAAGTGCATCATCTTGCGCGCTGCCGCGGCAAGATGGGCGCCGTCCTCTATTTCCTGCTCCAGGATCGCGAAGATCTTTTTTTCACGCTGAACTAATTCGTCTTCCATCGCGGTTTGCTTTCCCTATCTCTTTTTCTTTGCCGGCTTGGCGGCTTTGCGTTTCGTTGCCGTTGGTTTGGCCTTCTTCACTGTTTTCTTTACCGCTTTTTTCGCTGTTTTCTTTTTCACCGGCACAGCCTTTTTTGCGGCTTTCTTTGCTGGTGCAACTGCCTTTTTCCTGGCAGCTTTTTTAGCGGCTTTCTTCGCTGCTTTCTTTTTCGGCTGGGCAGGCTTTTTGGGGGTCACCGATGAAAGCGTTGCCAGGTCTTTCCTGCCTGGCGCGGTGAGCGCCCTGGTGCCGCCTGCTGGCATGATGGCAGTGCTCCGGGAGGCGGATGTTGTCGCCGGGAGCTGCAGCGGTTTCGGCGCGGGATTTGCCTTGGGCGCGCCTCCGGGCAGCATGCCGAGGATGTTCCTCTCGCGAACCAGTACGCGGTCTTCGTCGCCGACCTTGTAGGTCTGTCCGGCATACTGCTCGTAGAGCACATAGTCCCCCGGCTTGACCGTTGTTTTTATGAACTTCCTGTCCTTGGGGTCCTTCTTTTTCTTCTTGTCATAGGGCTCTTCTTCAAGCGCTCCGGGGCCGATCGCCTCGACCACGCCCTGTGCGGGCTTTTCCTGGGCCGTGTCAGGAAGATAGAGACCTCCTGCGCTCACTTCATCAGCAAGGGATGGTTTGATCACTGCCCAATCATGCAACGGTATCAGTTTCATCGGTGTTCCTCCTGAATGATCTCCCGTAGGAGAGCCATGCTCGTTAACAAGTATAGCTGTTTATGTTGCTTCGAATAACGTGTTTATTATACGGTAAAACAGCGTCCCTGTCAAAATATCAGAATAGCCTGTGGCAGAATAACCCGGGCCGGATCAGCGGGAAACGGACAATAACGGCTGGAAGCAAGGGAAACGGCGATCATGAACAAACTGGCAGCAGTGATGTTTTCGGCGTTTTTACTGGTGGGCAGCAGAACTGCGGCATAAGCAAAGTACGCGATGGCTTCGGACAAGCGGATGTTCGATGTAGACGGCCTCTACCACGATCCCGCTTCCCGCAGCACCCCTCCGGCAAGAGCGGAAAGCGGCAGTATACGGTCCACGGCATTCAGTTCGATGGCCTTCTTCGGCATGCCGAAGACCACGCAGGACTCCTCGTCCTGGGCGATGGTATAGGCCCCGGCCTCCTTCATTTCGAGCATGCCCTTGGCCCCGTCATCTCCCATGCCGGTCATGATCACGGCGATGGCGTTCTTGCCTGCATACCGGGCTGCCGAGCGGAACAGCACGTCGACCGACGGCCGCTGGCGGCACACAAGGGGCCCATCCTTCATTTCCACATAGTAGCGCGCCCCGCTCCGTTTGAGCAGCAGGTGGCGGTTGCCCCGGGCGATGAGCGCGCGCCCCCGAATGACCGTGTCGTTGTCCTCGGCCTCTTTGACCGTGATCCGGCAGAGCCCGTCAAGCCTCGTGGCAAAGGCCCGCGTAAAGTTTTCGGGCATATGCTGCACGATCACAATGCCGGGGGCGTCAGGCGGCATGGTCTCCAGGAACACCTTGAGGGCCTCGGTCCCGCCGGTCGAAGCGCCGACCACGACCACCTTCTCCGTGGTCCTGAGCATTGCCTCGGACTGCCGCGTCGATTTCGGCATGACGGCGTCAGCCGTCAGCTTGGGCGTGACCGTGGTGATGCCCGTGGCGATGCGCTTCACCCGCGCCTGGGCAGCGGCCTTAACCGCGTCGCAGATCCGTATCCGCGATTCTTCGAGGAATTGCTTGGTCCCGATCCGGGGTTTCTGGATGATCTCAACCGCACCGTACTCCAGCGCCCGCAGCACTGTCTCGGACCCCTCTTCGGCAAGCGAGGAGCAGATCACCACGGGAATGGGATGCTGGGTCATGACCTTGTGCAGGAACGTCAGGCCGTCCATGCGCGGCATCTCGACGTCGAGCAGGATCACGTCCGGGACCTCGTGCAGGATCTTCTCGGCCGCAAAAAAAGGGTCCGCGGCCACGGCCATCACCTCGATCCCGGGGTCGGACAACAGGACCTCGCTCAGGATCTGGCGGATGAACGCCGAATCATCAACAATAAGCACCCGTATCATCTTCCTGGTCATTTCGCGTCCGTTCCGCTGTCGGCGAGAACAATGCTCGCCTGCAGCCGTTTCATCAGCACATCGCCCGTTGCGGTATTGAAGAACAGTTTCCGTCCCGCCGTGCCGCCCACATCCAGGGCGATCACCCGCATGCCCGCCTTCTCTAGCGTCAGCTGCGCGATCTCGATGTTCTGCCTGCCCACGGAAATACTGTTCTTCCCTCCGAGCCGCATGCTGAACATGTCGGCGCCGCCGAACACCTTTACCTCGATCTCGCTGCGTTTCAGCTTGTTCTCGTCAAAAAGCTTCACCATCATCTCAATGGCGCATTCCACATACTTCGCCCGTTCCGCACAGGGCCGGCTGCAAAGAGCGCGTTCGCGGCATTTCGGCAGCAGGCCGTGGCAGATCGCGCCCACGCGCGCCTTTCGATGGAACATGGTCACCGACAGGCAGGAGCCGAGCACGGTCATTACGCTCGACGGATTGTCCGAGAAATGCAGTTCTGCCGCCTTCAGATAAATGACAGGAAGGTTGTCCTCGTTCGGGCTCATGCGGTCTTTCTGTACACCGTGGACGTGACCCGCTGGAGCGGAAGATCGAAGCCGTGCACCGTCTCCGAGTGCCCCAGAAAAAGGTACCCTCCCGGCTTCAGGGAGTTGCACAGCCGTCCCAGCAGCTTTTCCTGGTTCTGACGCTCGAAGTAAATAATGACGTTGCGGCAGAAAACGACGTCCAGGAGCTCGGGCCGCCGGTACTGTTCATCCATCAGGTTGACCCGCTCGAAACAGATCTGGGAACGCAGTTCAGGCGTGATCCGCACCTGTCCCTTGCCGCGATCCTTGCTCTTCATCAGGTATTTTTGCTTGATCGAGACCGGCACCGTGGCGATCCGCTCTTCATCGTAAATGCCGAGTTTGGCCTTTTCCAGCACCTTGGTGGAAATATCCGTGGCAACGATGGAGAAGCGGAATCCCGGATGGAGCGCGGCGAATTCGGAGAGCACCATGGCGAGCGTATAGGGTTCTTCGCCCGACGAACATCCCGCGCTCCAGACGGTGAAGCACGACCCGTTGCCCGAGGCAGGATCGATGAACGGAGGCAGCACGGTGTCGGTAAGAATATGGAAGTGGCCGGGTTCGCGGAAAAAATCGGTCTTGTTGGTGGTGACGGCGTTGATCATCTGCACCAGTTCTTCCTGGCTGTGGGGAGAATTGAACAGGTACTCGCAGTATTCCCCGAAGGTGGCGGCGCCCACGCTCTTGAGACGTTTTTGCAGCCGCGCTTCCAGCATGATCTTTTTCCCCGGCGGCATTTTTATCCCGCACTGGGTATGGATAAACTCGCTCAGCTGGATGAACTCCTGGGTGGTCATGGGCTTCGCCAGTTCATTGTGAAAACTATTGTTTGTCATGCCTGTTCTTCCCGCGCCGGCGCTTTAATTCCGATGCCGCTGTTTTCCGTCCGCACAAAAGGGTGACTGGTACACAAGGAAGGATGGATGGGCCGGATGCTCTGCTCCTGCAGCAGTACTCACGTTCATCTGATTCGCATAATAACCTGACAGGACGGAACAATGCAAAGCCTTTCTCGCACTGTCCGATAATGCGGACCACGCTGAGACACAAAGCGTACAAAGAACGGTATTCTTCAACACCTCATGACCGGGCGGGAGCTACGGGAGATCACCGGGAAGCCGCAATCCGGTCAGACAGTGCCGGCCGGCAGTGCATAGTGTTCGGTCCTGTGTTTGCCTTTCGTCCCCGGAAGCGCGTCCGCTTTGTCCAGCATGAAGAACGCGATCGCCCCCTGCATCTGCTCCGCCTGGGACGAAAGGTCCCCTGCGGTAGCGGCGACCTCCTCGGCAGAAGCCGCGTTCTGCTGGATGACTTTGTTCAGCTGCTGGATGGCATTGTTGATCTGGTCGGCGCCCGAGGACTGCTCCTTGCTCGACGCGCTGATCTCCTGCACCAGCTCCGCCGTCCTCTGAATGTCGGGGACCAGCCTGGCCAGCATGGTCCCTGCGCGCTCGGCAACGGCAACGCTCGAAATGGACAGTTCCCCGATGTCCCTGGCTGCGGCCTGGCTCCGCTCGGCCAGCTTGCGCACCTCCGCGGCGACCACGGCAAAGCCTTTGCCATGCTCGCCTGCGCGGGCCGCTTCGATCGCCGCGTTCAGCGCCAGCAGATTGGTCTGCCGCGCGATCTCCTCGATGACCGATATTCTGGCCGCGATCTGCTTCATGGCGGCCATCGCTTCTCTCACGGCCTGCCCGCTCTCGGTCGCGTCTGCCGACGACTGCAGGGCGATCTTTTCGGTCTGCTGCGCGTTTTCCGCATTTTGTTTGATTGCCGCGGACATTTCTTCCACCGATGACGAGGCTTCCTCCGCGGAAGCCGCCTGCTCGGTCGTGCCCTGGGACATTCGTTCCGACCCCGCCATCAGGTCCCTGCTGCGCGATGTCACTTCGTCGGACATACCGCGCACGCCGGTAACGACCTCGCCGAGCCTGGCCATCATGGACTTCATGGCAATGAACAACTGCCCGAGCTCATCCCTTGTTTCGAGGTCCCATGCCCTGGTTTGGCCGTTGCGCAGGTCGCCGTCAGCGACCTTCTTCAGGATACCGGAAACCTTGATCAGCGGCCGGGTGATGGACCGCGTCAGCAGCACACCGAAGAAGCCGCCAAACAGGAGCATCACCAGGCTGAGCATGATGATCGTCTGACGGGTCTTCCGGGCATCCTGCAGCATCACATCCTCGGACAGAATATTCAGGCTCGCCAGCTCGCCCATTTTTTTAAGCAAACCCTGTACGTGCTCCAGGTGTGCCAGCGTGGCTGTTTCGTAGATTTCGCGGGCCCCCTGGCCCTGGCTCCGCATCCGCTGAATATGGGCGGCTGATTCGTGCAGCATCCTGTGGGGCGTTTCGATCGCAGCAAGCGGCTCTGACAAGGCAGGCAGCAGTTTTTCGGCTGCGGCCTTGCCGTTTCCATAGTACCATTTTCCGAATCCGCACTGGGTATGGTCCAGCTGGATCTTCAGCTCACTGACGCGGTCATCGTAAACATACTGTCCGAGAACCTGCGCCCATTTAAGATGGTCCACTTCCCGCTGCAGCAACTCGCCCCGAAGCTTGCTGCCGTCGGTCGCTTCGATGCCGCCGGCAACTATCCTGCCGACACCGTAGACCGACCAGGCTGCGATCAGCGTCATCATGAACAGAACCAGCCCTATGCCGCTCACCATTTTTTTCCCGAGCGAAATGTCCTTCCAGCTCATGCTCCCCCCCCGGATAATGCAGAGCCGCGATCCGTCCTCCGGCTTATTGCGGCGTTTCTGCTGCTGCCCCGGTCTGGCCTTCCTGCACCAGGGACAGCTCCTCGGTCGAGAAGATCTTGTCGATGTCGAGGATGATGATGAACTTGTCGTTCTGCTTGCCCATTC
>MHDY01000238.1 GCA_001803705.1 Nitrospirae bacterium GWC2_56_14 | reverse complement strand
AAACATCGGCGTTGAATTTTTCATGGCGCATTATGCCATTTTTAGCCAATATTTTCAGCTGATTTGCTATGGAAAAATGCCTTAAACTAGCGCATTCTGTTGTGTCCCCTGAATATATCAATCCATATGACAGGTCATATTCACTCCTCAATATTTATTCTGAGAACATCCCCTTCCAACTTCCATCCCAACCGACAAGCGCCTCAAATCGCCGATAATCACCTCGGCGTATAAAGTCTTCAAATACCGGCTGCAGCACCTTCAGATACCGCCAGGATTCACCAGATTCGCGGCTCACATCTTCACACCAACGGGCCATATGGAAGTCTTTGCTGGTGGTTTCCTCGAACTCACGCCCCTTGGTTTCAAGAATCCAGTGGACATCGCCGTTTTGCGTGGTCTGGACGGCAACGAAGTCCGGGTAGTAGAGACGGATTGAGCCGGTTAAGGAAAGGTATTGCACGTGGAATTTTGTGAACCACTCGGCCAGGGCGGCAAAGCGGTCGATATCATCGCAGCCGTTCAGGAACGAGGCGAACCCTACCTCCAAGTCGTTGTAGCAGGGGACGACATTGAAGATGGTCCGGTCGGCGTGGGAGATCATTCTTCGCCAGAGGAACGGCTCAGTTTCCGACAGCAGATAGTCGTTACCGGTCAGCTTTACCGGTTGGAGGGTGGCGGTCAGTTCGCCGATTTTCCGGCCAAACATGCCGGCAATGGCATCCAGCAGGCCGGAATGGTTCAGTGCTCGCCTTAGCCCCACATCGTCAAGTTCCACCGTGCCGCCAAAGCAGCGCTTCTGCACGTATTCCCTTACCTTTGGATACAGTTCGGCAAAGCGGCCGGTAAGTTTTGACTTCTTCTCCACCCGGTTGGTGAGGGATGACAGCAGGTTCTCGATGGGCGGCACGTTTTCGGCGTTGAATTCGATCTCGTCAGAAGCAACCTTGATGTTGACGATTCCATGCACCAGATCAATCCGGTTGACGATTTCCTTGTCCAGATCCTTTTCCTTGGCCAGTTGCGGCAGAGCGAGCGGGTCCAGCTCTTCCAGCCGTCGGTACTCCCGCTCATAGAGTGGGGTGGTGCGGGGAATGCGGATGTCCAGGTTGCGCCGTTCTTCCAGGGGAAAGACCTGCACCGGCGGTTTTGGCTTGGTGATACGCGGAATTCCTACCCCTTCCTTCTCCAGTTCGCGGATGAACATTTCAAAGGCGTTGGTGCCGATCAGCTCCAGTATCTGATTGCAGCTGCGCGGCATCCTGCGCATGAGGCGCAGGCCGCGGCCAATGGCCTGCTCGGGGAGGATGTTCGCCTTGGCGGTAAACGGTCGCAACCCCAGGATGACCGAGACATTGCGCACGTCCCACCCTTCGCGAAGCATGAGCACGGAGACGATGGCGCGGGTGCGTGAGGTCCCCTTGTCCACGGTGCGGGCCGCTTCCCGAGCCACTGCCAGGTCCTTTTCCGTGATCTCGCCGTTTTTCTTGGTGTGAATCAGGAGCACCCGGTCCTTGTCCTTGAACTCCGGCTCGCGGCGCAGCCTTTCGGCTATGGAGTCGGCATCCTTGGTGTCTTCGGCCATGACAAAGAGAAGCGGCTTTTCTCCCACCACCGCGTAATCCTTCACATGCTGCCGCCAGCGTTCCACGGCAATGGCGATCCACTCATTGTAGGCGTCGCCGGCTTCTTCGTGGGAATACTTGTCCGGGTCAACCTTGTCAGTCTGATGGATGATCAGTGGTGTCTTGACAATGCGGTCTTCCACTGCCTGGGCCAGCGGGTAGTCCACCACGATCCAGGGGAAGTAGGTGCCGTTCTGGTTCTTTGGAGTGGCGGAAAAGTCGAGCCACAGGGTCAAGCCCGTCTGGCCTTTGGTCTTGAGGTTTTCGTGCAGCGCCGTCAGGGTCTTGTTCCAGGCCAGGTCTTCATCGTGGACATGGTGCGCCTCGTCGTTGAGCACCATCAGGTTGTTCAGCTTCTTGATCCGGTCGAGCATGGACTGGCCGGCGTTCATGTTCCCTTTCGGTACATTCCCCAGAAGCGCCGCGATCGGATTGATCGGCGCGGCGGGGCTGCCATTGTCTTCATAGATCTGCTGGATATTGGTGAGGAACAGGTTGCCGCTTGCCGAGGGGGCACGCGAGTCACCGCGCATGAAGGTTTGCAGGCCGCTGAAGTAGTCCTTCCATTCGGGTGGAATGATGGGGAGAGTATTGAAGACGGTACGGGAATCAAAATCCTCCCGCAGCCGCTCGTAGACGATGACGTTCGGGGCGACAACGAGGAAGTTGGCGGCAAGGTCGCTTCCCGGCTCGAAGCGGCGATGAAACCAGCTCCAGGCGATGACCAGGGCCATAACCACGGTCTTGCCGCTACCGGTGGCCATCTTCACCGCATAGCGGGGTAGACCTTCCGGCGGGAGTTCCTGTTCCGCCTCCTTGCCGATTTCCGGGATGTAGCGGCGGAAGGAGCGCACCCCTTTGGTGGAGGTGAGGATTTCCAGCCCGAACAGCCCCGGCGACTGGAAATAGGCATCCACCAAATTGGCCACGTCCCGGCGTCCTTCCACCTCGTACAGGTAGAGGATGGTTTCCACCGCTTCCTGCTGGCAGAAGTAGAAGCGGAACGGCTCGCCGCTTGCCAGCAGGTGGTCTTCGTCGAACCAGAACTGCAGCAGTCTCTTCGAAGTCTCGCTGGCGCCGGGGTAGCCGGTATCCCGCCATTCATCCACAGCAATGCGCAGCTTGTTCACCAGCAGGGCGTTGCTCACCCGTCGTCCCGGCTTCTCCTCCCAGCTTTCCGGGCCGGTCTTTTCCAGGTGGCTGGTGGGTGGGGTATACGGGTCGCGCCCCTCGATTTCGGGAAGTACCAGGTCAAGGATATTGGGATTTTCGTGCAGGTCGTGTACAGCCATGGCTACTTGACCTCCCATTCCAGGAGGCGGTTGGTGTCATTACCGAAGATATCCACTACCTTGATAAGGATACTGTAGGCACCCGGTTCCTTGTAGGTATGCGCATCGCTCACCAGGTCAAGCTTGCGCTGGCTGCGGGTGCGGTAGGTCTGCCACTGGTTCATGAAGGTATCGTGGCGGAAATCCCAGTCCACCGCCCAGTAGTCAATGTAATCCGACCACTTGGTGATTTTATCCCGCACCTCGTCTGGGATCAGGTCGGTATCGGGGATGACGAAGTTCTTCAGCTCGACCTGGATGCTCCGTTTCTCCTTACCAGTCTTGACCTCTGCTTCCAGGTAGGCCAGGTCGAAGAAGCGGATATCTCCGCATTCCACGGCCCGTTTTTCCATCACCTCGCGGGGGATGTTGAGGAGGCGCAGACCGATACCGTATTCGGCCTGGGCGTGCTTGATGATCGGGTCGTTCATCCCCATCTCCCACTCCCAGCCGAGGATATGCAGCTCCTTCTGGCCAAGCGTTGCGCACTCGGCCAATGCCTCGTTCACCTGGTTGATGGTCACCGGTGCATCCACCGCGCCGACATGGATCAACGCCCGGCCCTTCTTGCCGTGTATATGGGAGCCGGCCAGTCCTTGCGCCTTGTACAGCTCCAGGATGAAGCCGATGTAGGCGGCAATGGCGGCTTTGTTCGGCTCCGTAGGCGTCTCACCAAAGGTAATACCTTGCCAGTAGGCGCGTTCGTACTTGCCTAGATTGAGGACTTCGAAAGGTTTACTATCGGGGATATCCAAAAGACGTTTGCGGGTGGTGTGGATGGCATAGCGGCCAAGATCGCAAACGATCCAACGACGACCAAGCTTCTCCGACGCGACAGCCGTTGTGCCTGAACCGCCGAAAAAGTCAAGCACTAGTCCGTGTTGCGGAGATGCTGATTGTATAATCTGAGAAAGAAGTCGTTCCGGTTTTTGAGTTGGATACTCACTGCCACCCTTCATTCTTCCAGCATTGGTCCAGATATCTTGAAGAACAATGCCCAAATTTTCATCTAAGTACTTAACAAGACAACGAGCAGAACCTTTTAGAGAATCACGTAAATATAACTCACCACGGTTTAAAGCGTCCTCCATACCTTGCTCATCGTACATCCATTCTCTATTGGCTGAAGGCTTTGCACCTCTCCATAAGAACCTATTTTTATTGCCTTTCCATGTTGCATTCTCAAGCTTGAATATGCGCCCCTTTTTATGCTCGTTGCCTTTCAGATTAATTACACTTCCATCTTCAAGTTCAAGCAGAGAATATTCCTTTTCTCCAGAATCAGAAAGTTCATCTCTAACCGCATTGTAGTCGTAATATTGTTTTTCTCCCTTTTTGAACCAGAAAATGGTGTCATGGACGTTTCCAAAACGAGATTTTGCATCATTATGAGGGTCAGTCCGCTGCCAAATAACTTCATTTAAAAAGCAAGTTGTACCAAAGATCTCTTCTAGAATCTGACGTACATAATGGGAAACATCTGGGCCTATATGTACAAAAATGCTTCCAGTTTCGCTTAATAATTCTCGTGCTAATCTCAGGCGATGATAAAGCATCTCAAGATAAGAAGAGTGATTTTTCCCCCATGTATCCCGATATGCTTTTTCTTCGATTACGGATGCGCTTTTTTCAATAGTATGCTCTGCGAGTTGAACTTTTATTGTAAAGTCTTCCTGTTTAAGAAACGGCGGATCAATGTAGATCAAATCCACCTTCCCGGCATACTCCTCCATGAGACTCGCCAGCACCAGCAGATTATCCCCCCAGATGAGCTTGTTGTGCCAGTTGTTCTCGTCCTGCTTGGCCGCATAGCTGAACAGGTCGCTCATCCGCCCCGGTTCGCGAGTGGCCCGGCCTTCCTTGATGGTCTCGATTACCTGGAACGGCAGGGCAGTACCGCGGTTTTCCACGCGGTTGCCTTTTTCATCATACTTGCCGGGCCAGATCAGCTCGGGTCTCGTTATGTCAATGGTGGGCATTCAATTTGCTCCTTTGAGGTGTGAATCCAGCCAGGTCCTGCCTTTTGCGGTGAGCCGGTATTTTTGCTTGCGACTGTTGGGTTTGTCGGGAATTGTCATTTCAATCAAACCATTCTTATGCGCTGGATGCAGATAGGTGTAGAGAAACGTAGGGCGGTGAGATAACGCAAGCTTGAGCATTACTTCGTTCCCCGTCAATATCGCATCGCCTAGCACCAGTAATAAACGTTTGACTTGTTCGGTGACTTGTTCGGTGACTTGTTCGGTGACTTGTTCGGTGCCTTGTTCGGTGCCTTGTTCGGTGACTTGTTCGGTGACTTGTTCGGTGACTTGTTCGGTGACTTGTTCGGTGACTTGCCCGGTCTCAGAACGCTGCTTACGATGGATCGTCACTATGAAGCACCCTACATCCACTCGGAACTCGGGCGGACGCAGCCCGACTGACCGGCATAGCTCAATCATGTCCAAGGTGCCCGATCCCGCTTTCTCAATATATTTGCTGAGATAGAGCGGCTCGGCGATGAGCGGATTAACCGGCAAGGATGGATGCGGCTTGGTCAGCTTGTCCAGGGTCATGGGAGAGCGCAGTTCACCAGGGCTCCAGACCTCCAGTCGGTCTGAAAACAGCATCACCTGGACACTTCCGGTGCTGGTGTAGTCACGGTGTGCAACGGCATTGACGATAGCTTCGGACACAACCTCTCGTGGGATCTCATAGGCCACCGGCGCCTGCGGGCTGTCCTTCCGTGTCCCCACCCAGAGATCTATCTTGGACATGACGAAATCCACCGCCTGATCGACCAGTTCGAAGAGTGTCCCCTTGTAGATATGGTAGGAGGGGATCGGTTTATGAACCTGCGTGGAGTGGAAGTGCATGCACTTCACTTCGGACGAAATCAGGAATCGCTGCGGTCGAGCCCCGAATAGCAGAACTGCGGCATGAGATGGACGGCCATTGTCGAGCAGATTCAAATGCTCAAGAACAGCGGCAGGAGGTGTATCTTCATCCAGTGCAAAGCCCCGCGCTCGGCGAGCGCTCAGCAGAAATTCACTGATTTTCTCGTCATCCAGATCTGCAAGAGTGGCCTTCTGGCAGAAAGCGGCGTCAAACGGGCCGCCACGGATTAACTCGTTGGCTACCAGATACTGCACCAGTGCGGCGTAAAGGCTGGTAATCAACTCCGTAACAGTTCCAAATCGACGGCGGATAAGCTGGTCTCCCGCCTTGCGGATCAGGGCCAGCATCTTGGGATGACGGGCGGAGTCATCATTCCCCTTGACGAAAATGAGACGTTCCGTGCCGCGGGTGGTTGCATGGTCGAATTCACGTTCGGTCGGCGAGATCTCCTCTGCATCCTCGTAGCCATAGTCATTTCCGAAGAGGCCGACATAGATGGCGCTTTGCTCCACCTCATGCAGGTAGACCTCATCGGCGCGCCGGTCGGAAGCCGGCAAATCCTCGAAGAGAAACACCTCGAAAAACCGGCGTAGCAGCGGGTCGCCATGTACATACTCCTTCAGCGCCCGGCGGTCGTCGGCAAATTCCTTCTGAACGGAGCTGATGAAGAGCTGTTTCCTGGTGGTCATTACGCAGCGCTTTCTGCTGAAACATCACTCCTGCAGATCCCTGTGAAGTCGCAGCCATTGCATCTTTCAACTCGGCACAGATGGCTATTCCTGATGTCTCGCCCAGCTGCCACGATGTCTGTCTCTGTCGCCCGCAGCATCGTTTCGTCCACCAGCTCCCGCACTGTGGCCCCGGCACCCTCATCAAGATTGTAGATTTCGACCAGATCGGCGCTGGAGCCGGTAAGCTGCTGATACCCCATGGCGTAAATATGAAGCTGCTGCCTCGTAACATTTTCTTCTTGCGCCCGATCCGTCGATTTGAAGTCGATGATGATGACCTCTTTGGTATCGGTGCGACGAATCAGGTCGATGCGGCCATGTACCACCACGCCTTCGGCCAGTTTTATCTCAATGGACTGCTCGGAATACTCGATTTTGTCGAAAATACGGGCATTATCAGCCAGATACTTATCAAGGATGAAGGCAGACTTAATCTTCATCTGTTCCATCAACCGAGGATTTGCAAAAGGAAGATGCAGATGCCTTTCTACAAGCCCGGCAATTTCGGAACAGTCGGCATAGTCACCGGCAATCGCGCGTGCATGAATCTCGGCAAGGGCGTCGTGCAACGATTTGCCGAAACCCATCTCTTCACGGACCGGCGCATTGAATCCGTAGAGAAAGCGCAGCTTGAACTGGTACGGGCACTCGAAAAAATACTTCAATTCGCTGAAGGTGATGCTTACTTCAGCTTCGGTGCGTCCCTGCTCAGGGTCGAGTCTGTCGGGTGGCCAATGAAGCGGATCACGAGTTAGAACAAGGCCGGGGGTAGTTACTTCGCGGACAAAAATAGATTCGTTTTTGTAATCACGGGTTGCCATATCAGGCGCCCAAGTGCAGTACAAATATTTCTTACTGCGAGTCAGGGCAACGTAGAAAAGACGGCGCTCATCATCCACGCTACCAGCCAGGCGATCTGAATCCATGACCGCTTGCCGTGGCAGGACATGATACCATTGACGTCCCCCATGTGCCTTGGGCGGGAAACGATTCTTCAGCAGGTTGGGTGCGAAGACCACCGGGAATTCTGTCCCTTTGGACTGGTGAACCGTCATGATCTGAACTGCATCCGGAGTTGCATACCCGGCGCCTTCCCAGCCTTCCGGATAGTAATCTTTTGCCTGATGGCGCAAAAAACCGGCAAAATCCTGATACAGCCGAAAAGGTTCACTATGAAAGTGTATCTGTTCGAAGTCGGTCACGATCTGGCTGAACTTGCCCAGGTTGAAATAGACCAACTCTCCTCTTGCCAGGTGGGCACCGCCATCATCGGGAATAGCTTCTTCTCGAAGTTCAAGGGCATCAAGAAACGCCATGTAAGTGCGTTGCAGTCCATAATTAGACTTGCGGCGCTCATCCGGCCATTCAGCTTTACCAGCATCCAGCCCATCAATCGCCGAGCTCAAACAATCTGGTTCGATGTTTAGGTCTGCATTTCTCCAGAGAGCAATCAAATCAGCTCTACTGATGTCACCGTTAAGATAGTAAAAGATTCCAACAGCGGCTTGCGCCTCGGTGGTATCAAAAAGTCCTGTCATCCCCTTGACGATGTAGGGGATATTTGCCGCCCTCAAAACTTCTACGATCGGACCAGCGCTGTTTTTTACACTCCGCAACAGAATTGCGCAGTCTGACCAGCACAAGCCTCGTGTTTCATCATGTTCCGTAAAGGCAAGACCACGCAGCTCCCTGAGCTTTTCAACAATCCATCGTGCTTCTTCTGCAGGGGTTTGAAAGCGAAGACACAGGAGCTCTCCCCGCGTAAAAGGCTGTTTCTCCATGCTCTCCATGATTTTCGGAAGTCGTTCGCGATTTCGCTCAACCACGTTACGTGCTGTCTCGACAACGCCCTTACTGCTCCGGAAGTTCTCTGCCATCGAGATCTGCCTCACTCCCGGATAACGATCTTTAAAGGTAAGGATATTGTTAATGTCGCTGCCATTCCACTGGTAAATCGTCTGGTCGTCATCGCCTACCACGCAGAGTTGTGCACCAAGATCATGCAGCAGTCGAATCAGACACTCCTGAAGCGGATTGACATCCTGATATTCATCAACGATCAGATATTTGACCCGCTCACCGATAGTTTTTCGCAATGCTTCGTCGCCGGCAAGGGCTGTCACCGCCTCCAAGAGGATGCGGCTGTAGTCCAGATAGCGCTTTTTGTCCAGCAAGTCATTATACTTTGCCAAGGCAGCCCTAACCGGATGGTCGCCAAGAGCGCCCTCATCGATATTTGCTTCACGAACTAGCGATAGAATTTTCTGGTACAGTCTTGAATCCACAAATTGTTTCAGCGGCTTACCATCCAGTGTAGTCAGTGAGCGCAAACCTGATTCCTGATTGTGACGGTCAATCAAGAGTCGTTGTTGAACATCACTAAGCACACTGTACTTGAGATATTTGAACAGATAGGTTTGAAGAAGATTCAGGCAAAAACCATGAATCGTACCGACATACATTTCCGCAAGCCCGAATTCGGAGCCTAGCTGCTCCCTTGCAAGTTTATGAATCCGGTTTTTCAGCTCTCCGGCGGCTTTGTCGGTGAAGGTGAAGGCAACTATGTTGGCTGGTGTTATGCCTGCAGAGCCTTTTTCTAGAAGTATATTGACAATACGCTGGGAAATGACCTGAGTCTTGCCGGAACCGGCGCAGGCGATGATCTGGAGGTTGCCGTCCAGGTGATTGATCGCTTCCTGTTGGTGCGGGGTGTATTCCATAGCAACTCCTTAACTGGCTTCGTAGGTAGGGAGAATGCCTTCCCTGGCAAAGCTGAAGGCCTGATTTCCGGCGACAATGATATGGTCCAGAACCTTGATATCCAACGGGCCGAGTGCCTGAACCAGCGACCTGGTAAGCTGGTGGTCCGGCTGGGACGGCTGGGCCGTACCTGCCGGATGGTTGTGGGCAAGGATGACCGATGCAGCACGATGCCGGATTGCTTCTTCCACCACATGCCGCGGGTAGACTGCGGCCTCCTTGACAGTCCCTTCACTTATCAGCGCCGGGTAGACAACCCGACATTGGGTATCGAGACAGAGGACGTAAAACACCTCCTCCGGTCGCCCGGCCATAAGCGGGATGAGATACTCCGCCACGGCCTCTGAAGTGTTGAGCTTCGGTCGGTCACGGAGTACCCGGTCATGGAAATAACGGCGTGTCACCTGAGGGATCATCGACAAGAACGCAGCAGCCTTCTCGCCAATCCCTTCAACAGAGGCCACATCTTTCGGGTCCGCTTCCAAAACTGCCGACAAAGACCCAAAGCGCTTTATCAGGCGGTGTGCAATAAGGTTCGTGTCACCTCGCGGGATAACGTGGAACAGGAGCAGTTCCAGAACCTGGTGATCCTCGAAGCTGTCAAGACCCTCTTCCTGAAAGCGCTTGCGCAAGCGCTCCCGGTGGCCGGAATGAAGGTTGTCATTATGCATAAAACTCACAGATTAAAAACCCGCTGGTGCGGAAGTATCCAACCAGGACATCAAAGAACTTTACATCCTTGAGGGTTTTTCTGAAACGGTCGAGCAAGGTAACACCTGGCTCGTTGGTGAAAAAGGTGAGGTCTGTTTGCATGATGGCTCCAAAAGAACCCGTAGATTGCTTAAAATCAAGTATTCATAACAGATTCAGCGAGTATAAACCACCGGAAACCACCTCATTAAAGCCCAATTCATACCGTTTTCATGTCCTTTTCCAGTTTTCGCAGTATCCAAGTAACGTAGGCTACAACAATGGCGGCGGCCGACCAGGTCACCAGGAAGATCCCCCACCAGATTCCCATGATACCCCAACCTAAC